>CAZHDF010000125.1:0-10591 GCA_964531525.1 uncultured Alphaproteobacteria bacterium | reverse complement strand
CGCGCCAGGCGAGCATCAGCCCGCCGAGCGCCAGCGCGAGCACCAGCCAGACGGGTAGCAGCGGCGCCTGGCGGATGCCGGTAACGACGTAATCGCGGTTGGCGCGCAGCCCGATCCAGCCGCGCCCGGCGGTGTCGCGCCCGGGGCGCGTCTTGCGCAGCAGCGGCGGCGCGCCGTCGTCGAGCCAGACCACCGCGCCGCCGGTCGCCTCGGCGATTGGGGCGAGCAGCCGGTCGGTCGCGCGCAGATCGGCGTATTCGCGCGGGTTCACGTCGCCGACCGCGGCGATCGCGCTGAGCGCCCCTTCCCGGATCCGGTACATGCCGGGCTCGTCGACAGCGAGCGTCGCGCTCCAGCGGCCCTCGCCGGCGGGTTCGAGCGCGACCTCGCGGCGTCGTCCCGAAGGCGAGACCACGGCGACCGTGCCCTGGCCGTCGCCCACGCTGCGGCGCAGGATCGTGATGCGGTTCCCCTTGGCGCTCGCGCGCAGCTCCTCCTCCTCGAGGTCGGGCTCCTTCATCAGCCAATGCGCGAGCCGGCGCAAGAGCTCGGCCTGGGGGCCGCCGCCCTCGAAGCCCCGCGCCCAGAGCCACATCTGGTCGGTGAGAAGCTGGGCGACGCGCCCCTGGCCCACCCGGTCGAGAACCAGGATCGGCCGCCCGCCGACGCCCTTCATCAGCACCTGGCCGCGATCGGCCTCGACGTCGATCTGGCGGAACCAGCGGCCCCAGCGCGCCGCGTCTCCGTTCTCGCCGCCGCTGCCGGGAAGATCGGCGGTGACCGGGTGGCGGCGGCCGATCTCGGTCAGCTCGGCGCGGAAGCCGCGCTCGAACACGCCGCCCGTCGGCTGGGCCGGCAGGACCGCGTTGAGCGGCGTGCGAAACAGACTCAAGGGCGTGGCGAAGGACGGTCCGGCCGCGGTCAGCAGCGCGCCGCCCTTCTCGACGTAGCGGGCGATGTTGCCGAGATAGCTGAGCGGCACCACGCCCCGACGGCGATAGCGGTCGAAGATGATCAGGTCGAAGTCCTCGAGCCGCTCCTGGAACAGCTCGCGGATCGGGAACGAGATCAGCGCCAGCTCGCGGATTGGCGTCGCATCCTGCTTCTCGGGTGGGCGCAGGATGGTGAAATGCACCAGATCGACCGACGGGTCGGCCTTGAGCAGGTTGCGCCAGACGCGCTCGCCGGCATGGGCTTCGCCCGAGATCAGAAGGACGCGCAGCCGGTCGCGCACGCCGTTGATCTCGACCACGGCGCGGTTGTTGATTCGGCTCAGCTCGTTGGGGCCGTCCTCGACCTCGAGCGCGATCGCCGTCGGCCCCGGGCGGTCGAGGGTGAAGGTGATGGTATGGCTCTCGCCCACGGGAACCCGCGCGACTCGCGCCGCGCCGCCGCCGCGCCGGATCGTGACCCGGGCGAGCCGGGGACCGGGGACGCTGTCCTCGACGCGCAGACGCAGCGAAAGCTTGTCGCCGACGATCCCGTAGCGCGGCGCGCTCTCGACGATCAGGCGGCGGTCGGCGGCGTCGCGGCGACCGGTCAGCAACACGTGGAACGGCGCATCGAGCCCGAGCGTCTCGGCGTTCTTGGGGGCGTCGTGAACTTGGCCGTCGGTCAGCGCGATGACGCCCGCGAGCCGGCGACGCGGCACGTCGGCGAGCGCGTCGCGAAGGGCCGCGAACAGGCGCGTGCCCGAGGCCGGGGCCGCGCCCTCGGTCTTGGAGACCTCCGAGACCCGGACCTCGCGGACCTCGAGGTTGGGAAGCGCCGCGAGCCGGGCGCGCAGGCTCGCCAGCGCGGTCTCGGTCCGCGCGCTCCGGTCGCCCACCCGCTGGCTCGGCGAATCGTCGACCACCACCACCGCGACGTCGGCGAGCGGGCGGCGGGTCTCCTCGACCAGCGCCGGGTTGAGAAGCGCGCCGAGCATCGCGCCGAGCCCCAGCGCGCGCCACCAACTGCCGCGCGCGCGGCGAAACAGCGCCAGCCCCAGCGCCGCGAGCGCCAACGCCGCGAGCGCCGCGATCAGCGGCCAGGGGACGAGCGGCGCGAAGGCGATCGAGGAGAGTGCGGTTGTCATTGGGCGGCGCTCATTGGCCGAGCCGCTCGAGAATCGCGGGCAGATGCACCTGATCGGCCTTGTAGTTGCCGGTCATGGCGTACATCACCAGGTTGACGCCGAAGCGAAAGGCCTGCTCGCGCTGGCGCTCGCCGCCGGGGACGACCGCGTACAGCGGCCGGCGGCGTTCGTCCATCGCCCAGGCCGCGGCCCAGTCGTGGCTGCCGATCACCAATGGCGAGACGCCGTCGTTCACGCCCCCCTCGTGGCGTTCGACCCAGACCCGTCCGCCGGTCCAGCGCCCGGGAAAGTCCCGGAGAAGATAGAACGCGCGCGTGAGCACATGTTCGGGCGGCACCGGCTGCAAGGGGCCGACGTTGACGCCTTCGAGCAGGGCGCGCAGCGCGCCCGCTCCCGGCCCGCCGCCGCGTTCGAAAAGCCGCGCGTTCTGGTCGCGAGTGTCGAACAGGATGATGCCGCCGGTCTTGAGGAAATGGTTGACCTTGGCGACCGCCTTGGGCGTGAGGCGGGGCTGGGTCGCCGTCACCGGCCAGTAGATCAGCGGGAAGAAGATCATCTCGTCGGTTTCGACGTCGATCGCCATCGGCGGGGCGGGCTCGATCGAGGTGCGCGCGCGCAAAACCTCGCTCAGCCCGGTGAGCCCGGCGCGGCTGATCTCGTCGATGCGCGCATCGCCGGTCACGACGTAGGCGAGGTGGGTTTGCAGCGTCGCCCGAAGCGCGAAGGCGTCGCCGTTCTCGGCCGCCCGCGCCGGGACGGGCGCGAGCAGTCCGGAAGCGAGCGCCACGACGAGACCGAGCCCCGCCGCGCGCCTCAACGATCCCCGCAACAGCCCGCGCAGCACCAGCCCGGCGATCAGATCGGCGATAATCAGAAGCGCCGCCGCGACCAGCAGCCAGGGGCCGAGGTCGATCTCGCCGCGTTGGCCGAGGGTCGCCCGCTCGACCGTCAGCGGCCAGCGGGCAATCGCTCGGGGCGCGGCGATCCGGTCGCCGAGGTTGAGCGCCCGGCGCGCGCCCTTGACGCCGTAGAAGCCCGGCGGATGGTCGGGGCCGACGCGGGTTTCGCCGAGATCGGCGGCGCGGATCGGTCGCGCCTCGGGCGGCGGCGCGGCGAGGCGGCCGAAGCCGTCGAGGGTCTTGAGCGGCGCCAGCGTCTCGCCCTTGCCGGCGCCCGCGATCCCCTGGCTGAGCCCCACCAGGCGGTGGAGCATCTCGACGAACAGGCCCGAAAGCGCGAGGTTCGACCAGCGCGCGTTGGCGGTCGTGTGAACCAGCACGATCCAGCCCTCGCCCCGGCGCTCGGCGGTCACCAGGGGGGTACCGTCGGCGAGCCGCGCCCAGGTCTTGGCGGCGAGGTCGAGCGAGGGTTCGGCGAGCACTTGGCGGCGCACGGTCACGTCGTCGGGGATCGCGAGCCCGGCGAACGGCGAGCGGGCGTCGAACGGCGCGAGCTTCGCCGGCCGGCTCCACGACAGCGCCCCGCCCAGCGCCCGCCCGCCCGAGCGCAACGCGACCGGGATCAGATCGTCGGCGCCCTCGGCCATCTGCGGGCCGGCGAAGCGCAGCAGCACGCCGCCGGCGCGGACCCAGCGCGCGACCGCATCGCGGTCGGCGGCGCCGATCCGGGCGACGTCGGCGAGCACCAGCACCGCGAGTGGCCGGCGCAACAGCGCGCCGAGCTCGCCCTTGCGCAGCTCGCTGAACGGGGCGAGCGCGCGTTCGAGGTAATAAAGCGGCGACAGCAGCGGTTGGTCGGCCTCGATCTGGCTGCCCGAGATCAGCCCGACCGGTCGGCGGCGCCAGCGTTCGTCGAGCAGCACCACGGCGGCCGCGCTACGCTCGCCCTCGATCGCGACGCGGACGACGCGGTTGCGCAGCTCGACCGGGAGGTCGAGATCGACCTCGGCGCGCGCCTCGCCCTTGGCGAAGGCGACCGGGCGACGGATCAGGAGCTTGCCGTCCTCGTCGCGGGCCGCGAGCCATAGGGTTTCGGCGCGGGTCCCGGCGCGCTCGACCGCGAGCCGCAAGCCCCCGGGGCCGCTTTCCGGCGGGCGCAGAAGGCGCGGCGCGTCGCCCTTGGGGTCGGTCAGAATGCGCAGCGGGCCGAGACGGCGGAGCGCGGCGATGAAATCCGCGGTCTCGCCGTCGTCGAGGCCGTCGGACAACCAGACGACATCGGGCAGGCCGGAGACCGAAAGGCGGCCGAGCGCGGCGCGCAGGCCCGCGCGGTCGGTGCCCCAGGGGCGGGGTTCCAGCGCCTGGACCAGGGCGCGGGCGTCGGCGGCGCGCATCGGCGCGGCTTCATCCAACCTCGCGTCGCCCCTCGCCGCCGTCGGAATCAGAATCACCGAGCGGTCCGCGCGCTCGGCCTGGTCGATCAGGCGCAGCATCTCGGTCTTGCGCGAATCCCAGCGCCGCGCCGCCGCCCAGCCGTTGTCGACCGCGATGATCAGCGGCCCGTCGCCGGTGAGCGTCGCGCCCGCGTTGAGCATCGGTCCGGCGAGCGCGAGGATCAACGCCGCCGCCGCCGCGAGCCGTAGCGCGATCAGCCAGGGCGGCGCTTGGGCCGGGGTCTCCTCCTCGCGGTCGAGGCCCAGCAGCAGGGGCATCGTCGGCAAGGGCACGCGCTTGGGCGCCGGCGGCGTGACCCTGAGCAGCCACCACAGAAGCGGCAACAGCGCGAGCGCCGCCAGAATCCAGGGCGTGGCGAAGGCGAAGACGGCGGGCCCGGACATCGCCTATCCCGCCGCCGACAGGGCCGTGTACAGCGCGAGAAGCGCCGCCTGCGCCGGTTGGTCGGTGTGATGGGTCGTGAGGCGCCAGCCCGCCGCGCGGGCGAGGTCGGCGAGCGCCGCGCGCCGCGCCTTGAGGCGCGCGGCATAGGCGGCGCGCAGGGATTCGGGCCGCCCGACCAGAACCTCGCCCTCGCCCTCGAGTCCGGCGAACACGGTCCGCCCGACGAAGGGCAGGGTTTCCTCGGCGGGGTCGACGATTTCGACCAGATGCCCGCGCAGTCCGGCGCCGACATAGTGCCGAACCAGCGCCTCGATGCGCTCGAACGGGGCCAGGAAGTCGCCGATCAGCACGAGCTGGGCGTGACGCGGCAGGGCGGCCGCGGGCGGCAGGCTCGCCGCCGCGTCGTCGCCGCCGCCATGGGCGAGCGCCGCGGCGATGCGGTTGAGCGTCGCGCCGCCGGTGGTTGGCCGCCCGGTCTCGCCGAGAAGCGCGATCTGCTCGCCGCCGCGCACCAGAAGCACCGCGAGCGCGAGCAGCAGAAGCGCCGCGCGCTCGGCCTTCTCGACCGGCGCCAGGGCCGAGCGGTAATGCATCGAGGGCGAGGCGTCGCACCACAGCCAGACGCTTTGCGCCGCCTCCCATTCGTTCTCGCGCACGAAGACATGGCGGCGCTTGGCCGACTGGCGCCAGTCGATGCGCTGGGCGGCGTCGCCCGGCTGGTAGCGGCGGTACTGCCAGAAGGTCTCGCCGCCGCCCACGCGCCGCCGCCCGTGCACGCCCTGGGAGACGACCGAGGCGATCCGCTCGGCGGCGACCAGAAGCGGCGGCAATGTCGCCGCCAACTGCTCGGCCCGTTGCCGGCGCGCGAGCGGATCGGGGGTCATCGCAGGGCCGTCATGGGGCGAGGCTCAGCCAAGCGGCGCGCACAGCCGTTCGATCACCTGGTCGATGGTCACGCCATCGGCGCGGGCGGCGAAGTTGAGCGCCATGCGGTGGCGCAGGATGGGCCCGGCGAGCGCGATCACGTCGTCGACCGAGGGCGCGAGCCGGCCGTCGAGGATCGCGCGTCCGCGGACCGCCAGCATCAACGCCTGGCTCGCGCGCGGCCCCGGCCCCCAGGCGACGTGACGGCGCACCTCCTCGAACTCGCTGCTCTCGGGACGGCCGGCGCGGACCAGGGCGAGGATCGCCTCGACCACGGTTTCGCCGACCGGCAGCCGGCGCAGGAGGCCCTGGGCCTCGATCAGCTCGGCGGCGGTGACGACCTCGACCGGGCGCGCGTCGTCGGCGCCGGTGGTCGCGATCAGCATGCGCCGCTCGGCGTCGCGGTCGGGATAGAGGATGTCGATCTGCATCAGGAAACGGTCGAGCTGCGCCTCGGGCAGCGGATAGGTTCCTTCCTGTTCGAGCGGGTTCTGGGTCGCGAGCACGTGGAAGGGCGTCGGCAGCGGGTGGCGCTGGCCGGCGATCGAGACTTCATGCTCCTGCATCGCCTGAAGAAGCGCCGACTGGGTGCGCGGGCTCGCGCGGTTGATCTCGTCGGCCATCAGGAGCTGGCAGAACACCGGCCCCTGGATGAAGCGGAACGAGCGCCGCCCGGTCTCCGATTCCTCGAGCACCTCGGAGCCGAGAATGTCGGCGGGCATCAGGTCGGGCGTGAACTGGACGCGCTTCTCGCTCAGGCCCAGCACCACGCCGAGGGTTTCGACCAGCCGCGTCTTGGCCAGTCCCGGCACGCCGATAAGCAGGGCGTGACCGCCGCTCAACAGCGTGATAAGGGATTGCTCGATGACGTGCCGCTGGCCGAAAATAATGCGGCCGATGGACTCGCGCACCGTCGCCATCTTGCCGGCGAGCGCGTCGATCCGCTCGACCATGTCCCGCGCAGGCATGTCCCGCGTGGGCGACTCGCTCGCGGCTTCGGTCGAGGTCGGCGACGCTTCGGGCATGAGGGGCATGGGGACGATCTCCGTGACGCTGGGCGGGGTGCCTCGAGTAGGATAGGCCATAAATAGGCCGCAAATAAGACGGATCACGAACTAAGACGGACGGAAACGGCCATTGGAGCAAAAGGCCCGACAATGAGCAAGCCGCCCCCCGATCCCCCCGGGAACGCATCAAAGGACGCATCCGCGAATGCGCCCGAGGGCGAGAGCGCCTCTCCGGTCGTCGCTCTCGGCGCCTTCGCTGAAGCGCTGGGGTCCAAGGACGCACCGAGCGAATCCCGGCCCCGTCGGGAGCCCACGATCTGTGGCGATCTCGACATGCGGATCGCGCGCGACGGCACGTGGTTCTATCACGGCTCGCCCATCGGTCGCAAACCGCTGGTCAAGCTGTTCGCCTCGGTTCTGGGGCGCGACGAGGACGGCGTCTATTGGCTGACCACGCCGGTCGAGAAGGGGCGGGTCGAGGTCGACGACGCGCCCTTCGTTGCCGTCGCTCTCACGGTCACCGGCGAGGGCCGCGACCAGTGCCTGCGCTTTCGCACCAATCTCGACGACGAGGTGACCGCCGACGCCGACCACCCGATCCGGGTTTCCGAGAACCCCGAGACCGGCGAGCCCGCGCCCTATGTGCTGGTGCGCGACCGACTCGAGGCGCTGATCGCGCGCGCGGTGTTCTATCAACTCGTCGAGCACGGGGTCGAGCGCGAGCGGGGCGGCGAAACCTTGTTCGGCGTCTGGAGCGCGGGTTGCTTCTTCCCTCTCGGGCGACTCGGGGAGGGCGCGTGAGCGCGGCGCGCATACGCGAACGCCTCGCCGCCGTCGTTCCCGGCCGGCCCCCGCCGGGCCTGATCCGGGCCGCCGTTCTGGTGCCGCTGGTCGCGCGGCCCGAGGGCACGACGGTGATTTTCACGCGTCGCGCCGATCATCTTTCCGATCACGCGGGGCAGATCAGCTTTCCCGGCGGCCGGGTCGAGGCGGGCGATCGCGGCCCGGTCGCGACCGCGCTGCGCGAGGCCCGGGAGGAGATCGGCCTCGCCGCCGAGCGAGTCGAAATTCTGGGCCGGCTCCCGATCTGCGATACCACGACCGGCTTCGCCGTGATACCTGTGGTTGGGCTGGTGACGCCGCCGGTCGACCTCGCGCCCGATCCGACCGAGGTCGCCGAAATTTTCGAGGTTCCGCTCGCCTTCCTGCTCGATCCCGCGAACCGGCGGCTGATATGCCGTCCGGACGGTCGCGAGACCCATATTCTCGACTACGACGGCCGTATCATTTGGGGTGCGACCGCACGAATGATCATTGATCTCGGCGAGGTGATCGGCCCATGCGCCGCCTGATTCTGTCTTATCTTCTGCCGCTTTTGCTGCCGTTCATCGCCTATGCGCTGTGGCTCGCCCTGGTGCGCTGGCGGGCGCGCCGCGCGGGCGGCGAGCAGCCCGCCTGGAGCGACGCGCCGTTCACCTGGCTGGCGATCGCGGGCGTTCTTCTGGTGGCGCTGGGGTTTGTGGTTTTCGGCCTCATCGGCGGCGCGCCGCCCGGCTCGGTCTACGTGCCGCCGCATATGGAGAACGGCGTGATCGTTCCCGGGCGGGCGGAATAGGGCGCGCGCGGCGATGAAGCCCGCCGGCCGGATCACGCCTCCCGACTGGATGCGCGCGCCCGAGACCCGGGTTCTGATCGCGGCGCTGACGGCGAAGGGGGACGTGGCGCGCTTCGTCGGCGGCTGCGTGCGCGACGCGATCCTCGGGCGTCCGGCCGGCGACATCGACCTCGCGACCCCGGCCCGGCCCGAGACGGTCATGGCGCGCCTCGCGGCGGCGAGCATCCGCGCCATTCCGACCGGCCTCGCCCATGGAACGGTGAGCGCGGTGATCGGCCCGAGGCGTTTCGAGATCACCACCCTGCGGCGCGACGTCGAGACCGACGGCCGTCACGCGCGGGTCGCCTTCACCGACGACTGGGCGGCCGACGCGGCGCGGCGCGACTTCACCATCAACGCGCTCTACTGCGACGCCGACGGCACGCTCTACGATCCGGTCGGCGGGCTCGCGGATTTGCGCGCGCGCCGGGTGCGCTTCGTGGGCGACGCGCGGGCGCGCATCCAGGAAGACGTGCTGCGCCTGCTGCGCTTCTTCCGCTTTTACGCCTGGTACGGTCGCCCGCCCGCCGACGGCGAGGCGCTCGCCGCCTGCCGCGAGATGGCGTCGGCGCTGCCCCGGCTCTCGGGCGAGCGGATCGCGGCCGAGCTTCTCCGCCTGCTCGCCGCGCCCGACCCGGTCGAGGCCGTGACGCTGATGGAGGAAACCGGCGCGCTCGCCGAGGTCCTGCCCGAGGCCGGACCGGCGGCGGCGCTCGCCCCGCTGATCGTCGCCGAGACCCGCGCCGGGGTCGCCCCCGAGGCCCCGCGCCGACTCGCGCGCCTGTTGCGCGCGGGCGGCGGCGGCGCGGACGCGGCCGGGCGGGTCGCCGCGCGGCTTCGCTTGTCGAATGCGATGCGCGATCGTCTCGCCGTCCTGGTCGCGCCCGAGGAGACGCTCGGGGTCGTCGTCGCGGCCGATCTCGACGACGCGGGCGTTCGCCGGGCGCTTTACCGCGCGGGCGCGGAGCCGTTCGTCGACCTCGTCCTGCTCGCCTGGGCCGAGGCGCCGGACGCGGCCGCCGCCTTCGCCGCGATGATCGCCGCCGCCGAGGACTGGACGCCGCCCGCCTTCCCGCTGCGCGGCGCCGACGCGCTCGCCGCCGGCATGGTCCCGGGGCCCGAGGTCGGCCGGCTTCTCGCCGAGATCGAGGACGACTGGGTCGCCGGCGGCTTCAAGGACGGCCGCGACGCGCTTCTCGAAACCCTGCGCGCGCGCGCGGCGGCGATGCGGGAGACCAAGGGGCGCTGACGACGGCCCTGTTTTCGCTTGCGTTCAAGCGCCACGCAGGCGGCGCTTCCGCTTGGTCGCTAGATGTGATCTCTCAATAGGTTGTCCACTCGGCCCCGATCGAGGAAGCTGATGGTTGCCGTATCATCCGTTTCCAAGGAGAGGCCGAATGGACATTCACAAGAATGCACGCTTGACCTGGCATAGTCGAGTGGAGCTGGTGCGCCGCGAGCGCCGGACCGGAAGGCGGATCGCCGGCGAACTCGGCATCTCGCCGGCCACCGTCAGCCGCATCCTGCGCCGCCTCGGCTTGAACAATCTCAAGGCCATCGAGCCGGCCGAACCGACGCGCCGCTACGAGCGCGACAAGCCCGGCGAGCTGCTCCATATCGATATCAAGAAGCTCGGCCGCTTCGAGCGCGTCGGCCACCGCATCACCGGCGACCGCACGGGACAGAGAAACAGCCGTGGCGTCGGTTGGGAGTTCGTCCATGTCTGCATCGACGACAACTCCCGCGTCGCTTTCAGCCGGATCCTGCCCGACGAGAAAAAACACAGCGCCGTCGCCTACTACCGGAACCTCGGCGTCACCGTCGAGCGCGTCATGACCGACAACGGCGCCTGCTATAAATCACACGACTTCCGCGACGCCTGCCGAGACCTCGGGCTCAAGCACATCCGAACCAAACCCTATACGCCCAAGACAAACGGCAAGGCCGAGCGCTTCATCCAGACCGCCTTGCGCGAATGGGCCTATGCCCGGGCCTACCAGACCTCCGACCAGCGCGCCAAGCACCTGCCGGACTGGCTCCACGGCTACAATTGGCACAGACCCCATGCTAGCCTGAACGCAAAACCGCCCATCAGCCGCCTCGGTCTATCCGAGGACAACCTGTTGAGGGTCCACACCTAGAGCGGGATGTCTTTTGATGGAATCGGCGCTTCTCGTATCCCCGGTCCGCG
>CAZHDF010000124.1:0-10643 GCA_964531525.1 uncultured Alphaproteobacteria bacterium | reverse complement strand
TGGGTGGCCGGGCGGGGGAGTGGGCCGGTGCCGACTTAAACTCATCATGTTCTAAAGCCGGTCCCGAAGCCGAAGCCACTGTACCATCGCACGCTGGCCGAGACGGCGAAAGGCCGGCAGGGGGAAGGGCGGAAGCGCGCCGCGCAACTGTGGCGGCACGCTTTGGGCGTCGCCGGCGACGCATTCGGCGAGATGGCGCCCGGCGAGCAGCGCGGTGGCGAGGCCGGTGCCGTTGTAGCCCATGGCGTAGAACACCGACGGATCGGATTCGAGCCGATGGATTCGCGGCATGAAGTCGTAGCTGATGTTGACCCAGCCGCCCCAATGGTAGTCGGCCGTGATGTCGCCGAGCGCGGGGAACTTGCGCTTGAGCGCCGCGAGCAGACGCGCGCGGTCGCGCGCCTGGACGGCCGGGGCGTCTCCCGGCGCGCCGCGCCCGCCGAAAAGAATGCGGTCGTCGGGAAGCCGCCGATAGTAGTGGCGGACCTTGCGGGTATCGACCATCACGTCGGTCGAAACGAAACCGGTTTCGGCCTTCTCCTCGGGCGTCATCGGCCGGGTGACGATGATGCTCGAAAGCACCGGCAAGGTCCGCCCCGCGACCGGCGGAAACAAATGTTCCGTGGTGTAGCCGTTGGTGGCGATCACCAGCCGCCGGGCGCGCAGTCGGGCGCGTGGGGTGGTCAGGACATGGCCGTCGCCGTCGCGGGTCCAGCCGAGCAGCGGCGATGCGCCGTGGACCGCGGCGCCGGCGCCGCGCGCGAGCCGCAAAAGCCCATGAACCAGCTTGAGCGGGTGAAGCCCGAACGACCAGTTCTCGCGCATCGCGCCGAAGGCCTCGGCACCCCGGAAGTGCTTGGCCGCGATGGTCTCGGCGTCGAGAAACGTCGCGTCGTCTCCGAAAATCTCGCGCAAAAGTCGCTGTTTTTCCCGTAGCCCGGCGATCCGGTTCGGGCGATGGGCGAGGTAGAGCCCGCCCGGCGGCGACGCATCGCAGGCGATCGCGCCTCGCGCGATCAGCTCGCGGGTTTCGGCTACCCCCGCGAGCGCCTCGGCGAACAGCGCCCGCGCGCCCGCGACGCCCCATTTGGCGATCCAGTCGGCGAGCTCGAGCCGCCCGAGCATCGGGCGCGCGAAGCCGCCGTTGCGGCCGCTGCACCCCCAGCCGCAGCGATTGGCCTCGATCACGACGGGCCGCGTGTCCAGAAGGCTGGCGATGTGATAGGCGGCGCTGAGCCCGGTGTAGCCGCCGCCGACGATGGCGATGTCGGTTTCGCGGTCGCCGTCGAGCGGGCCGTCGTCCCCGGGCACGGGTCCGGCGGTCGCCGCCCAGTAGCTCGGCGGATGGTCGAGGCCGACGCCCGGCCCCTCGGCGGTCAGCGGATCGTAGGCCATGCCGCCCTCCCGGTCAGCGATTGCGACCCTCGAGATAAACCTTGAGCACCGCCGCTCCGGCGAGCACGACGAGGCTGACCCCGACCAGAATCGTCGAGACCGCGGCGAGCGACGGATCGATCTCGAGCCTGATCCCGTCCCAGAGCTTCTTGGGCAGGGTGCTCAAGCGCGGGCTCGATAGGAAAAGGGCGATCAAAAGCTCGTCGAACGACACCAGAAAAGCGAACAGCGCGGCCGACAGCATCCCCGGAAGCGCGAGCGGAAAGGTCACCCGCCACAGCGTCTTGAAGCGTCCCGCGCCGAGGTTGCGCGCCGCGTTCTCGAGCGCCGGATCGATCCCGCGCAACGAGGCCGTCATGATGGTGATGACGAAGGGGATCGCGAGAATCGAATGCCCCATGACGAAGCCGAAGAAGGTGCCCGTCAGTCTGAGCGTCGAGAACAGCTTGAAGATCGCGACCGCCGTGACCAGCGTCGGGATGATGATCGGGAACAGGAAGAACGCGTTCAAAAGCCGCTTGGCGGGAAAAGCGCCACGCACCAGCCCGTAGGCCGCGAGACTGCCGATGGTGACCGAGAGAATCATGGTCAGAATCGCGACGTAGACGCTGGTCCAGGTCGCCTTTACCCAGCCCGGCTGGGTGAAATACTTGTCGTACCACTGCATCGAGAACCCGCGCGGCGGGAACTCCAGCAACGAGGTCGGCGCGAACGAGATCGGCACGACGATGAAGTTCGGCAGGATCAGAAACAGAAGCGCGAGCGCGACGAAGGCGAACAACAGCGCCTTGGGAAGGGTCAGCGGGCCGGAGAGGTTCATCATCTCACTTGCCCTCGTAGATTCGCTCGACGCTCATCAACCGGTCGTAGAGCGCATAAAGCGCGATGGTGACGGTCAGAAGAATCGTCGAAAGCGCGGCGCCGAACCCCCAGTTCAGGGTGTCGGAAATCTCGAGCTCGATGATCTGCGCGAGCATGGTGTCCTTCGGCCCGCCGAGCAGCGCGGGCGTGACGAAAAAGCCGAGGCTGATGATGAACACCAGAAGGCTGCCCGCGCCGACGCCGGGCAGGCTGAGCGGAAAGTAGATCCGCCAGAAGGTGCGGTACGAGTTGGCCCCGAGATTGGCTGCGGCGTCGGTCAGGTTCCGCGGAATTCCGGTCATCACCGAATAAACCGGGAGAATCATGTAGGGCAGCATGAAATGGATCATGCCGACGAGCACCGAGAACTCGTTGAAAAGCATCGGGATCGGCTTGTCGATAATGCCAAGCGCCATCAGATTCTCGTTGAACACCCCATGCCGGCCGAGCAGCGCCATCCAGGCGAACATGCGGACTAGGATGTTGGTCCAGAACGGGATCAGCACCAGCGAGATCACCGCCATGCGCAGCCAGCCCGAGCTGTGCGCCATGACGAAGGCGATCGGATAGCCGATCAACAGGCAGCCGATCGTCGTATAGGTGGAGACCAGAAGCGTCCGCCACAGGATCTTGACGTAGATCGGCCGCGTGAAAGCCCGAATGTAATGTTCGAGCGTGAAGTCGGGGTCGAACAGGCTCTGCCAAAGGAAGGTGATCAGGGGAATCACGAAAAAGAAGACCAGAACGACAATCGCCGGCAGGAGAAAAGCGAACAGGATCAGCCGCTCCTTGCGTTCGAGCCGCGCGAAGGCCGCCGACGCGCCGACGCCGCCGGGTACCGGCGAAAGAACCGTCGTGCTCATCTTCGAAGCGCCGCCCGCGTCGTCATCCCCTGCCCTCCTTTTGCCCGCGCGCGAAAGGCGCTCCCGGCGGGCGCGAAAGTCCCGCCGGGGGCGCCGCCGCGATCAGCCGAGAAGCCACTCCTTCCAGATACCCACCACGCGATTGTAGTTGGGCCCCCAGTAGGCGTAGTCCGCGGGCACCTGAACGTCGGCGTAAGAAGTCGGCACCATCGCCATGCGTTCCTTGCGGACGAACTTGAACGCCTTGCGGTTGACCGGGCCGTAGGTGATGTAGTCGCTGAGCCGCCAGTTAATCTCGGGCATGGTCGACCAGGCGATGAACAGCATGGCGAGATCCTTGTTGGGCGCGCCCTTCGGGATCACCCAGGAATCGCCCATGAGCTGGGCGCCGTTCCAGACCACGCCGAGCGGCACGCCTTCGGCGATGATCTTGTCGAGCCGCCCGTTCCAGGCGGTCGCCATGTTGACCTCGCGGTTGGCGAGAAGCTGCGGCGCCTGGGCGCCCGACGACCACCAGATGACCTGATCGCGGATCTCGTCGAGCTTCTTGAGCGCGCGTTCGATCTTGGCGTCGTCGAGCGGATAGACCTGATCGCCCGGCACGCCGTCGGCCTGAAGCGCGTAGCACAGGTTCTCGATCGGGTTGTCGCGCATCGCGCGCTTGCCGGGGAAGCGCTTGAGATCCCAGAGGTCCTTGACGTGGGTCGGCTTGTCGTCGGTGTAGACGTCGGTCCGGTAGGCGACCACGGTGGAGTAGCTGAGATTCCCGATCCCGTAGTCGAGGGCGAAGCCGGGCAGCACGTCCTCCTTGTCGATGATGTTGTAATCGAGCTTCTCGAGATAGCCGTCCTGACCCAGGCCGTAGACCTTGTAGGAACCGATGTCGCAGACGTCCCAGGTCACGTTGCCCGCCTTGACCATGGCGACGATCCTGGGGTTCTTGGGCGGCCCGTCCTCGACGATCTCGATGTCGAACTCCTTGGAGAACGGAGCGAAGAACGCCTTGCGCTGAGCCTCCTGGAAGCTCCCGCCCCAGGACGAGACCGTGAAGCTGCCGCCCTTGTGCTTGGCGATTTCGGCCTTCAGGCGGTCCATCGACGGAGCGGCGCGCGCGCCCCCCATGCCGAAGGGGCCGAGATAGGCCGCCCCGGCGAGCGCGGGTACGGCGAGCGTCGATTTGAGCAGTGCTCTTCGGGTCAGTTTCATGGTGTTCGTCCTCCTTTGATCGTTCGTTCAATCATCTCCGCTCGGCGAATCGCCGGACGGGGCCGATGCGGCTTCGGGGGGCTTGTCGGTCTCGACCAGAAGCATGTCGCCTTCGTTCCAGCCGACCGCGACCCGGTGACCCGCCGTGAACCGCGGAACGCCGGTTTCAGGCAACTTGACGGTGATTTCGAGATCGGGGGCGAGGCGAACCAGGTATTTGGTCGAATCGCCGATGAACAGGAACTCCTCGACCGTGCCCTCGTAGCGGTTGGCGCAGGCCCGGGCCGCGTCGCCGATCGTGATCTTTTCCAGACGAAGGGTGTAGGTCGCCCAGCGTTCGGGCTTCGCAAAGCCCTCGCGCAGCCGGCCCGTCGCCTCGATCCCGGAGGCCAGCGCGACCCGGCAGCGGTCGCCCTCGACCGCGACCACGCGGCCGGTGAGCAGATTGGTCTCGCCGATGAAATCGGCGACGAAGCGGTCGGCCGGACGATGGTAAAGCTCGTCCGGCGTCCCCACCTGGGCGAGCGCGCCGTCGTTGAACACGGCGATCCGGTCGGAAAGGGTCAGTGCTTCCTCCTGGTCGTGGGTGACGAACAGGACGGTCGCGCCGATCTTGTGATGGAGGCGCTTGAGCTCGAGCTTCATCTCCTCGCGGAGCTTGGCGTCGAGCGCGCCGAGCGGCTCGTCGAGCAACAGGACGCTGGGTTCGAACACCAACGCCCGGGCCAGCGCGACGCGCTGCTGCTGGCCGCCCGATAGCTGTCTGGGCCGACGGTCGCGCAAGCCGCCGAGCCGGACCAGATCGAGCACGGCCTCGACCCGACGGGCTATCTCGGCCTTCGGCAGGTTCCGCATCTCCAGCGGAAAGGCGACGTTGCGCGCCACGTTGAGATGCGGAAACAACGCATAGTTCTGGAACACCATGCCGATCTCGCGCTTGTGGACCGGCACCTGCACGATCGAGCGGCCGTTGATCCGAACGTCCCCCGCCGTCGGAACGACGAAGCCGGCGATGATCATCAGGGCGGTGGTCTTGCCCGAACCGCTGGGGCCGAGGAAGGTCAGGAATTCGCCCGGTCGGATGTCGAGATTGACGTCGCGGTTGGCGCCGACGTCGCCGTAGTACTTGGTCAGATGTTCGAGCTCGACGCGCGCGCCCCGCGGCCCCGTGGCCGCGCCGGCGTTCGGCTCGACCCGAGTCGCAGCGCTGGGCATGTCCATCGGCCGCAATCGCCTCCCTCCTGAAAGGCCCGGCCGCCCCTCCGCCGGACGGTCCGCGCGCACGCCTTTTTGTTTTTCCCGTCCGAGACAGGCGTCTCCCCCCGACGACGGGCTCCGAAAAATCCTCGGGGCGTACGATCATAAAGTCAAATTCAATTAAATGATCACTCTATAGAAATTGATTATACTCTCGAAATGACCTCGAAACGCAGCGCCGGGCGCGGCCTCAATCTACGCCAGCTCGAAGCGTTCCGCGCCTTGATGACGACGGGCACGGTTTCGCAGGCCGCCGACCGCCTCAACGTCTCCCAGCCGGCGGTCAGCGTGCTGATCGCGAATCTCGAGCGCAACGTCGGCTTCTCCCTGTTCGAGCGCCGACGCGGGCGGCTCGTGCCGGCGCCCGAGGCGGGCTTTCTGCTCGAGGAGGTCGAGCGCGCCTTCGCGAGCCTCGACAAGATCACCCACGCGATCCATGAAATCCGCGGCATGACGACCGGCTTTCTGCGCATCGCCTGCCTGCCGGGCGCCGGCATTCGGCTTCTGCCTCGGGTCATCACCCGTTTCCTCGAAGGCCGGCCGCAAGTGAACGTCAGCCTGCACAGCCGCAGCTCGGTGAAGGTCCGCGAATGGGTTGCCCTCGGCCAGATCGATCTCGGGCTCGCGGAAATGCCGATCGACGATCCGGCCATTGCGTGGGAGCCCCTGATTCAGCGTTGCGTCTGCGTCCTGCCCGAGGGACACCCGCTGACCGCCAAGGAGACGATCACGCCACGGGATCTCAAGGACGAGCCGCTGATCTCGCTCTACCGCGAACATATGACGACACGACGACTCGACGCGGCCTTCCACGAAGCGGGCGTCATTCGCCGGGTCCGCTTCGAGGCCACCATGTTCGCGGCCTGCTGCAATTTCGTCCGCGAGGGCGCGGGCATCGCCTTCGTCGACGCCTTGACCGCCGAGGATTTCCGCGACGAGGGAGTCGTGACCCGGCGCTTCGAGCCCGAGATCCGTTTCGACATCGCCCTGCTGCGCCCCGCGAACCGCCCGCAATCGCGCCTGGCGCAAGCCTTCGCGACGGCGCTCAAGGAGGCGGTCGCGGACTACCTGATCGCGTGACGCCTAAAAAAATAAAACGCGATTGAAATTCCGGTCGCCCGTTGGTTCTCAGCCTTTCAGGCCCGCGCGCGAAAGGGCGCCGAGTTGCGGCAGCGCGTCGGCGACGCCCGCGAGCCGCAGCATGTGCCAGGCGAGCACCTGGTTGCTGGCGAGGACGGGCTTGCCGAGGTTCGCTTCCGCCTCCGCCAACACCTCGACCGCGCGAAGATTGGTGCAAGAGGCGAATACCGCCTCGCAATCGTTGCCGTCGCCGACCGCCGGAATCGCCGCGAGGATCGATGACCGCGCAATCCGCGCGACCAGCCGGTCCATCTTCTGGTCGAAGGAGCCGAAGGCGGAAACGACGATGCCGCCGCGCTCGATCGCCTCGACGAGCGAACGCGAGACCTCGGCCACGTAAGGGCTGACCAGACCAAGGCGCGCGATGCCGAGCGCCCGGCAGGCCGCCTTGAGCGCGGTCAGCGGGGTCGTCACCCTCGCCCCCGGATGCTTGCCCGCGACCAGGCGCGCGACCGCCGCCTCGCCGATCGCCGCGGCGCCGGAGGTACAGGCGTAGCCGATGACGTCGATCGGCGCGGCATCCGGCAGAAGCGCCGCGGCGGCGGGCAGCGCCGCTTCCATTTGCGGAAGGGTCTCGGACGTGATCTCGGCCGGGCTCGGCAGGCGGCTCTGGTAGAGCCGGATCCGGTCCATGGGAAGCAGGCGGTGGAAATCCGCTTCGATCGTCTCGTCCGCCTGCAGGACGAGCAGCCCCAGCCGGGGGCGGCGTGGCGGCGCGTCGTCGATCTCGTAGGGAAGATGCATCGTGGCGGTTCCCGTTTTCGGCCGTCAGGCGGGGATGACGGGCAATGTCGGCGACGCGCGGCGCGTCAAATACGCGGCTCCCCGGTCGCGGATGACGATATTCTCTTCATGCACCATCACGCGCCCGGGGGCAAACGCCATGCCCGGTTCCAGGGTCAGCACCATGCCGGGCTCCAGGATCGTCCGGTCGTCGGGCGTGATCGAAGGCCATTCGGTCAACTGCATGCCGAGCCCGTGGCCCAGCCGGCCGACGTCGTTGCCGCGCGCGCCTCCCTTGTCCATGACCGCCTGCATCGCGCGGTGAAGGTCGGCGCAGCACGCCCCGGGACGCGCGACCGCGAACCCGGCCTCCGTCGCCTCGAAGACCGTCTCGTAAGCCGCGCGCGCCCGATCGGACGCGTGACCGAAGGCGTAGTTGCGATCGAAGTCGCAATAATAGCCGTCGAACACCGAGCCCGTGTCCAGGATCAGGACGTCGCCCGCGCGAACCCGACGATCCGAGGGCGGTGAGATGATGTCGCCGTATCCGCCCTCCCCCGCGCCGCCGACCAGATAGGCGACGTCGTCCGCGCCGCGCTCCAGACAGGTCCGCTTGAACAGGCGAAAGATCTCGATCTCGCTCATGCCCGCGACGAGCAGATCGGGCAGCGCCTCGAAGACTTCCGAGACGAGGCCGCAGATATGCGCGATCTTGCCGATCTCCGCCTCCGACTTGACCATGCGCAAACGCCGCACGATGTCGGTCGCGTCGACCATATCGACGCCCGGCAACAGCGCGCGCAGCCGGAAATAGTCGGCCAGGGGCATCCGCAGATGGGTCTCGGGGCCTTGCGGCAGACCGACGCGCGCGCGCGCGCCGACGACCTCGCGCAGCGTCTCGGCAAGCAACGACACCCCTTCGTCCTCCGGGCTCGGCGAGGACCAGGTTCGAATGTCGTCGACCCAGGTCCGCGCCATGCAGGCCGCGCCGATCGCCGGGATCACCGCGATCGGCTTGCCCGCCGCCGGCAGAACCAGGAACCAGGGCCGGGTCGGGCTTTGCCAGAACTGCGTGAGATAGCCCGTGAAATAGCGGACCTCGGGCTCGGTCGTGAGCAACAGGGCCGACAACCCCGCCTCGGCCATCAGGCCCTGCGCCTTGCGCGCGCGCGCCTCGAACTCGGAAACGGGAAACCCGCGCGGCGGCGGGCCGTCGGTCCTGGACATGTGCAGCGTCTCCAATCGGCGCGCGCGGCGCCGGCATACCTCCGTCGAAACCGATACAACGATAATCGAATCGGATCGGATCGGGGACCCGAAACGGAAGAATCATGACGATCCACCGGCGTGTCGCATGGCGTATCGCCCGGCGCGGGATCAGCCCGAATGCTGCGGCACCGCCCTTGCCTCCCGGCTGACCAGCCAGATTCCGAGCAGGGTCAGGGCGATCCCGACGGCTTCCGGCCAGTCCAGCGCCTCACCGTAGAAAAGGGCCCCCATCGCGAGGCCGAAGATCGGGATCAGGAAACTGAAGGCGTTCGCCTGCGTCAAAGGGACCTTCTCCAGGATCGAGACCCACAGCCAGTAGACGAGGGACGTCCCGAGGAGGCTCAGGCTGGCCAGGATCAGCACGAAACGGAGCGACCAGACGATGTTCCACGGCGCTTCGAGCGCCCAGGCGCCGACCAAGAGGGGAAGGGCGCCGATCAGCATCTGCATGCCCATGGCCATGATGGCGTCGACCTCTCCGGCGATCTTCTTGATCAGCACGTTGCTTACCGTGATGCCGAGAGCCGCGAGGATGATGTAAGCGACTCCGATCGCGTACCCTCCGACCGGCGCGGCCAGGAGCTGCGGCGAGATGATGAACAGAATGCCGGCGAAGCCGAGGGCGAGACCGACCTTGCCGCCCGCGTCGAGGCGCTCGCCGAGAAACATGCCCGCCAGAATCGCCGCCAGCAACGGCTGCGTATTGGCGATCACCGTGGCGACGCCCGGGGACACGAACTCGGCGGCGTGAAACATGCCGAGGAACCCCAGGCTGGTGGCGCCCAACCCGACGAAAATCAGAATGACCCAAACGCGAATGCCTCTGGGGATGGGGCGGCCGAGCACCAGCCCCACGGCCACCAGCGCCGCCCCCGCCAGGAAGGCGCGAAGCGTGGCGAAGGTCAGATGGGGCGCGAACGCGAACCCGGCCGTGATCAACGGGAAACAAATAGCCCATAGAAACATGACGAAAATTATTTTCGATATATAGAACGTCTTCACAATATCTGTTGTTCCCTTACATTGCGTTCCCACTATACTGCCCAACACATCACGCGAGGGCGGCTTGGGGAAGAACGCGCTCGCGCCGACGACGGGCCGTTCGTCATCCTTTCGATCACTCCAAACAGGCGATCCCAGAACGGTGATTTCGGAGCAGTACGTCTGGCTTCTTTGGTCGAGTGCTTTTCTCGTCCCGTGGCTCGCGGCTTACGCCGCGTTCCCGAACCACCGCGCGGCCATGGTCTGGGCGAGTCTCATCACCGCCCCGTTCGGCCTCACGGAGCCGCTGTTCGTGCCGGAGTACTGGGATCCGCCGAGCCTGTTCGACCTCGCGCGGCGGACGGGGTTCGACATCGAGAGCCTGATCTTCACCTTCGGCATCGGGGGAATCGGGGCCGTGCTCTACAATCTCGTGACGCGGCAACGGCTGCGACCGACGCCCCGGGAAGAAATGGAATGCCCGCGACACCGATACCATCTCTGGGCGCTGGCGGCGCCCTTCCTGTCCTTTCCGATCCTTTACGTCTTCCCGTGGAATCCGATCTATCCCGCAATCCTCGCCATGGCGGTCGGCGCCGTCGCGACGGTGCTGTGCCGGCCGGACCTGAGCCGGAAGACCTGGGTCGGCGGCCTTTTGTTCCTGGCCTATTACGTGGTTTTTCTTCTCGGGCTCGAATGGACCGCGCCGGGCTATATCGCCCGGGTCTGGAAGCTCGACGCCCTGTCCGGCCTGGGCCTTTTCGGCATGCCCGTCGAGGAGCTCCTCTTCGCCGTCGCCTTCGGCGCCTACTGGTCGGGGGTCTACGATCACTTCACCTGGAAAACACCGGTTCCGGCGAAAGGCCGCTAGATCATGATGTTTTTGCATCGAATCGGCGCCGGCCCACTCCCCCGCCCGGCCACCCACGGGATCGTAGGATATGGGTG
>CAZHDF010000123.1:0-10734 GCA_964531525.1 uncultured Alphaproteobacteria bacterium | reverse complement strand
GGTCCAGGCGGCCTCGACGTGGCGGCGCTCGGTCGAGGTCTGGCCGACGCACAGGCGGATGGCATAGGCGCCGTCGATGCGCGTATGGGTGAGGTAGAGCCGGCCCGAGGCGTTGAGGGCGGCGAGAAGGCGCGCGTTGAGGTCGTCGAGCGCCGCGCCCGGGGCGATCCCCGCCGGGCGGTAGCGGAAACAGAACAGCGCGAGCCGCGCCGGCGCGAGAATCTCGAAATCCGCGCTCGCGTCGATCTCGGCGGCGATCTCCCGGGCAATCTCGATATGCTCGCGGATGCGCGCGGCGAGCCCCTCGACCCCGAAGTTCCGGATCACGAACCAGAGCTTCAGCGCCCGAAACCGCCGGCCGAGCGCGATGCCCCAGTCGCGATAGTTGATGACCTCGTCGTCCTCGTCGGTCTTGAGATACTCGGGCGCGATCGCGAAGGTCCGGACCAGCGCCGCCGGGTCGCGCACGAAATAGGCCGAGCAGTCGAAATTGGTGAACAGCCATTTGTGCGGGTTGAAGACGAAGCTGTCGGCGTGCTCGACCCCGTCGATCATCCAGCGCGTCTCGGGCAGCACCAGCGCGCTTCCCGCCCAGGCGGCGTCCACGTGCAGCCACGGCCCCTCGCGACGGCAGATCTCGCCGATCGGACGCAGGGGGTCGAAACCCGAGGCGCCGGTCGTGCCCAGAGTCGCGATGACGCAGAGCGGCCTGCGGCCCGCCGCGCGGTCGGCTGCGATCGCGTGCCCGAGCGCATCCGGGCGCATGGCGAAGGTCTCGTCGGCCGGGATCTTGCGCAAGCCCGCCTCGCCGAGCCCGGCGATGCGCACCGCCTTGTCGACCGAGGAATGGGCTTCTGCCGAGCAATAGATCGCGAACGCGCCCTTATCCGATAGCCCCGTGTCGTTGCCGCCCCAGTCGGTCGCGCGCTCGCGCGCGGTCAGAATCGCGCAGAGTGTCGAGGCCGAGGCGGTATCCTGAATGACGCCCGCGAACCCTTGCGGAAGGCCGATCATCTGGCGCAGCCAGTCGAGCACTCGCGTCTCGAGCTCGGTCGCCGCGGGCGAGGTCTGCCAGATCATGCCCTGAACGCCGAGCGTCGCGGTCAGCATCTCGGCGAGCACCGAGGGCGGGCTCGAATTTCCCGGAAAGAAGGCGTGAAATCCCGGGTGCTGCCAATGGGTGATCCCCGGCAGAATGATTTCCCGGAAGTCACGGAAGATGGCCTCGATCGGCTCGCCCGCCTCGGGCGGCGAGACGGGCAGCCGGGCCGCGACCTCGCCCGGGCGCGTCCGGGCGAGGACCGGATAGTCCTCGACGCCCTCGAGGTAATCGGCCATCCAGTCGACGAAATCGTGGGCGTGACGGCGGAACGACTCGTCCTTCACGGCGTCTCCCGCGGGCGACCGCCGCGGCCTATCGCGGCACGCCCTTGTTTCTCATCACGTTGGAGCGTCGCTCGCTACGCACCGCCTTGACCACGTCGGTCACCGCGAGCGCAAGCACTCCAATGGTGATAATCCAGAACGCCACCGAGGAAATCCGCGCGAGATAAAAGGACAGGAAGGCGATCGCCGCGAGGATTGCGATGGTCCCGGTGATGATGTTGACCATGAGGCGTTACTCCTTCGTCGTCCGGCGTTACCCGGTCGCTTCCAACTGTCCGTCCCCGGTGACGAGCCGGCGCGTCAGCCAGCGCGCGATGCGCAGCAGGCGCGCATCATCGCCGAGCGGGGCGACGAGTTGCACGCCGAGCGGCATGCCCCCCGTCCCCTCCATCAGCGGCAGGGTGATCGCGGGCAGCCCGCACAACGTCCAGATGGTGCAGAAGACCGGGCTCCCGGTGCTCTCCAACCCGACCGGGGCGACTCCCGGGGTCGCCGGCGTGATCAGGGCGTCGTAGCGATCGAAGATCCCGGCGAGCAACGCGCGCAGGGTGGCGACCTCGCCGAGCGCGGCGTTGTAGTCGACCGCGCGGACCTCGAGGCCGCGTTCGATCATCTCGACGAGGCGCGCGCTCAGCCCGCCCTGGCGGTACTCGCGCTCGAAGCTGCGCGCGAGGTCCGCCTCCATGATCGTGCGGTGCCACTCGTGGGCCTGCTCGAAGTGGGGGGGCAAGGCGACATCCTCGATCCGCTCGCCGAGGGCCTCGAAAAGCTCGGCAAAGGCTTCCTGGGTCTCCTCGTCGGCCTCGCTCCACATCGGGGTGCGCGCTAGGCCAAGCTGGGGGAGTATCGGCGGCTCGCTGCACGCCGTGGCGAGCAACCGCGGGCGGGCGCGCGGGCGTGTGTCGGGGTCCAACGGGTCGTGGCCGATCAGGACCTCGGCGAACAGCGCCGCATCCTCGACGTCGCGCGCGAAAACGCCCACCTGGTCGAGCCAGCGCGACTGCTGCAGGATCCGGTGGCGCGAGATCAGGCCGAAGCTCGGCTTGTAGCCGACCACCCCGCAGAAGGCCGCAGGCCGGATGACCGAGCCGTTGGTCTGGGTGCCGATGGCGAGCGGCACCATCCCGGCGGCGACCGCCGCGGCCGAGCCGCTCGACGAGCCCCCCGGGGTGCGCGACGGGTCGTGGGGGTTGCGCGTCGGCCCCGGAGTGTAGACCGCGAGCTCGGTGGTCACGGTCTTGCCCGCGACCAAGCCGCCGGCCGCGCGCAGGCGCGTCACCGCGGTGGCGTCCTCGGTCGGCGTGCAACCGGCATGCAACGGCGTGCCGTCCTCGGTCGGATAGTCGGCGGTGTCGAAGATGTCCTTGATCCCGACCGGCAGCCCGTGCAGGGGTCCGAGCGGCGCTCCGGCGGCGCGCGCCTCGGCGGCGGCGCGGGCCTGTTCGAGCAGATGCTCGCGGTCGAGATGCGCCCAGGCCCGGACCTCGGGCTCGCGCTCGGCGATCCGCTCGAGGCAGCTCTCGGCGAGTTCCTCGACCGACAGCCTGCCTTCGGCGATCGCCTCGGCGGCGGCGCGGGCACCGAGCTGCCAGGGTGCCGTTTCGCTCATCTCAGCGTCCATAGATCAGGCCGGGCAGCCACAGCGCCAAGCCCTGGAAGTTATAGAGCAGGACCATCGACAGGAACACAACCGCCAGGAACGGGAAGCTGCCCCGGAAGATATCCATCAGCTCGACATGCGGCGGCGCCACCCCTTTGAGATAGTAGGCCGCCATCGCCATCGGCGGGGTCATGAACGAGGTCTGGAGGTTGAGCGCCACCAGAATCCCGAAGAACAGCGGATCGACGCCGAAATTGTCGAGCAACGGCAAGAAGATCGGCACGAAGATGATGATGATCTCGCTCCACTCGAGCGGCCAGCCGAGCAGGAAGATGATCACCTGGGCGAGGATCAGGAAGGTCACCGGGTGGAGATCCAGGCCGAGGACGAACTCGGCGATGAGCTGATGGCCGCCGAGGTAGGAGAACACCGAGGAGAAGGTCCAGGAGCCGACGAACAGCCAGCAGACCATCGCCGAGGTGCGCACGGTCAGGTACACCGACTCCTTGAGGCTCTGCCAGGACAGCGCCCGGTAGGCGGCCGCCAGGATCAGGCTGCCGGTGGCGCCGAGCGAGGCCGCCTCGGTGGGGGTCGCCAGCCCGAACAGGATCGCGCCGAGCACGGCCATGATCAGGACGAACAGCGGCAGGAAGCTGGTGAACATCATCCACAGGATCTCGCCCTTGGCCATGTCGGACTTGGGCGGCTTGGGGGCGAGCGAGGGATTGATCATCGCCCGCCCCATCACGTAGATCATGTACATGCCGGCGAGCATCATCCCGGGGATGATCGCGGCCGCGTAGGCCTGCACCACCGAGACCCCCGCGGTGGCCGAGTAGACGATCAGCATGATGCTCGGCGGGATCAGGATCCCGAGGCAGCCGCCGGCGCAGATCACCCCGGAGGCGAACTTGACGTCGTAGCCGGCCTTGAGCAGCGCCGGGTAGGCGAGCAGCCCCATCAGGGTGACCACCGCGCCGATGATCCCGACCGCGGTCGAGAACAGCGCGCAGGTGGCGAGCGCGGCCACCGCCATCGAAGCCGGCACCCGGCGGGCGGCGAGGTTCAACGAGAAGAACAGCCGGTCGACGATGTTGGCCCGCTCCAGGATATACCCCATGAACAGGAACAAAGGCACGGCGACCAGCACGTCGTTCGACATCACCGAGTAGGTCTGGTTGACGAGCAGGTCGAAGATATTGTTGTCGTACCAGGGCAGCGACGCGTTGTAATAGGCGTAGAAGCCGAAGCCCACTCCCATCGCGATCAGGGTGAAGGAGATGGGGAACCCGAGCATGATGGCGAAGATCAGCCCCCCCATCTGGAGCATGGCGACTTGTGGGTCGGTCATGACGCATCCCCTTTGTCCGGCCGCCCGGCCTGTTCCGCCCCGTTCTTCTGGTCGTCGAGCCCAAGGATATGTTCGAGTTCGCGCTCGCGCTCCTTGATCTCCTTCCCTTGCTCGGAGAGTAGGATCTGTTCCATCTCCTCGACGTCCTGCATGCGCCCGGGCCACGCCCCTTCGCGCAGGCAGATGAAGCAGCGCGCCACCTCGGCGATCCCCTGAAGGAACAACAGTCCGGCCGCGATCGGAAGGATCGTCTTCAGCGGAAAGACCGGCACCCCGGCCGGTGAGTTGATGCTGATCTCGCCGCGCAGCCCGGCCGGGCCGAAAGGCATGTAGCTCCAGGATTCGCTGGCGTAATCGACCCCCGCGTAGATCAGCGCGGCCATTCCGGGGAAGAAGAATAAGAGGTACAAGGTTATCTCGATGACCGCCTGCATGCGCGGCGGCCACAGCCGGTAGATGACGTCGCCGCGCACGTGGCCGCCGCGCGACAGCGTGTAGGCGCCCGCCATCATGAACAGCGCCCCGTACATCGTGTAGCTGATGTCGAAAGCCCATTCGGTCGGATTGTCGAACAGGTAGCGCATCGCCACATCGTAGGTCACGCTGATCGAGAGAATCAGGATGCACCAGGCGAAGGCCTTGCCGACCCACGTGCTGAGACTGTCGATCGCGTACAGAAAGGCGTCAACCTTGCTTTGCATGGTTCATGAAGCGCTTAAAAGGTGAGTGGCGACGAGGCGGCGCCGGCCGGCGCCGCCTCGCCCGTTGGACATCCCATGTATGGGGACCGGGCCGCTTCGTCTAGAAGCCCAGCTCACCCGGGAAGTAATGATCGAACGCGAGCTTGTAGTCCGCCGAGTTCAATAGGTTGTAGAACGCCACGCGATGCGCGAAGGCCTTCTGCGAGTCGACCACCTTCTTGAAGAACGGATCCTTCATGAGGTTGGCCAGAACCTTGTCCCAGGCCTTGAGCTGGGCGTCCATGACGGACTGCGGGGTGCGGTAGACCTTGACCCCCTTCTTCTTGATCAGCCACTGCAGATCCTTGGAGTACTGGTCCATGGCGAGGTTGAAGTTCGCGGTGCTCGCCGCCTCGGCCGCGTGCTTCAGGATCGCCTGGTGCTCCTTGGGCAGCGACTCGTACTTGGTCTTGTTGAAGATGATCTCGAAGAACTCCGCGGCCTGATGGTAGCTGCCCATCATGTAGATCTTGGAAACGTCCTGGGCGCCGAAACGGCTATCCGAGGTCGGGTTGTTGTACTCGAAGGCCTCGATCACGCCACGCTCGAGCGCCGGGATGATCTCGCCGCCGGGAAGCTGGGTCACCTTGACCCCCATCGCCGACATGACGTCGGTGGCCAGGCCCACGGTGCGGTACTTGAGCCCCTTCAACTGATCGACGCTCGTGATCCGCTTCTTGAACCAACCGAGCGGCTGGGTCGGCATCGGCATCGCGAAGAACCCGACCAGGTTGAGGCCGAGGATCTTCTGGACCAGCTCCAGATAGAGCTCCTGGCCGCCGCCGTTGTAGATCCAGGCAAGGCCGTGGTGGGCGTTCTGGCCGAACACCGGGCCGGTGCCGAACAGCGAGGCCGCCTTGTTCTTGCCGTACCAATAGGCGGCGACCATGTGGCCCGCGTCGAGCACGCCCTTGTGCACCGCATCCTGAACCTGGAACGACTTCACCACCGCGCCCGAGACCAGATAGTTGATCTTGAGGCGCCCGCCGGACATCGAGTTGACGCGGTTCACGTACTGCATGGCCATGTCGTTGAAGATGTCCTTGGCGCCCCAGGCGCCCTGCATCTTCAGTGTCACGGTCTGGGCGCGCGACACCTGCGGGAATGCAATCGCCGCCGTCGCACCGGCCGCGGTGGCGGCCGCGCCCTTGAGAAACCGGCGCCGACCGGCGGTCTTCGCCTTGTCCTCGGCGTTATCTTTGACGGTAATCTTGGTACTCATAACGTGATCCTCCCTGCGTAGGATTGCGCGCAGCGCGCCGAAACCGGAGACCGGCCCGCGCGGCCGAAAAGCGCATCCACATCGCTTTGCAGCGATGCCTCCTTCGAGTCCGATACGCCTCCCTGCCGCGCCGGTTCGGGGTCTTGCCCCCCGGTCTTGTCTTATTCCGCCCGCGACCCGTTCGAGCCGAACCGCCGACGCTTAAAACTCCAACATTTTCGGGGCTCCCGCAACCCTTTTTCCGGCGCGGACTCTTCGCTTGGGCTCGTTGCTCACGCCACCCGGTCGCGCGGCGCGCGCCCGGCGACGATGGCGTCGAGATTATCGAGCGCCCGAAAACCCATGGCGTCGCGCGTCTCGCGGGTCGCGCTGCCGATATGCGGCAGCAGGAAGACGTTGTCGAGCGTCCGGTAGTCCGGGTGGATATCGGGCTCGTTGTTGTAGACGTCGAGCCCGGCGGCGAACAGGTGTCCCGAGCGCAGCGCCGCGATCAGCGCCTCGTCGTCGACGATCGCGCCCCGCGCGGTGTTGACGACGATCGCGCCCTCGGGCAGCAGCGCGATGCGCCGCGCGTCCAGAAGCCCGGTGCTCTCGGGCGTCGCCGGGCAGTGCAGCGACAGGACGTCGCTCACGGCCAGCAGATCCTCGATCGTGTCGTGGTAGACCGCGCCCGCCTCGGCCTCGGGCGCGAGGCGGTGGCGGTTGTGGTAATGGATCTCCATGTCGAAGGCGCGCGCGCGACGCGCCGCGACCCGTCCGACGCGGCCCATGCCGACGACGCCGAAGCGCTTGCCCGTGACCTGACGGCCGACCATGAAGGCGGGGCTCCAGTCGCGCCATTCGGCGCTTCGCACCAAGCGCTCGCCCTCGCTCGCGCGGCGCGCCGCGCCCAGCATCAAGAGGATCGCGATCTCGGCGGTGGCGTCGGACAGCACCTCGGGCGTGTTGGTGACGATCAGCCCGCGCGCCGCCGCAGCGGCGAGGTCCACGTGATCGACCCCGACCGAGAAGTTGACGATCGCGCGCACGCTTTCCGGCAGGCGCGCAATCAGCTCGGCGGTGAAGCGTTCGGTGTGGCAGGGCAGGATCGCGACCGCGCCCTCGGCGCGCTCGACGATCTCGTCGGCGTCGTAAAGCCGGTCGTCGGGGTTGAGCCGGGCGTCGTAGTCCCGCCGCAGGCGGTCTTCCACCGCCTCGGGCAGCTTGCGGGTCACGAGGACCGCGGGTTTATCGCTCATGATTGCTCCTCCCCGACACCGATACCGGAAACCGCGGCCATGATACGCGCTCCGCGCCGCCGCACAAGACGCCGCCGCGGCGCGCGAGCGGGCGGAAAGCGTGGCCAAATCGAAGCGAAGGGCCGGCGCCGCGCGTCCCGGATTCACCGAATGTTTACCGTATGCGTCCAAATATGAATGGAATCTTGCGCGGTCCCCGTGGCGGGTGAAAGGCGACGCATATGTGGGTTCTGGTGGTCGAGGATGATTCCGCGATGGCGGACAGCATCGCGCTGACGCTGCGCTCGGAAGGCTATACCGTCGACACCACCGGGTTCGGCGAGGACGGGCTCGAATTCGGCGAGAACTACGCCTACGACCTCATCGTCCTCGATCTCATGCTGCCCGACATCGACGGCTACGAGGTGCTCGAGCGCTTGCGTGCCCGGCATGTCAGCACGCCGGTGCTGATCCTCTCGGGGCTCAGCGCGCCCGACGATCGGGTGAAGGGTCTGTGCGCCGGCGCCGACGTGTACCTGACCAAGCCCTTCGACCGGCGCGAACTCGTCGCCCATGTCGAGGCCATCGGCCGCCGCCGCCAAAGCGAGACCGAGGCCCTGGTGCGCAAGGGGCGGCTGACCATGCTCTCGGAGACCACGGGCGTCACGCGATAGCGTCCGGCCGTAGCGTTAACGAACCGCTAACCCCCGCAACCTAGACTGGCAGCGAACCAGGCCGGGGATGGGAGCGCAACAGCAGATGGGGCGGCAATTGTTTGGCGCGAGGAAACATCCGATCGTCGAGGAAGGCGCGCGCGCCGAGGCCAAGCCCGCCACGGGCGCGCAGGCCGCCGCCGCGCCGCCGTCGGCACCCGACCGCTCCGCGCCGCCCCACACGCCGCCCAAGGCCGGCTCGATCCGGATCCACAAGCTGGTCGAGGACAGCGATCTCTCCAAGCTGCCCGACGACCGCGACCTCGCCGACCGCATCCTGCGCGCCTGCAACGAGCTGCAGGAAGCCATGGACACGGCGGTGCTCGCCGGGCTGATCGTCGAGCCGAACTTCTCGCGCATCGAGGGCCGGCTGACCCGCGCGGGCGTCAAGGTCGATTCCTTCGCCTGCTCGGTCAAGGTCTTCCGCAAGCTCGCCTGACCGCTTCGACGGCGGGTCGCTTCATTCAAATTCAACGGTTGAGCGCCGCTCGGAATCAATCCCCGGGCGGCGTCTCGTCGTCGGTCGCGCGCGGGTCCAGGCTCGCGATCTTGGCCGGGATATTGGGCGGCACGGCGACGTAATCGGCCTGGGTCGCGGCGGGCGGCGCGTCGCGGCGGCCCGCGCGATAGGCGATGAAGCCGGCCAGAAGGGCGAAGATCGCGGCGGCGTAGACGAACAAACCCGCCGGTCCGGCGAGGTCCATGACCGGCGCGGCGAGCAGGGGACCGGCGCTCGCGCCGACCCCGAAGGCGAACAGGAGCCCGGCGCTCGCGGCGACGAAATCGCCCGGATCGAGACGGTCGTAGGCATGCGAGACGGCGAGCCCGTAGATCGGCTGGTTGAACCCGCCGAAGGCGACGCCGAGGGCGAGGACCGCCGGCAGCGAGGCGCCCGGTAGCAGGGCGAAGCCGGCCGAAACCGCGATCAAGCCGGCGCAGGCGAAGATCATCACCCGGCGGCGGTCGAAGCGGTCGGAGATCGCGCCGAAGGGGTACTGCATCACGAAACCGCCGAGTCTGAGCGACAGCATCACCAGCGCGACCGCGCCGACCGCGAACCCCATGCGCTGGGCGAACACCGCGCCGAGCGCCGAGACCGCGCCCGAGACGAGCCCCGCGGCGAGCGCGCCCGAAATCGCCACCGGCGAGAGCGCGAACAACGCCCGCATGCCGAGCCGCCCGGGCTCGCCGAGGGCGGGATTGCCGACCCGGGTGAGCGCCACCGGCAGCAGCGACAACGACAACAGGATCGCCGCGATCACGAACAGAACGTGGCCCGCCGGGTCGCCGAGGTTGACGAGCAGCGGCCCGACCCCGGTCCCCACCGAGCTCGCGATCGCGTAGAGCGCGTAGGTCCGCCCCCGGTTCTCGTTGCTCGCCTGATAGTTGAGCCAGGATTCGGCGACCATGAACAGCCCCGCGCTCGACAGCCCCATGGCGGCGCGCAGGCCCGCCCAGACCCAGGCCGAGCCGATCAGGGTATGAAGAAGCGCGGCGATCGAGGCGACGGCGGCGAACACCGTGAAGGCGCGAATATGCCCGACCCGGCGGATCACCCGCCCGCACCACAGCGTGCCCGCGAGCATGCCGGCGTAATAGGTCGAACCGACCAGCCCGATCACGGTCCCCGGCACCCCGTCGAGCGACATGCGGATGCCGAGCAGCGTGAACATCAGCCCGTTGGCGAGGCCGAGGACGGCGATCCCGGAAAGCAGCGCGGCGATCGTCGGCAGGACGCTGAGCATCGCGTCGCGATCGCGCGCGACCATGGCTACGGCTTGCCGTCGTCGGGCGGGCCGAAGCCGCCGCCGCCCGGGGTTTCGACCACGAACACGTCGCCCGGGTTCATCGCGGCTTGATCGCAGCCGCCGAGCGTCTCCGCCGTTCCGTCGACGCGCTCGACCCGGTTGCGCCCGGTCGCGCCCGGCCGCCCGCCTTCGAGCCCGAAGGGGGCGACGCGCCGGTGCCCCGACAGGATCGCCGCGGTCATGGCGCGGCGGAAACGGATGCGCCGGATCACGCCGTCGCCGCCCCGGTGGCGCCCCGCCCCGCCCGATCCGCGCCGGATGGCGAAGGCGTCGAGGAGCACCGGAAAGCGCCATTCGAGGACTTCGGGGTCGGTCATGCGCGAGTTGGTCATATGGGTATGCACCGCATCGGTCCCGTCGAAATCGGGCCCCGCGCCCGCGCCGCCGCAGACGGTTTCGTAATACTGCCAGCGATCGTCGCCGAATGTGAAGTTGTTCATGGTGCCCTGAGAGGCGGCGAGCGCGCCGAGCGCGCCGTAGAGTGCGTCCACGATGCATTGCGAGGTCTCGACATTGCCCGCGACCACGGCGGCCGGATAGCGCGGATTGAGCATCGAGCCCTCGGGAAGCACGATCTCGATCGGCTTGAGGCAACCCGCGTTCATCGGAATGTCGTCGTCCACCAGGGTGCGGAAGACATAAAGCACCGCCGCCTTGCACACCGCCGCGGGCGCGTTGAAGTTGCTCGGCTGCTGGG
>CAZHDF010000122.1:0-10846 GCA_964531525.1 uncultured Alphaproteobacteria bacterium | reverse complement strand
GAGGGGCCGAGCAGGGCATAGGCGCCGCCGTCCTCCCAGGCGTGGTCGAGACGGCGGAGCGCGTAATCCTCCTCGCCCGCCGGGCGCGGCTTGTAGGAATGCGCGATGCCGTTCAGCGTGATCCGGGCCATGGCGGTTTCCTGCCCCGATTCCCGCTACTGCGCCGCGAGGGTCGCGCCGGCGCGCGCCGGCGCGGCGACGAGCGCGCCCTCGGGGTCGAAGGCGAACAGGCTACCGGGGTCGACGAACACGCTGCGTCTCTCGCCGAGCTTGAGGGGATGCACGCCGGCCTCCTGAACGACCCAGATGATGCCGCTATGGGCGACGTGGATGAAGGTTTCCGAGCCCGAGATCTCGGCGAGTTCGACCGTGCCCGAAAATTCGATCGCATCGTCCGCGCGTCGCGTCAGCGCGAGATGGCTCGCGCGCACGCCGAAGCGGTAGGGGCCGGGGGCGAGATTGGCGAGATGGCCGGCGAGCGGCACCGCGAGGCTGTCGCCGAGCAGTGCCCGGCCACCCTCGACGCGGCCGTCGATCACGTTCATGGGGGGATCCGAGAACACCTGGCCCACGCGCAGGCTTTGCGGCCGGTGGAAGACCTCGATCGTCGGTCCGGTCTGGAGCACGCGCCCGGCGTCGAGCACGATCGTTTGGCCGCCGAGCATCAGCGCCTCCATCGGCTCGGTGGTCGCGTAGACCACGGTCGCGCGGCCGGTGCGGAAAATCGCCTTGAGCTCGACGCGCAATTCCTCGCGCAGCTTGTAGTCGAGGTTGACCAGCGGCTCGTCGAGCAGCAGCAGGTCGCTGTCGCGGGCGAGCGCCCGGGCGAGCGCGGTGCGCTGCTGCTGGCCGCCCGAAAGCTCGGCCGGCAGGCGGTCGAGCAACTCGTCGATATGGAGCATCGCCGCGACCTCGCGCACCCGGGCGTCGATCGTGTCCCTGGGCGCGCCGCCCCGGCGCAGCGGCGAGGCGATGTTGTCGTAGACCGTGAAGGAAGGGTAGTTGATGAACTGCTGGTAGACCATCGCCACGCCGCGCTTGCGCACCGACGTTCCGGTGATGTCGCGGCCGTCGCGCAGCAGCCGTCCGCTGGTCGGCCGGTCGAGCCCGGCGAACAGGCGGATCAACGATGTCTTCCCCGCGAGCGTCGGTCCCAGAAGCACGTAAAGCGTGCCCGGTTCGAGCGCGAGGTCGATGTTGTACAGATGGGTCTCCGCGCCCACCCGCTTGACGACCCCCTCGAGCGCCAGCGTCATGGACGAACGCGGGAACGGGCCCGGATCGCGGGCGAAATCCGACCATGCGACCGCTCGCGCGATCCCGGGCGCCACACTCCCCCTCCCCGCGCCCGTCGACCGGTGCGCGAATACCCCATGCCGAAACGAAACATGACCGGGTCCCTGTTGTTGCCGTCAGTCTAGTTCAGCTCGCGAGTGTTGGCCAGGGGCGGTGCGCGCCATCCTTGCGCGCCGCCCTCGATCTCCCCGGAATCGGCGACGAAAACGGAATCGGAAATAATCGCGACGGCATAAAGTCTAAGCGGCGATTCGCGGCGCGCTCGCACGCCGCCGGGCACGGAATTCCAATGCGCCCGCACCCGACCGATTTGACTCGCGGCCCAGTTCAAATATCATCATTGACAAGCCTGGGCGAAAAACGGGCGACTTGGGAGAGCGGTCGGGACCGTTCGCGGGGCTCCGTGCGGTCCCTTCCACCTGACTGTACCGACGGAAGATTGAACGCGGGAGTCGACTGCGAGAGCCCCCTAGGGGAGGGACGAGCTTTCATGCCTAGCGCCAAGACGTCGGAACCCTGGCGGGTCGGCGTGCTGTTCTCGCGCAGCGGCTTCATGGCCGTGATCGAGGATACGCAGCTCCGCGGCACGCTGACCGCGATCGACGAACTCAACGAGGCGGGAGGGATCAACGGCCGGCCGATCGAACCGGTCATTTACGATCCGGCCTCGGAAACCGCCGCCTTCGGCCGCTACGCCAAGAAGCTGATGGTCGAGGACGGCATCACGACGATCTTCGGCTGCTATACGTCGAGCAGCCGCAAGGCGGTGCTGCCGGTGGTCGAGCGCCTCAACGGCCTGCTCTGGTACCCGACCCTTTACGAGGGGTTCGAGTTCTCGCCCAACATCATCTACACCGGCGCGGCGCCCAACCAGAACAGCGTCGAGCTCTGTCGCTTTCTGATGAACCGTTACGGCAGGCGGTTCTATTTCGTCGGCTCGAACTATGTCTATCCGCGCGAATCCAATCGCATCATGCGCGAGCTCGTGCGCCACAACGGGGGCGAGGTGGTCGGCGAGCGCTATGTCGATCTGCGCACCAAGCGCAGGGACTTCGCGCCCGTGATGCAGGAGATCCGCAAGGCGATGCCGGACGTGATCTTCTCGACCGTGGTCGGCGCGGCGACGGTCTATCTCTATCAGGCCTACGCCGACCAGGGGTTCGACCCCAAGGTCATGCCGATCGCCAGCCTCACGACCACCGAGGCCGAGATCGGCGCCATGGGCCACGACGTCGGCGAGGGGCATATCACCGCCGCGCCGTATTTCCAGGGGATCGGCGGCGAGCGCAACTCGCGCTTCATCAAGCGCTACAAGCGACGCTACGGCGAGGATCAGGACACCAACATGTGCCTCGAGGCGGCGTATTTTCAGGTTCACATCTTCGCCAAGGCGGTCGGGCAGACCAACACCATGGAAACCGAGATCCTGCGCCCGACGATTCTCGGCTCCGAGTTCGACGCGCCCCAGGGCCGGGTCGCCGTCAATCCGTCTTGCGGCCATACCGACCTTTGGACCCGAATCGGGCGGGCGAATTTCCGCGGCCAGTTCGACCTGGTCTATGAATCGTGCTCGCCCGTGAGCGCGGACCCGTATCTCATCGGATACGGCAGAAGCGTCGCGTTCGGCTGATGGGGGCGGACATGCCGGACGATTCGAAGCAGATCCGAACGGCGCCGCCCCGCGACACCCGGCGCGGGTCCGCCGACGCGCCGCCGTTCCGCCGCGAGTTCGCCGATCTCGACATCGCCGTCATCACGCAGCGCGACGGCGGCGGCGAGCTTCTGGTGCGCGAGCTCCAGCGAACCCGGGCGCGGGTGCGCTACGTCTGGCCGGCGCCCGAGATGATCCCCACCACCTTCGACGTGATCTATTGCGATCTGCTCGACGACCTGCCGCAGCGCCTGCCCTGGCTGCCGGGCGAGCCCGAGGCGGCGCTGATCGTCATCCTGGCGGCGGGCCAGCCACTCGATCTCGGCCTGTTGCGCAACTGCGCGGCGCATGCCGTCGTTCAACAGCCGGCGACCGATCAGGCGGTGCTCGCGAGTCTGCTCGTCGGCCACAGCCATTTTCTCTACGAGCGCCGGCTGCGCGGGCGGATCGACAAGCTCGACGAGAACCTGCGCACCATGCGCAGCGTCGAGCGCGCGAAGGCGATCCTCATGCAGACCCGCAAGATCAGCGAGGAGGAGGCCTACCACTACCTGCGGCGTCAGGCGATGGAGCGGCGGGTGACCATCGGCATGCTCGCCAATGTCGTCGTTGACTCTCAGGATTTGCTCGGCTAGCGTATATTCTGCCCTTTAAGGGGCGGCACGCTTTTTACGAGCCTGCGCGGCAAGGACGCCGCTGAAAATTCGATCTGGCAACGAGGCCTCACGCTGACGCAACGACTGCGGGCGTGGGGTTTTTTGTTGTCTCGATCGCCGAGCAGACAGGCTGACAAACCCGATATGGGCGGCAATGGCGCCGCCGGCGGACGTGACTTTGCAATGGGGCCCCATTGCGCCCGTCGTGCTGGGCGCTGGGGGATTTGGCGAAATCAGGGAGGCAAGTTATGAAGTTCGGAAGAAGGCAGTTTCTCAAGGGGACCGCGGCGGTCGGCGCATTCGCCGCGACCGGATTCCCGCATCTTTGGATCAAGGACGCCTCGCTCGCCCGCGCCGCGGGCGGCGAAGTCAAGGTCGGCGTCCTGTTCTCGCTGACCGGCACCACGGCGATCATCGAGGAATCGCTGAACAAGGCGACGATCCTCGCGATCGAGGAGATCAACGACCAGGGCGGCATCAACGGCATGAAGATCGTGCCGGTGGTCGAGGACCCGGCGTCCGACCCGGCGACCTTCGCCGTGAAGGCGCGGCGCCTGGTGCTGGGCGAGAAATGCGTCAGCGTCTTCGGCTCCTATACCTCGGCGAGCCGCAAGGCGGTTCTGCCGGTGTTCGAGAAGCGCAACAACCTCTACTTCTACCCGACCCTCTACGAGGGCCGCGAATGCTCGAAGAACGTGATCTACACGGGCGCGGTCCCCAACCAGCAGCAGGACGAGTTCGTCCCCTGGCTGATCGAGAAGTTCGGCAAGCGCTGGTACTTGATCGGCTCGAACTACATCTACCCGAAGGAGGAGAACAACTACTGCAAGAAGCTTCTGGCGCAGTACGGGGCCGAGGTCGTCAACGAGGAATACGTGCCGCTCGGCCATTCCGAGTTCTCGTCGGTGATCAACAAGTTCCGCAGCGAGAAGCCCGACGTGATCTTCTCCACCGTGGTCGGCGACTCGGTCGTGGCGCTGCATCGCCAGTATCGCTCGGCCGGCCTCGACCCCGAGAAGATGCCGATGGCCAGCCTGACGACCTCGGAGAACGAGGTCGCGGCCATGGGCGGCGACGCGGCGGCCGGGCATTTCACCTCGGCGCCCTACTTCATGGTCTGGGATTCGCCGGAGAACGCCAAGTTCGTCGAGGCCTATCGCAAGCGCTGGGGCGCCGACAAGGTCACGCATTTCGTCTCCGAGCCGTCCTACTTCCAGGTCTATCTGTTCAAGCAGGCGGTCGAGAAGCTCGCGCCCAGCGACATCACCCCGCCCACCATCCGCGAGGCGGTCAAGGACGAGGAGATGATCGCGCCGCAGGGCAAGGTGCGCGTCGAGCGCAAGAACCTGCACACCTTCCTTTGGCCGAAGATCGGCCAGAGCCAGTCGGACGGCCAGTTCAAGATTCTCCGGCAGTCGTCCAACTGGCTCGAGCCCGTGCCCTACAAGGCCTATCCCAACCAGGTCTGCACCGAGGCCGGGCTCAAGGAGACCTGATCCGCCGACCGACGGCGATACGGGAAGACCGGCGGGGGGCCTTTGCGCCTCCCGCCACGTCCCGACGAACGGAACGCGCCGAACAGGGCAGGGGTCATGGAAATCATTCTCGCGCAGATCGTCACCGGGCTGAGCATCGCGTCCATTCTGCTTCTGGTCGCCCTCGGACTGGCGATCATCTACGGCACGACCGGGGTCATCAACATGGCCCACGGCGAGTTGGTGATGCTCGGCGCCTACAGCGCCTGGGCGTTGCAGACCTACGCCGGGATCGGCCTTCTCGCGAGCCTGGTGATCATCTTCTTCGCCGTCGGGCTGTTCGGCTGGATCATCGAGCGGGTCGTGATCCGGCATCTCTACCGACGACCGTTGGATACCATCCTCGCGACCTGGGGCATCGGCGTCATGGCCCAGCAGGCGATCCGGCTCATCGTCGGCGGCGAGCTGCGCTACGTGCAGATGCCCCCGTCCATGAGCAAGGGGATCTCCCTTCTGGGCTTCGAAACCTCGGCGTTCCGGCTTTTCATTCTCGCGTTCTCGGCCGCGCTGTTCGCCTTCACCTGGTTCCTGATGTACCGGACCAGCTTCGGCATGAAGCTGCGCGCGATCACCCAGGATCGCGAGATCGCGAGCTGCTTCGGCATCAAGAGCCAGCGCATCTACAGCCTGACCTTCGCCTATGGCGCGGGTCTGGCGGGGCTGGCGGGCGCGCTCGTCTCGCCGCTCAAGAGCGTCGCGCCGGAAATGGGCACGACCTATGTGGTCGACGCCTTCATGGTGGTCGTCCTGGGCGGCGTCGAAAGCCTCGTCGGTACGATCGCGAGCGCCGGCATCCTCGGCGAGGTCACGGGGTTTCTCGCCTTCTACAGCAACGACACGATCGCCAAGGCGCTGGTGTTCCTGGGCATCGTGATCCTGATTCGGTTCCGCCCGCAGGGCCTGTTCATGGCCCGGATTCGCGCCTGATCGCCAGGGCGATGAGACCGGGACAACGATGATGAGCGACGGGAGCATATGAAAAATGTCTAGGCGCACGGCATTGCAGATCGGCGTCTACGGCATCGTCTGCCTGGTCATCCTGTTGGTGCCCAGCTTCGTGGACGACGCGTTTATTCTCAACAAGTACGCCCGCTACCTCGTGCTCGGCATTCTCGCCATGGCGCTTAGCCTGTCGTGGGGCTACACGGGCATTCTCAACCTGGGCCAGGCGGTCAGCTTCGGGCTCGGCTCCTACAGCATGGCGATGGCGCTCAAGCTCAGGACCGTGCCGGTCCATACCGGCAAGGCGGGGCTTCCCGACTTCATGGTCTGGAACAATGTCGACGTCCTGCCGTGGTTCTGGCAGCCGTTCTACTCGATGCCCTTCGCGCTCATAGCGGGCATCATCGGGCCGGCTCTGTTCGCCGGGCTGTTCGGCTGGTTCATTTTCCGGGGCCGGGTGGTCGGCGTCTATGTCGCGATCATCACGCTCGCGGCGCTGGTCGTGGTGAATCTGGTGATCATCGACCAACAGCGCTACACCGGCGGCTTCAACGGCATCACCGATCTCGCCCAGTTCGATATTTTCGGTCTCGCCTTCGACGCCTACAGCAGCTCGTCGTACTACCTGGTCGCGGCCTCGCTGACCGTCTGCCTGTTTTTCGCGCTCGCGGTCACCAAGAGCAAGGCGGGCCTGATCCTCCAGGCGATCCGGGACCACGAGGACCGGGTGCGCTACTTCGGCTACGACGTGGCGTTCTTCAAGATCTTCGCGTTCTCGGTTTCCGCCGGGATCGCCGGGTTCGCGGGCATGCTCTACACGATCGTGATGGAGTTCGCCTCGCCGACCTTCGTCGGCGTGCCCCTCAGCCTGTCGGTGGTGATTTGGTGCGCCGTGGGCGGGCGCCAGAGCCTGCTCGGCGCGACGCTGGGCGCGATCATCGTCACCGGCATGCAGGGCGCGCTATCCGAGTCCGAGATCTTTCTCGACACCTGGATGCTCATCATGGGGCTGGTCTTCGTGGTCGTCGTCCTGTTCCTGCCCAAGGGGCTGGCGGGCGCCGCCGAAATGATCGCCGATCGCCTGTTCGGCAACGGCAAGGCGGCGGAAGCCAAACTCCCGGTTCGCGAAAGACCCAGCGGCGAGACCGGAGGCACGCAATGAACGCCGCCGGGACCACCTCGGGGACCGCCGCCGCCGGCCAGGGCCGCGACCATCTCGTTCTGACCGACGTCTCGGTCGAGTTCAACGGGTTCCGCGCCGTGGACGGCCTCAGCCTCAAGGTCGCCAAGGGCGAGCTGCGCTGCATCATCGGTCCGAACGGCGCCGGCAAGACGACGGCGCTCGACATGATTTGCGGCAAGACCGCGCCGACCTCGGGCGAGATCGTCTTCGAGGGCAAGCGGCTCAACAATCTCGAGGAGCACGAGATCGCCCGCGCCGGCATCGGCCGCAAGTTTCAGGTGCCGAGCGTTTTTTGCGAGCTCACGGTGCGCGAGAACCTCGACGTCGCCTACAGCAAGCGCACGGGGGTGTTCGCCAACGCCTTCTGTTTCGGGCGCGGCGCCGAGCGCGACGGGCTCGAGAAGCTGGCGGAATTCGTCGGTCTCGAGGACCACCTCGACACCCCCGCCGGACATCTCTCGCACGGCCATACCCAGTGGCTCGAAATCTCGCTGCTGCTCGCCCAGGACCCCGAGCTCATCCTGATGGACGAGCCCACGGCCGGCATGACGGTTCACGAGACCCAGAAGACGGCGGAGCTGTTCAACCGCCTGAAGGTCAAGCACACGCTGATCGTCGTCGAGCACGACATGGGCTTCGTCAAGGAGATCGGCGAGGTGATCTCGGTCATGCACCAGGGAAAGCTGCTCGCCGAGGGTTCGGTCGGCGAGATCGAGCGCAACCCCGAGGTCAGGTCCGTCTATCTCGGATCGGGAGGGATCAGCGGTGCTTGAGCTGAGGAACCTGCGCGCCTTCTATGGGAATAGCTGCGCGCTTCAGGACGTAAGCCTGCGGGTCGATGCCGGCGACTTCGTGTCGATTCTCGGCCGCAACGGCGTCGGCAAGACGACCCTGCTGCGCGCCGTCCTCGGGCTCATGGACAAGACCTCCGGGAGCATCAAGCTCGCCGGCGAGGAGATCAACGACAAGGACACGAGCGCCCGCGCGCTCGCCGGCATCGGCTACGTGCCGCAGGGGCGGGGCATTCTTCCCAAGTTCACGGTCGAGGAGAACCTGCTCATGGGGACGTTCGCGAACCCCAAGGGCCATGGACGGATCGACGATTGGGTATTCGAGCTGTTCCCCATCCTCAAGGAATTCCTGAACCGGCGCGGCGGCAATCTTTCGGGCGGGCAGCAGCAGCAACTGGCGCTCGCCCGCGCGCTGCTCACCGACCCCAAGGTGATCCTGCTCGACGAGCCGACCGAGGGCATCCAGCCCAACATCGTCGAACAGATCGAGCAGGTGCTCATCGACCTCAACCGGAAGCACGGCATGACGGTCGTTCTCGTCGAGCAGAACGTCGAGGTCGCGCGGCGCGTCTCGAAGCGGTTCGCGATCATGGATCGAGGCACCATCGCGGCGCAGGGGACGGTCGCCGAGCTGACGGACGATCTCGTCCACCGGCACATCGCGGTGTAGCGCGTGATGTTTTTGCATCGAATCGGCTCCGGCCGACTTAAACGCATCATGCTCTAGCGAAAAGAAATTCGAGGAAACCATAGGCAAATCGGGAGGAAGCAATGTTCCACGGCGATATTTCCAGCAGCAACGACACGGTCGGCGTGGCCGTCGTCAACTACAAGATGCCGCGCCTTCATTCCAGGGCGGAGGTTCTCGAGAACGCGCAGAACATCGCCAACATGATCGACGGCATGAAGATCGGCCTGCCGGGCATGGATCTCGTCATCTTCCCCGAGTACAGCACCCACGGGATCATGTACGACGAGAAGGAGATGTACGAGACCGCCTCGGCGGTTCCCGGCGAGGAGACCGACATCTTCGCCGCCGCCTGCAAGCGCAACAAGGTCTGGGGCGTGTTCTCCCTGACCGGCGAGCGCCACGAGGAGCATCCCAACAAGGCGCCCTACAACACGCTCATCCTCATGAACGACGAGGGCGAGATCGTGCAGAAATATCGCAAGATCATGCCCTGGGTGCCGATCGAGGGTTGGTATCCCGGCAATTGCACCTATGTGAGCGACGGGCCCAAGGGCCTCAAGGTCAGCCTCATCATCTGCGACGACGGCAACTACCCCGAGATCTGGCGCGACTGCGCCATGCGGGGCGCCGAGCTGATCGTCCGCTGCCAGGGCTACATGTACCCGGCCAAGGAGCAGCAGGTGATCATCTCCAAGGCGATGGCCTGGACCAACAACGTCTATGTCGCGGTCGCCAACGCCGCGGGCTTCGACGGCGTCTATTCCTACTTCGGCCACTCGGCGATCATCGGCTTCGACGGCCGCACCCTCGGCGAATGCGGCGAGGAGGAGAACGGCATCCAGTATGCCCAACTCTCCACCTCGCTGATCCGCGATGCGCGCCGCAACATGCAGTCGCAGAACCACTTGTTCAAGCTGCTGCACCGCGGCTACACGGGCAAGATCAACTCGCGCGAGGAGGTCGCCGGCGAAGCGGTCTGCCCGTTCGACTTCTATAAGAAGTGGATCGCCGACCCCGAGGGCACCCGCGAGATGGTCGAGGCGCTGACCCGCGAGACCGTGGGCACCGACGAATGTCCGATCGAGGGGATTCCCAACCAGAAATCCACGGCGCACCGCTAAGCGCGTCGTTTCCGCCCGGTCGCCCATCGCCGTCCGGCCGCCGCGACCCCCGATTGTCGCGGGCGGCCGGGCGGGCTTGGCCGGACCGGTTCGACCGATCCCGCCCGTATCGGACAACAGTCGAGCGCCGCCCATGGACCTGGATGCCTACCGGATCGACGTCGAACCCTATTACCGCGTCGTCGGCAACGAGGACGTCTTGTTCGAGGCGGCCTACGCCGACCGCATGCCGATGATGCTGAAGGGGCCGACCGGCTGCGGCAAGACCCGTTTCGTCGAGTATCTCGCCTGGAAGCTGGGCAAGCCCCTGATCACCGTTACCTGTCACGAGGACATGACGGCGTCGGATCTGGTGGGGCGGTTTCTGCTCGACGCCAAGGGGACGGTTTGGCACGACGGCCCGCTCACGCTTGCGGTCCGCCATGGCGCGATCTGCTATCTCGACGAGATCGTCGAGGCGCGCCAGGACACCACCGTGGTGATCCACGCGCTCACCGACGAGCGCCGCATCCTGCCGCTCGAAAAGAAGAACGAGGTCGTGCGCGCGCATCCCGACTTCCACCTCGTGATCTCGTACAACCCGGGCTATCAGAGCGTTCTCAAGGATCTCAAGGAATCGACCAAGCAACGCTTCGGGGCGATCGAGTTCGGCTACCCGTCCGACGACCTCGAAAGCGAGATCGTCGCCCATGAATCGGGCGTCGAGCGGCGGGTGGCCGCGACCCTCGTCGCGATCGCCAAGCGTTCGCGCAACCTCAAGGGCCACGGTCTCGACGAGGGGGCGTCGACGCGCATGCTCGTCCACGCGGCCCAGCTTCTCGCGCGCGGGGTCCCGCTCGCCGAGGCCTGTCAGGCCGCGATCGTATTACCCATCACGGACGATCCGGACATGCGCGACGCGCTGACCTCGGCGATCGCCGCCTGCGTTCCCGCCTAGGCGAACGGCGATCTAGGGCATGATGTTTTTGCACCGAATCGGC
>CAZHDF010000121.1:0-10893 GCA_964531525.1 uncultured Alphaproteobacteria bacterium | reverse complement strand
GCGGCGAACACCCGACGGGGCAAAGCTCGCTCCCCTGGCAAGCGGGCGGCGGCGCTGGAGGACCGCCACCGCCCCCCTTGCGACAGGGGCACACCACATGATGTGATGCACACCGTTATTCAGCCCCAACAGTTGGTGTGTTGTCAACGGTGCATGACACTATCCATAATTGGCGGCAGCGACAGGAGGCGCCAATGACCATCGACGATTACATCGAAGCAGCGAAGCGACGGCAGGGGCTCACTTCAGATCGACAGCTCGGGCGAATGCTCGGCTTTAAAGCGAATGCCGTAAACCACTGGAGGCAAAAGCGTTTCTGGCCCGCCGATGATACAATGGTCCGACTCGCCGAGCTCGCCGGCCTCGACCCCGATATCGCCCTTCTCGATCTGAACACTTGGCGCGCCTCAACGCCTGCGGTGCGGACCGCCTATCGGCGAATCGCCGCCAAGGTCGGTGCGACCTTAGGGTCTGTTCTTATTGGGTTTTCCCTATTCGCCGGGTCCGCACGCGCTATAGGCCAGGTCCAGGGCGAACCTTATACGAACGGATCAACCGCTTCTGAACCGAATATATATCTTATGCGACAAATGCTGTCTCGAGCGGTCCGCGCTCTCTTTCGAAGAATTTTCCAGGTATTTCAATTAAATACAGCCGTTTGTTAACGGGCTTTTAGGCCGATTTTGCGAAAGATCGCGCCATGCCCGACGAGTTACCCTATATCGCTTCGCAGCATCGCGAGGTTGTGGACCTTATGGCCGATCTTCCCCGCGATGCGCTCCGCCCTGTCGCCCGCTTCTTCGCCGAGCTCGCCCGCGTCGCCGGAAGCCGCGCCACCGCCCATGAGATCGCGCTCCGCCGCCAGCGCGAGGTCTCGGCCAGGCTCAAGAACCTTCAAAGCCTCGGCGCAGTGGTCGCGGTGCTCATGGCCGAAGGGCATTCGTTCGACACGATCAGCCGCACCTTGGAGCGCGAGGGCATCCCACCAGAAACCACCCTCCACTATTGGAAAGAGCACCAGCGCGTCCAGAAGCGCATCGAGCGCGCCAGACGAGATCGGACCATTATGCGGCTCGCGGCCCGGGGCTGGACCAACAAGCAGATCGCGCTGCGGGTCGGCCTTCACGAGAAAAGCGTCTCGCGGATCATCCAGCGCCTGTTGAAGAACAACCACCCGATCGAGGAGGAGGTCAAATGGGGTCGATCATCGCTGCCGCGGTCATTGTCGGGATGATCATGCGGTCCTGGTCTGGTCGTCAATGCGTCTCTGACTACGGCCGCAGATAGGCGTTTGCTTTCCTGAAACAAACTCAGCGCCGGCGGCGCGATCGAATCACAAACACCCAGGCCGTCCGGGTATGCGCCGTTCGGATCACTGAAGACGCCCGCAGACCGGTCCACCTATGAATGTCGGTCCAAGCGGCGCGCGCCGTCCGAAAGCGGCGCTTGGAACGTTTCAAGCGGCGCTCGGCCATCAGCGCGCGAGCATGAAAGCGGCGATCAAAAGTCCGACCCCGATCGCGAGCCGCGGGTCGACCCCCGACCTGGAGGGTGTCGCCAACCTGGTAAAATCGTTCTGGGGCGACGCACCCTCGAACGCCTTGGCCTGCTTCACGCCAAGCTCAGCGATCAACCGACTGAGAAACTGGTCGAAGCTCTCGGCCCCAAGCTCTGGATCGACCGGTTTCTGGGGTGCCCTGGGGTTTCCCGCCATCTCAGCCTCCTTCACCCGCTCCCGCTTGTTGCGGCAAGATCGACGCGACGCCGCGGGACGCAATGCAGGCCGTCCCGCTCGCAGAAACGGCCACGATCGCCCAGCGCCCGTCCGAGCGTCGATAGACGACGTAAACGGTGCTCGATGTCTCCGCCAAGATCGCCACGGGCGGCCCGTAGTCGGCGCGAAGCTGGGCGAGAAAATCGCTCGCCGGCGCGCAATACGGAGCCGCGCGGACCGACGCGCTCGCGATCAGGCCGACGAGAACAAACGCGAACAGAGTTCGCATTTTCATCACCTATGGCGCCGGACACGATTCGAACTATCGCCGACGCCGGCGGCGAGCCTTGCGGCGACGGGTCACCTTGACCACAGCCCCGCCCCTGGTGAGCCGATAGCCCTTCTTGATCCGGCCCGAGGCCGTGCGCCCCTTGCTCATTTGTTGGCTCCTTTCTCCTTGATGATCGCGCCCAAGACGCCGAGCGCCGTCAGCACCAGGCCGTAGACGTTGAGGCCTCCGCCTTGGGAAACCACGCCGGCGACCTGATTGAGGCCGTCGGCGATCGCCGGCGCTTCCTTGATGCGGAAGATGTCTCCAAGGCCGAGCGTCACCAGCCCAAGCCCCGCGTAGGTGCTCGCCTCGCGGGCGCGGTGTTTGATCCACTCAAGCATGCGTTCTCCTTTCCAGACGTTCGGTCCTGCGCTCCAAGTCCGAAACCCGCTCGCCCAAGCTGCCCAAGCGATAGAAGATGGCGGTCAGAAGCCCCGTGTTCAGGACCGCGAGGCCGAGAACGGCGGGCATGATCCCTTCCATCACCGCGCAAACCTCCGGGCGAACAGGAAACCGCCGCCGGCGGCCGCCGCGGCGAGCACGACCGCCGCCGCAAGACCGGCCCGGTTCTCCATGTCACCGGTCGCGCCGCCGACCTTGAGCCCGTTCTTGAAGCCGATGGCTCCGCCCACGGTCGCGGCCAAGAGCACCCAAGCGATCGGCGGCATCACGCGGTCCCGAACATCTCGCGCGCAGCACGATACCGGGCAAAGTAGGTCTCGGCCGCCCCCGAGCGCCAGTTGCCGGGGCCGGCGTTATACGCGCGCACGACGAATTCCTCGGAGCCCCGCCCCTCGCCCCGCTCGGGGGCCATGAAGGTCAGGTAGTGCACGTAGGACGCGCCGTAGTACATGGACCGCTCGGGCCGGAACAGATCGGCAAAGGAAACCGATGTGCCGAAACGCCGATAGTCGGTCGAAGCAAGCCAATCGGCGGTGCCCACCAAGGTTTGCATGAGCCCCACCGAGGCGTCTGCGAGATACGGCTCGATCCGCACCGCGGACGGGTTGAAACCGCTTTCGATCCAGGCGATCGCGACCAGCATTTCCGGGTCGAGCCCGAGCCCCGGGAAGTCGCGGTCGATGGTCGACCGCGCAAGCGCGCGCACCTCGGCGAGCGACAGCGCGCGTCCGGGCACCGAAAAGGTCGGCCGCACGATCACGACCACGCCGAGACCTGCGAGCGCCAGCGCCAAGGCGAGCCTTCGCGTCACGCCTCGATCCTCCGGCGGCCGACCTCGCGCTCGGTCCCGTCGGCCTTGATCTCGACCTCGACCATCTCGCCGTCGCGGAGCTCGTGCCGCCGGCCGATCACGTCCTTTGGCGCAGGCGAAGGCGGTGCGAGCTTTGCGTTCACGAACGCCAACGCCGCGTCCAGGTCGGGCGCAAGTCCAGCGGTGATCGCGAGGAGCGCCAGCATGAGGCGTTGTTCTGTCATGATCGCCTCCTACAGCAGGTCATAAGTCACGCAGACCAGGTTCCCGGCCGCGCTGTCGTAGGCGAAAATCCCGTTGCCGGCCGGGATGAAAAGCCCGAGCGGGGGCAGGAACTGGATCGTGCCGCCAAGCGTGCTTACGAGCATCGCCCGCGCCGTGTCCTGGAGCCCTGTTGGCGCGCTCGTCGCGTAGTAGACACTCGCCTGCCCTGTCGCCGGCCGGTAGACGATGCTGCGCAGGATGAGGCCCCGGACGTTCGACGCCGCGGAAACGATCGTGAACGCGCCGGCAACCGATACGACGGACGCGAACGATCCACCGACCCGCGGAATGACCCGCCCTTGCGCAATGCCGCTCATCAGTCCCTCACCTCCAATACGGACACGCTTTCAGCCGCGCCGCCCGGGTTGTAGCCGTAGATAGCCGCGCCGCTGTCGATCACGATCGCCTCGCCCGGGGCGAGCTCGACGCCGCGCGCCGCGCCGACGGCCGCGTCTCCAATCCGCATGGTTTGAAGATTGGTCGCGAGGTTCTTGACGATAACCGCGCGCCGGCCCGCGTTCGCCGCCACAATCTGGGTTGCCGCGCCGGCGGCCAACGCCACATCGGCCACGGTAGCGATGTTCTGGGAGACGCTGACCGAAATCTTGCCCGACAGGTTGAGCCGCGCGTCGGTGAGATCGCCGAAACCGATCCCAAGTTGAATGATATTGGCGTTGCCCGAGGTATCGCGCAGGCGCACGGTCTTGAACTTCTCCCCAGGCGGGAGCTGGACCTTGAGGCCCGACAAGAACGGCGTGAACGGCCCGTTCTCAAACCCCAGATCGAAAGAGCCGGTCGCCGACAAGGCCACGACATAAGCGCCCGAGGCGTGAATGGTCACCCGGTCATTCGCCGGCACCGTCACCGTGTAGATGCGAAACGCTTTGTTGCCCATCACTTCACCGCCTTGAGACCGCGAACGCCGAGCGCGACGACGCCGACCACGACGCCCGCGGTGATCAACTTCTTGACCGTGCGTTCCTGTTCCGAGATCGCCGCTTCCAGGCCGAGCTGCGCAAGCTGGAACCCTTGCTTCGTCTGGTCCTGGGCGAAGCCGAGCGCCTTGACCGCAAACTCAAACGCCGCCTGACCGCTCGCCTGCGCCGCGTCGAGCGCCGCCTGCGTCGCGCCGGCGTCGGTGACCGTGAGCCCGGCCCCCTGCTCCAGGTTCACGACGAGCGCCTCGTCGGTCGCGGCGATCCGGCGGTCAATCTGGGTCGTCGTCTGCTTGGTGCTCGTCGAGCTCGACGACTTGCTACGCGACATGGGCAAGCTCCTTGCGCAACACGACTTCCTCGGCCCTGAAGCCGAGGCCGGCGAGCTTGCGGACCAGCCCAGGCCGCGCCGTATGCGCCCGCAGCCACGCGCAGCCCGCCTTCGCCGCCAGCACCTCGAGAGCCGGCAGAACGGACGCCACGAGATCGCAGCCCGGGAGCGCGCCGGCCGCGGCCACCACGACGAACTCCGAACCGCAATCGCCGGCCTCAATCCGCCAGAAGATGACGCCCACGGGGTCGCCATCGCCTTGAACCGAGATCACGCCCAATCGCTCGGCCTCGACCTCGCGCCTGAACCAGGCGACCGATACGGTCGGATCGGTTGCGCAGATGCGCGCAAGCGCGGCCTCGGCCTCGGCGGTCCAGCCGGAGACCGTGAGCGTTAGCGTCGCCTGAGAACGCGGACCAGGCCCCATGCGGCAATCCCTATGACGGCGATCGGCACGACCTGGCGCACCACGTCGCCGGCGGCCGTCGTGTCCGACCCGATAATGAAAGGCGAACCAAGGTTCGCGGTCTGCGTCGGCGTCGCGCTCGCGGACGAAAACGCGGGAGCCGGAGCGGCGGCCGACTTCAGAAGATCAAGCGGCGAGCTCGGGAGGGGCAAGGTGTCCGGAGCCGGCGCATCGGCCAAGACCCCGAACGGGAACAAGGACACGTTCCCCTCCTAACGCAGCACCCGCGCGAGCACGAGACCGACAACCGCGAGCCCACCGACGACCACGATAGGGTTCGAAAGAGCGGACGATCCGGTCGGAGGCCTCGGCGCTTGGCTCTGCTGCCGGGCGGCCTCGGCCGCGCGGGCGTCCTTCGCGAGCTGGAGCTCGAACTTGAACTTCTCGAAGTCGATGACGTCCTTGAAGACGCCACGAACATTGTCGAACAGGCCGTCCAGAAAAGTTCCGGTTCCGGTCGCCATAGCCGCCTCAGTCGCGCAAGCCCAGCGTCTCGGTGATGAGATCGAAGCTCGCCGCCGCGCTCATGTTGAAATCAACCTGGAAGTCCGAGACGCGGTTGCCGCGCGCGTCCCGCATCGGCAATGCATCGGCGACGCGACCGGTGGGCGCGAAATCGACATGGAAGTAGCCGGTCTGCGGGGTGAAGCCCTGCTCCTTGTAGTACGCGCTCGCGTTTGCAGCGGTCGCCTGGAACACCTCGCGCTCGTCGACCTTGACCGTCACGTCACTGACGTTCCCGGAGATCGCATGAAGCGCGTAGTAGGCATCGTTCTTCGGCAAGGTCGAAACGTTGACCACGCCGACGGCCGCGACCGGCACCCGGAACCGCCGCCACTTGACAATCGGCCCCATCGCCCGCGACGCGGCCTCCTTGACCGCCGTCGCCGAAAGCGTCGGGTTGGTCGCGCCGGCCGCGATATCGACCTCGACCTGGAAGGTCTCGACGTCCGCCATCCCCCAGGCGAGGCTGTCCTCGCCCTGAGCCGAACGCCGCCACGGCTCCGAAAAGTAGATCGGCAGAAAGCCATCATTCACCGGAATGCCGTGATAAGCGTTAAGCGCGAAGAGCTGCGCAGCGCTCATGGTCCGCTGCACCACGCCGTTCACCTTGACGCGAATCTCGGTGATCTCGGATTCCATGTTCGCCTGCGTCGGTCCGCCGGCGGTGCTGGTGCCGTAGTTCAGGCGCAGGCTGTGGTAGATGTCCGTGACCGGGAGGTCGATCGCCGCGGTCGCACCGGCGGCGACCGACGAAAAGGACGGCAGGTCAATGAGCTTTCGGGCCATGCCCCTGCCCTCCTAGCTGTCGAAGCCGCTGATCGCGCTCTTGATGAAATCGTTGTCGCGAAGCGCGTTCATGAGCAGCCCCGCGATAACGATGGCCGGCACAGTGATAACCAGGCCGGAAATGAACTGCTTGGCCGTCGGCACGTCATGCCTCCTTGTTGGGAACGAGAAGCGGTTTGAGCGCGACTTCCCAAATCGCGATGCCAATGACACCAGCGATAGCGCCCTGGATTATGGTTCGGAAGTCGAGCTTCATCGCTTCTTAGCTGCGCCAAGATGAAGCGACAATCAAGCGGAAAATTTCACCTTTCCTATAGGAGATTTTTGCTTTTTTCCTATAGGAAGATTCTTTCCCTTTGACACCACGCCGGCCGAGAAATGCAGATACTCATGGTCGCGGAGCGCCGCAAGCGCGGCGGCGTGCTCACGGCCGATGATCGCCAAAATCGCGTTACGGTCCTCGGCCCAAGCGAGCGGGAAGACATAGCTTTCGGCCACATTGCCGCGGAACGTCGCGCTGATCTGCGCCGGCCGCTGCGTCACGCCGATGATTTCGATCCCCACGTGCCGGCCCTGATTGCAAAGCCGCGGCATCCCGTTGAACTCGGCGGGCAGCGCACGGACCGGATAGCTGAGGTCCATTTCTTCGACCACAAGCGTGAGCTTGCGCGCGTCGCGGCCGAGCTCATAGGGACGCTGCACCTTCCACAAGATCGACGCAATATCGCTGAGCTGGATCGCCTCCAACCCGGGTTCGGGCACGAAGGCCACACGGAACCCCCGCCGCCAACCGCGGGCGATCGCGTCCAGGAGCGATTGATAGCGCGTCACCCGCTTGAGCCCGGCCTCCCGCGCATATTCGTCGCACGGATCAAACACCACCAAGCGCCGGCAGCGCGCCGTGATCCGCTTCACGCGCGTGCTCTTGCCGCTTCCGCGCCGTCCATAGACGGCGATCATGCGGGCGTCTTTGGCGATCATCAGAGAACGGCGTCGTAAGTCTTTCCGTCAACGACCACGGACTTTGGCTTCGGCGCGCGCCTGGACGCATCGCCCGGCGTCGGCTCGGCCTTCGCCGGTTGCGCGGTCTGCGCGCGCTCGGCGTTGAGCTCGGCCATCACCGACGCCGAGAGCCCAAGACCGAAGCCGCCGATCGCCACCGCACGCTTGATCCACTTGCCCTCATAGGTGACCATCCAGCGCAGCCACGGCACCTCGAGGCAGGTCTCATAGAGGGCGTCCGAAGCCTGCCGGGCAGCCTCGTCATCGGGCGCGATCTGCAAGGACTTGAGCGGCGGCCGGCGCTGGAGCGCGCGCAGAACGTTCGGCGCGCCGATCAGGCTTCGAAACGCGGCGAAGAACTGATCCGCAGTGACGGTATCGGGCGGCGTCGCCGGCGGCACGCCCTCGGCATCGGCGCCTGGCTCCGGCACCGGATCGGGCGGCAGGTCGATCGACCGGATATGAAGCGGGTCACTCGAACCAGAGCCGCCCGCCATCGTTTCGTCCAGCCCCGTCTCCCTCGGCGTCTCCGGGCTCACCGGCCGGAACGTCTCCGCCGTCATGGGTTACCTCCGATCTCAGCATTTTCTCGACCATCGCCAGCCGCTTCGCGGACGGCCCGCGCCCCAGAAAGGTTCGATCGCCGCAGCCCGGGCATAACCGATGAAGCTGCGGCCAGCCTTTGGGACGTTTCGCGTTCTCGCGCTCTCGGCACCGGGTCACCTTGGCGTTTGGGCATCCGCATTCCTTGCAGGTCTCGTATCCGACGAGTTCAGACATCGCTCTAAGTCCAGAAGCCTGTTGTGAAGCGTGACAAGCACCTGCCGCATGACATACGCCGCCGCACGAGCGCGGGCCGGTTGATCGAAAAGAGGCGCAGCGTCGAGCGCCTTGAGCTGGAAGTCGAGCTGTTCGAGCTGCTGAATGGTCCTGTGCTGATCGTTCACTGTGGCACCTCCAAGTCCGCATAGTCCGCCTTGGCGCGGGACACCTTTGCGAAATGCCCGCGGTCCGAAAGGACTGTCCGCCGCGCTTCCTCGAGGAGCTCCGCAAGCGCCGCCTTCGAAAAGTCGCCGTTCGCCGCCACCACGGCCCGGCGCGCGGTGCCGGCGATCTGGGCGAGGAAGGTTTCCACAAGCGCTTCGCGGCGGAGCGTACGCACGCGGCCCAGCGGCGGCATTTCGTCAGCCTCGCCGGCGGCGCGCCAGGCAGCCGTCCAGAGCGGATGCATCGGCCAACGGCGGCGGTTGCTGTCGGTCGGCGACGGCCGCGTGAGACGGCGCGTCCACAGCGCCTCGGCGACCATCTCCGCGCGCGCCTCCTCAACATCGCTCGGATGCCGCAGCCCGCGCGCCTTGAGGTAGTCCTTGCCGAAACGGCATTCGACGCGCCACACGTCCCGGCACCGGTCATCGGGCGGGTGATAGCCCTCGCGTCCCCAAAGCTCCTTGATCCAGTCGGTCCCCTTGACCTCGGATATCTCGAGCCCCTTGTCGTACACCGCGACCTGAAGGCCGCGCTTCGAGCCGACCGTTAAAGTCTCCCCTCGCCCGCGCGACCAGAGCTCGAAATGACCTTCTGTGCGTCGCTTAACCGAAGAATGCGAAACCATGTCGCCGGCCAAAGCCGGCGTGAACTCGCGCGTGAAATCAGGGCAATAGAGGTCCACCGCATAATCGGCCCGCACCACCGAGCATCGCGGGCCCTCGACAGGCGTGCACGCGCGGTCGAGCGCCACCCAGGCGCGGTCCTGGAGCTCGCGCAAGCCGATTGTCCATAGGGCACGCGAGAGATAGCGCACCTTCACCGCGTTCTTCTCGCGGCCGAGAGCGAACATGAACAGGAAGTCGGGGCCGGCGGCGACGTGCGAGTATCCTTTTGTTCCGGTCCTCCAGACCCGCATGTCCTCGCCGGCGATCGTGATCGGGATTTCCTGGTCGATCTCCTTCGCCCGTTTCTGGCGCTCAACGAGTGCGCCTTCGAGCCAAGGCCGGGGCTTGAGATTGAAAGTTTCTTCCCAACTGTCCCACCCCCTCGCAAGTAAAACCGCATAGCCCGGTTTCGGCTCTATGCAACGGCGGGTTGTGATCCGCCTCATTTCTTTGGTCTGCAACGACTTAGGTTGAATTCGTGTACGCCCAACCCCCCCTGTTAGACGCGGGGGGCTAAGCGGCTCAATAGGCCGCTCGCTCATGGGTTGTATCCTTGACGGTTGCGGGGCAAAGGATAGAGAAGGGTAATCACTTAGAGCGACGTATGAAAATAAGATAATGCCTGCAACTCGGAGGCCTCGGCGCAAAGTAAAAATCGAAGAATATGAGAATGTATTATTAGGTTTCACTGAAATTCGCCCATAGAACCACATAACGAATTCTGCTTCCTAAAGAAAAGAGGCCGGAGACGCCCCGCAACGTCTCCGGCCCACGCGGCCTCACGCGGGCACCAAGCGCCCATGAGCACGCCGCCGCAACTCGTCATGCGGCACCGCCGGTCTGTCGCCGACCAAGCCGAGGCGATAACGCACCTCATCCTCGTTCAAGCCAACGTCCATATCATCGAAAGCCCGAACGATCGCTCTGATCATCCCCGAACTCGGGCTCGCCACTTTGCGTTCGATCTCGGACAGATAAGACCGAGACATAGGGACAAAGTTCGCGAACTCCGCCTGAGAAATGCCGATCTCCAGACGCAGCGCGCGAACACGGTCACCAAAGGTCATGAGAGGTCTCCTAGAAAGGGATATCGTCGTCGAGCTCCGGCGGCGTCGCCGGCGGCGCGGCCTCCGCCTGGGGCGAACCGTTCGCCGGCTCCGCCCCGTCGCCGTCGCGCTTGGAATCAAGAAGCAGAAGATCGCCGCCGAAGTTCGGAACCACAATCTCCGTGGTCCAACGGTCGATCCCCTGCTTGTCGGTCCACTTGTGGGTCGAAAGGCGACCCATGAAGTAGGCTCGCGACCCCTTGCGCAGATACTGCTCGGCAACGCCGGCAAGCGCCTGATTGAAGATCACGACGCGGTGCCACTCGGTCTTTTCGTGGGTGACCCCGTCCTTCTTCCACTTGATCGAGGTCGCGACCGACAGCGAGACGACCTTCTCGCCGGCGTTCGTATGCCTGATCTCGGGGTCTCGCCCCAGGTTGCCGATGATCTCTACACGGTTGAGCATGGTCTGCTCCTTTCCCATGTCGCCAGGGTGTTCGGCGCTTCGCGCCGCGCCGCTCTGGGTTTCGAGAGGGCGAAGGCCCGGGGCGCGCTCCCACACGCCCCAGCGCCCTCTCCAAATCCCCGCCGGTAGCGGCGAACACCCGACGGGGCAAAGCTCGCTCCCCTGGCAAGCGGGCGGCGGCGC
>CAZHDF010000120.1:8028-10919 GCA_964531525.1 uncultured Alphaproteobacteria bacterium | reverse complement strand
GGCGCAAGTACGAGGCCGGCGGCATCGCCAAGGACGGCGCCAAGATGGTCACCGCCGTGGCGTGTTCGCGGGTGCCCAAGCTCACGGTCGTGATCGGCGGCAGTTTCGGCGCCGGCAACTACGCCATGTGCGGGCGCGCCTACGGCCCGCGCTTCCTGTGGACCTGGCCCAACGCGCGTATCTCGGTGATGGGGGGCGAGCAGGCGGCCCGGGTGCTCGCCCAGATCCGCCGCGACCGCGCCGAGGCGAGCGGCGAAACCTGGTCCGAGGCCGAGGAGGATGCCTTCATGGCGCCGATCCGCGCGCAATACGAAACCCAGGGCAACCCGATGTACGCGAGCGCGCGGCTGTGGGACGATGGCGTGATCGATCCGGCCGAGACCCGGACGGTGCTCGGCCTCGGCCTGTCGGCGGCGTTCAACGCGCCGGTTGGGCGCACCCGTTTCGGCATTTTCAGGATGTAGAGCATGAGCGACGATTGCGTGCTGTTTCGCGCCTCGCCCGACGGGGTCGCGACCATCACCCTCAACCGGCCCGAGCTGCACAATGCCTTTAACGAGGAGATGATCGAGCGGCTCGCCGATATCCTCGAGGATCTCCATGGCGCCGACGGCATTCGCGCGGTGCTGCTCGAGGCGACGGGCGCGAGCTTCTCGGCGGGGGCCGATCTCAACTGGATGCGCCATGCCGCCGCGGCGCCGCCCGAGGACAACCTCGAGGACGCGCGCGCCTTGGGCTCGATGCTGCGCCATCTCGCGACCCTGCCCCAGCCGACCGTCGCCGTCGTGCAGGGCGCGGCCTATGGCGGCGGCGTCGGGCTGGTCGCCGCCTGCGATATCGCGCTCGCCGCCGCGCCCGCGCGGTTTTCGCTCAGCGAGGTCAAGTTGGGCCTCGTGCCGGCGGTGATCTCGCCCTATGTGGTCGCGGCGATGGGGGCGCGCGCGGCGCGGCGCTACATGCTGACGGGCGAGCGGTTCGACGCCGCCGAGGCGCTGCGTATCGGGCTGGTTCACGAGCTGGTCGAGACCCCGGCCGATCTCGCCCCCGCCGTCGAGGCGATCGTCGCCAGCCTGTTCGAGGGCGCGCCCGGCGCGGTGACCGAAACCAAGCGCCTGATCGCCCGGGTCGAGGAACGCGCGCTTGATGATCATCTGGTCGACGAGACCGCGCATTTGATCGCCACGGTGCGCGCCGGCGACGAGGCGCGCGAGGGGGTCGCCGCCTTCCTCGACAAGCGCAAGCCGAGCTGGCGCGGCTGAGCGGGTCGCGGTGTTCGACAGTCTCCTGATCGCCAATCGCGGCGAGATCGCCTGCCGCATCATCGAGACCGCGCGCGGTCTCGGCATCCGGTGCATCGCGGTCCATTCGGACGCCGACGCGGACGCGCGCCACGTGGCGCTCGCCGACCGGGCGGTGAACATCGGCCCCGCGCCCGCGCGGGAGAGCTATCTGCGCATCCCGGCGATCATCGAGGCGGCGCGCGCCGAGGGGGCGGACGCGATCCATCCGGGCTACGGCTTCCTCGCCGAAAACGCCGATTTCGCGCAAGCCTGCATCGACGCGGGGCTGGTCTTCGTTGGCCCGCCGGTGGCGGCGATTCGCGCCATGGGCGACAAGGGGGCGGCGCGCGCGCTGGCCGAGGCGGCCGGCGTTCCCGTCCTACCGGGCGCGACGGGCGAGGGGCTCGATGCCGCCGCGCTCGCCCGCGAGGCGACCCGGATCGGCTTTCCCCTGGTGGTCAAGCCGGTTGCCGGCGGGGGCGGCAAGGGCATGCGCATCGTCGCCGACGAGGCGGCGCTCGACGCGGCGCTCGCCGCCGCCCGGCGCGAGGCGGCCGCGGCCTTCGGCGACGACCGACTGGTGCTCGAACGCTGGCTCGATCGGCCGCGTCATGTCGAAGTCCAGGTCTTCGCCGATCGGGCGGGGAACGTCGTTCATCTGTTCGAACGCGACTGCTCGGTTCAGCGTCGCCACCAGAAGGTGGTCGAGGAGGCGCCCGCCGTGCCCGCGCGGCTGCGCGCGCGGCTCGCCGAGGCGGCGGTGGCGCTGACCCGCGCGGTCGATTACCTCGGCGCGGGCACGATCGAGTTCCTGGTCGGCGCCGACGGGGCGTTCTACTTCCTCGAGATGAACACGCGGCTTCAGGTCGAGCATCGGGTGACCGAGCTGATCACCGGTCTCGATCTGGTCGAATGGCAGTTGCGCGTCGCGGCGGGCGAGCCGCTGCCGCGCGCCCAGGGGGCGATCGCGCTGTCGGGTCATGCGATCGAGGCGCGGCTTTATGCCGAGGACCCGGCGCGCGGCTTTCTGCCCGCCGCCGGGCGGATCGATCATCTGGATCTGCCCGCGCCCGGCGACGATCTTCGCGTCGATACCGGCGTGCGCGCCGGCGACGCGGTGACGGCGCATTACGATCCGCTGATCGCCAAGATCGTCGCCCGGGGAACGACCCGCCGTCGCGCCATTGCCCGGCTCGCCGAGGCGCTCGGCGAGACCTGCATCGCGGGGCCCGCCACCAATCTCGATTTTCTGCGCCGCCTGCTCGCCCACGACGATTTCGTCGCCGGGCCGGTCGATACCGGCTTCGTCGCGCGCGAGATCGCGGTGCTCGCGCCGCCATCGCCGCCCGCGAGCGCGCCCGTCCTGGCGCTCGCGGCGCTCGACCGGCTGCGTCGCCGCGCGCGCGCGGTCGAGCGCGAGGCGCGCGCTTCGGGCGATCCGGTCTCGCCCTGGTACAGGGCCGACGGCTGGCGGCTCAACGCGCCCGCGCGCGTGAGCCTGCGCTTCCGCGACGCCGCCGGCGCCTACCGGGTGATCGCCACCGCCCGGGCCGATGGCTACCGCATGGCGATCGGCGACGAGATCCTCGATCTCGACGCGATTGAAGCGGA
>CAZHDF010000120.1:0-7928 GCA_964531525.1 uncultured Alphaproteobacteria bacterium | reverse complement strand
GCTACCGCATGGCGATCGGCGACGAGATCCTCGATCTCGACGCGATTGAAGCGGATGGCGAGACGGACGGCGAGACGGTCGCGGCGCGGATCGACGGCGTCCCGCTTCGGGCGCGGATCATCGCCGGCGAGGGCGCCGTCACGGTGATCCTCGATCACGACGCCCGACGGCTCGACGACGACGATGTCGCGGCCTTGGCCGACGCGGGAGAGGACGCGGCGGGCCGGCTTGCCGCGCCGATGCCGGGGCGCGTGGTCGCGGTCATGGTCGAGCCCGGCGCGCGGGTCGCGCGCGGCGCCGCGCTGATGATCGTCGAGGCGATGAAGATGGAGCACACCATCACCGCGCCCGCCGACGGTCGGGTTTCGGCGGTCCATTTCGCGCCCGGCGCGCGGGTCGAGGAAGGGGCCGAGCTCGTGACCCTCGCCGCCGAGGACGGGACCTGACATGGCGCTGCCCGATCGCGTGACGCTGGTCGAGGTCGGCCCCCGCGACGGCCTTCAGAACGAACCCGATCCGGTCCCGACCGAGGTCAAGATCACCTTGATCGACCGGCTCGCCGACTGCGGCCTTCCGGTCATCGAGGCGGCGAGCTTTGTCTCGCCCAAGCGCGTCCCCCAAATGGCCGACGCCGCCCGGGTGATGGCCGGGATCGCGCGCCGGCCCGGGGTTCGCTACCCGGTGCTGACCCCCAATATGAGGGGCTTCGAGGCGGCGCTCGCGGCGGGCGCCGAGGAGATCGCGGTGTTCGGCGCGGCGAGCGAGACGTTCTCGCGGCGCAACATCAACTGCGGCATCGACGAGAGCCTCGCGCGCTTCGCTCCGGTCTGCGAGGCGGCGCGGGCGCGCGGCCTGCGGGTGCGGGGCTATGTCTCCTGCGTGCTCGGCTGCCCCTACGAGGGCGCGGTGGCGCCCGAAGCGGTCGCTCGGGTCGCCCGCGCGCTCCTCGATCTCGGCTGCGACGAGATTTCGCTCGGCGACACCATCGGCGTCGGCACGCCGGGGCGCGCGCGGGCGATGGTCGAGGCGGTCGCCGCCCTGGTGCCGATCGAGCGGCTGGCGGCCCATTTCCACGATACCTACGGCCAAGCGCTCGCCAATATCCTGGCCGTGCTCGAGATCGGGGTGTCGGTGATCGACAGCGCGGTCGCGGGACTCGGCGGCTGCCCCTATGCCCCCGGCGCGACCGGAAACGTCGCCAGCGAGGACGTGCTCTACATGCTCGACGGCCTCGGGATCGAGACCGGCGTCGATCTCGACGCGCTCGCCCGCGCCGGCTGGTTCATCTGCGACGCGCTCGGCCGCCCGCCCGCCTCGCGCGTCTCGCGCGCGCTTTGCGCCCGAGCCGGTTAATCTCGCGTTTACCGAACCCGCGTTACAGTTAAGCCTCCCCCCATCGGCGATGGGACGGGAAAAGCGCGACATGCGCATGGCGGTAAGGCGAACGGGCGATGGATCAAAAGGATTTTTCGGAGCTCAACGTCCTCATCATCGATGACAACGAGCATACGGTACAGCTCCTGAGCCGAATGCTGCACAGCTTCGGTATCCAGTCGATCAGCTCGGCCAAGGACGGATCTAGCGCCTTTCCGCTTCTCAAAATCAAGAAATTCGATCTCATCATCTGCGACTGGGCGATGAAGCCGATCAACGGCATCACTTTTGCCCGCCGCGTTCGCCGCGATCCGAAGAGTCCGTGTCCCTTCGTGCCCATCATCATGCTGACCGGGCACACAGACGTCGACCGGGTAATCGAGGCGCGCGACGCCGGGATCAACGACTTCCTCGCCAAGCCGATCGCGCCCGCGACCTTGCTTCACCGCATGATCTCGGCGATCGAGAAGCCGAACGAGTTCATCAAGACGGGTGAGTATTTCGGCCCCGACCGCCGCCGTCGCGACGACGACCCGGTCGGCGTCGAGCGCCGCGAGCAGCCGCCGGTCGAGGTCGCCCCGAAAAGCGCCGGCGACAAGGCCGCGCCGCCCTCGACCGAACCTGTCTCCAAGACGGCCTGAAAACCGACCGGCCGCGGGACGCCTTGCATGAGGCGGGGCGCATGCTAGTTTGAGAAAAAAGACGGTCCGGCGCGGGGCGGGGCGTTTCCGTCGCTGTTGGGGTGCTGAATCGTGGCCCTGTTCGACGCGGCCGAGTTCGACGACCATCAATCGGTGACCTACGGGTTCGATCGCGCGGCGGGTTTGCGCGCGATCATCGCCATTCACGACACCACGCTCGGACCCGCGCTCGGCGGCTGCCGGCTCTGGCCCTACGGCAGCGAGGACGAGGCGCTCGCCGACGCGCTGCGATTGAGTCGGGCGATGACCTTCAAGCACGCGCTCGCCGGCACCCGACAGGGCGGCGGCAAGGCGGTGATCATCGCCGATCCGCGCGCCGGGAAGACGCCCGCGCTGCTCGCCGCCTTCGGCCGTTTGGTCGAGAGCCTCGGCGGGCGCTACGTCACCGCCGAAGACGTCGGCACCTCGGCCGAGGACATGGCCATCGTCGTCCGCGAGACGCGCCATGTCGCCGGGCTTGCCGAGGGCAGCGGCGATCCCTCGCCGGTCACCGCCTTCGGCGTTTTTCATGGAATCCGCGCGGCGGTTCGCCATCGGCTGGGGCGCGACGATCTCGCGGGCCTACGGGTCGCCGTGCAGGGACTCGGCCATGTCGGCTTCGCGCTGTGTCGCTATCTACGCGAGGTGGGCGCGCGCCTGATCGTCGCCGATCTCGACCCCGAGGCCGTCGCCCGCGCGGCGGCCGAGTTCGATGCCGAGCCGGCCGGGACGGAGGCGATCGTCGCCGCCGAGGTCGACGTCCTCGCGCCCTGTGCGCTCGGCGGCGTGCTGAATGCCGGGACCATTCCCCTGATCCGCGCGCCGATCGTCGCCGGGGCGGCCAACAATCAGCTCGCCGACGACGCGGCGGGCCGGCTTCTCATGGCGCGCGGCATCCTCTACGCCCCCGATTACGCGATCAACGCGGGCGGCGTCATCAACATCTCCTTCGAGGACGAGGGCTACGACCGCGACCGGGCGCTGGCCCGCACGGCGCGGATTTACGACACCCTTCTCGAAATTTTCCGCCGCGCCGAGGCCGAGGGCCTGCCGACCGGCGAGATCGCCGATCGGATGGCGCGCGAGCGGATCGCGGCAGCGCGCGGCGGCGAATCCGGATCGGTCCGAACCGACTGAGCGCCCGCGCCGTCGGACCGCATTTTGGGGCTTGCGCGCAAGCCTCGGCGGGAGCAACAATCGCGCCGGTTCGGGTAGTTCATGCGAGCGTCGCGAGGACGCGATGGCCTCAGCCACGGCTTATCTTCCGCCCGTCGCGCTCGCCTGTCCGCCGCGCGCGGGAAATCGCGCGTCCCGGTCCGTTCCGATACGTGAACATCAACCAGGTCGGCGGGGCGCAGCGCCCGGACCGGCCGTCGTCCGGTGAGTGAAGCGATGGCCCAGCGTCTCAACATTCTCTATATCACCGCCGACCAGTGGCGCGGCGAGGCCCTCTCGGCGCGCGGCCACCCGGTGGTGCGAACCCCGCATCTCGACGCGCTCGCCGACGACGGCGTCCTGTTCGAGAGCCACTACGGCCAGTGCACCCCCTGCGGTCCCAGCCGGGCGTCGCTCCACACCGGGCTCTACGCGATGACCCATCGCTCGGTGCGCAACGGCACGCCGCTCGATGCGCGCTTCACCAATATCGCGCTCGAGGCGCGCAGGGCGGGCTATGACCCGGCGTTGATCGGCTATACCGACACGAGCGTCGATCCGCGCGGGCTCGAGCCCGACGACCCCCGCCTCATGCAGAGCTACGAGGGCGTCCTGCCGGGCTTCACGCCGCTTTTGCTGATGCCGACCCAGCCGGTCGAATGGGTGCGGTATCTCGCCGAGAAGGGATACGAGACCACCGTGACGCCCTTCGACATGTACGGGCCCGAGGGCGGACATGTCGACGTCGGCGGCTTCGGGCCGTTCGACGCCCCGGCGCGCTACCGCGCCGAGGACAGCGACACCGCGTTCAGCGCCGACCGGGCCATGAGTTACATCGCCGAGCGCGCGGAGGCGGGCGAGAACTGGTTCCTGCATCTCGTCTTCCTGCGTCCGCACCCGCCCTACATCGCGCCCGAGCCCTATAACAGCATGTACGATCCCGACGACATGCCGCCGTTCGTCCGCCAAGACACGGTCGAGGACGAGATCGGGTCGCATCCCTTCATGGCCTATCGCCTGGATGAGCCGATGCGGCGCGTCGATCACCTCGACGAGCGCGACCAGCGCAAGCTCCGCGCGGCCTATTACGGGCTGATCTCCGAGGTCGATCACCATATCGGCCGGCTGGTCGCCTTCCTCAAGGAGAACGGGCTCTACGACAACACGCTGATCGTCTTCACCGCCGATCACGGCGACATGCTGGGCGATCACTGGATGGTCGGGAAGGAATGCTTTTTCGACCCCGCCTTCCACGTGCCGCTCGTGATCCGCGCGCCGGGCCCGGTGTGGGACGCCGCGCGCGGCTGGCGGGTGGGGGCCTTCACCGAAAGCGTCGATATCATGCCGACGATCCTCGATCTCCTCGACCTGGAGATCCCGGCGCAATGCGACGGCTACTCGCTCGCCACCTTCCTCAGGGGCAAGACGCCGCTAAGCTGGCGCCGGGAGGTCCACTGGGAGTACGACTTCCGCAGCGTGACCGACGACAGCGCCGAGACCGCGCTCGGATTGCGATTTGACCAATGCGGGTGCGCCGTGATTCGTGACCGGCGCTATAAATACGTTCACTTCACCGGGCTGCCGCCGTTGCTCTTCGATATCCAGAACGACCCAGGCGAGCTCCATAATCTCGCCGGCGACCCCGCCCATGCGGCCACGGTTCTCGATTACGCCCAGAGAATGCTATCCTGGCGCATGAACCACGCAGAGCGCACCTTGACCGGCTATAAGCTCACGCCGAGCGGCCTTCATAGCCTCGAGAGGTATAGGTGGTGAGCGATGCCGGCATGGCCGGCGGGCTGATTTTCCCCGAGGAGCCCGCGCCGCCCGATACCCTGCGCGCGGAGATTCGCGCCCGCTACCGTCTCGGCGAAGCGGCGGCGGTCGAGACGATTCTGGCCGAGGCCGAGTTGCCCGAGGACCAACGCGCGCGCATCGAGGCGCGCGCCCGCGACCTGGTCGCCAAGGTCCGCGCCTCGCGCAAGCGGCTCGGCGGGATCGACGCCTTCCTTCACGAGTACGGGCTGTCGAGCCAGGAAGGCGTCATCCTGATGTGCCTCGCCGAGGCGCTGCTGCGCATCCCCGACGCCGAGACCGCCAACCGGCTGATCCGCGACAAGCTGGGCGACGCCGACTGGAAGCGGCATCTCGGGCATTCCGAATCGCTGTTCGTCAACGCCTCGACCTGGGGGTTGATGCTAACCGGGCGGATCATCCGCCTGGACGCCGAGACGACCGGCGACCTCACCGGTCTTCTCGGCCGGCTGGTCGCGCAAAGCGGCGAGCCGGTGATTCGCCAGGCGCTTCTTCAGGCGATGCGCATTCTCGGCCGCCAGTTCGTCATGGGACGCGGCATCGAGGACGCGCTCGACCGCGCCGCCCCGGCCGAGAAGCAGGGTTACCGCCATTCCTTCGACATGCTGGGCGAGGCGGCGCGGACCATGGCCGACGCCGAGCGCTATTTCGCCACCTATCTCGAGGCGATCGACGCCATCGGCGCGCGGGCGCGGAGCCAGGGGGACGACCTGTTCGCGCGCGCCGGCGTCTCGGTCAAGCTCTCGGCGCTCCACCCGCGCTTCGAGTTCTCCCAGGGCGACCGGGTGATGGCCGAATTGACGCCGAGGCTGCTCGACCTCGCGCGCCGGGCGAAGGAAAACGGCATCGGGCTCACCGTCGATTCGGAAGAGGCCGACCGCCTCGAGCCGACGCTCGACGTGATCGCGGCGGCGTTGCGCGACCCCTCGCTCGACGGCTGGGACGGGCTCGGCTACGCGGTCCAGGCGTATCAGAAGCGCGCGCTCGCGGTGATCGATTGGCTCGCCGCGTTGGCCGCGCGCTACCGCCGGCGGCTGCCCCTGCGCCTCGTCAAGGGCGCCTATTGGGACAGCGAGATCAAGCGCAGCCAGGAGCGCGGGCTTCCCGGCTATCCGGTCTATACCCGCAAGCCCGCGTCGGATGTGTCCTATATCGCCTGCGCGCGCAAGATCCTCGCCGCCCCCGACGCCTTCTATCCCCAGTTCGCGACCCATAACGCCCATACGCTCGCGACCGTTGTCGAGCTCGCAGGCCCCGACCGCGCCTACGAGTTCCAGCGCCTTCACGGCATGGGCGAGGCGCTCTACAACGAGGTCGTGGGGCCCGAGCGGCTCGGCATCCCTTGCCGGGTCTACGCCCCCGTCGGCAGCCACGAGGAACTGCTGCCCTATCTCGTGCGGCGCTTGCTGGAGAACGGGGCCAACACCTCGTTCGTCAACCGGATCGTCGACGAGAAGCTGCCGATCGAAGCCATCGTCTCGGACCCGGCGGCGACCCTGCGCGCGCTGCCCGAAAAGCCCCATCCCCGGATTCCGTTGCCCGTCGATCTCTACGGCGAGGAGCGGCGCAATTCGCGCGGGATCGATCTCAGCGACCCCGACGCGCTCGAGCCGTTGGCGGCGGGCATGCGCGCGGCGCTCGCGCGCCCGCTCGCCGCCGCGCCGATCGTCGGCGGCGTCGCGATCGAAAGCGGCTCCGCCCGCGTGCTGACCGACCCCGCCGACCGTCGCCGCGCGGTCGGCACGGTCCACGACGCCGAGGACGCGACGGTCGCGCGCGCGGTCGAGATCGCCGCCCGCGCCGCGCCCGGCTGGGCGGCGACGCCCGCCGAGGACCGCGCCGCCTGTCTCGACCGCATGGCCGATGCGCTCGAGGCCGCGACCGCCGAGGCCATGGCGATCTGCGTCCGCGAGGCCGGCAAGACCGTGCCCGACGCGCTCGCCGAGGTTCGCGAGGCGGTCGACTTCTGCCGCTACTACGCGGCCCGGGCGCGCGCCGACTTCGCCGAACCGATCTCGCTTCCCGGCCCGACCGGCGAGCGCAACGAGATCTCGCTCCACGGGCGCGGGGTGTTCGTCTGCATCAGCCCGTGGAACTTCCCGCTCGCGATCTTCACCGGCCAGGTGACGGCGGCGCTGGTCGCCGGCAACGCGGTGATCGCCAAGCCCGCCGAGCAGACCCCGCTGATCGCCGCCTTCGCCGTGCGTCTTTTGCACGAGGCGGGGGTGCCGGGCGACGTGTTGCACCTGCTGCCGGGCGACGGCCGGGTGGGCGCGGCGCTGGTCGGAGATTCGCGCATCGCGGGCGTCGCCTTCACCGGCTCGACCGAGACCGCCTGGGCGATCAACCGGACGCTCGCGGCGCGCGACGGGCCGATCGTGCCGTTGATCGCCGAGACCGGCGGCCAGAACGCGATGGTGGTCGATTCGAGCGCGCTGCCCGAGCAGGTGGTGGCCGATGCGCTGCTCTCGGCCTTCGGCAGCGCCGGCCAGCGCTGCTCGGCGCTGCGCGTGATGTTCGTGCAGGAGGACGTGGCCTCCCGGGTGATCGAGATGTTGGCGGGCGCCATGGCCGAGCTGCGCGTCGGCGACCCGGGCCTGCTCGCGACCGACGTCGGCCCGGTGATCGACGACGAGGCCAAGGCGCGGCTCGATGCGCACGCGGCCAAGATGGCCGAGCGGTTCTCCTGCCTGCACCGCGCGGCGCTGCCCGAGGCTTGCGCGCACGGCACCTTCGTCGCGCCCACGGCCTTCGAGATCGATTCGCTCGCGCGCCTCGAGCGCGAGGTGTTCGGCCCGATCCTTCACGTGGTGCGCTATCGGGCGGGCGATCTCGACCGGGTGATCGACGCGATCAACGCCACCGGCTACGGCCTTACGCTGGGCATCCACAGCCGGATCGACA
>CAZHDF010000119.1:0-10924 GCA_964531525.1 uncultured Alphaproteobacteria bacterium | reverse complement strand
ATGCGATCGACGTCGAGCGCGACCTTGGGCTCGGTCGCGGTGAAGAAGCGGATCGTCTAACGAGAGGTTTCGGATCGTGGAAGCGAGTCGGTGAAGCCGTAAAGGGCGGCCGGGTTGTCCCGGAGGATGCGTCGACGCAGTGTCGCGTCGGAGACCCAATCCGCGAGCAGGTCGAGCAGGGCGCCGTCGTTGGGCATCGCCTTGGCAATCGCGGGATGCGGCCAGTCGCTCCCCCAAAGCGCTCTCTCCGGGGCCGTTTCGAGGATCACCCGTATCAGGGGAGCGACGTCGCGGTAGGGTGGGCGCGGCTCGGCGCTCACGCGATAGGCGCCGGACAGCTTCACCCAGGCCCGACCCTCGCGCAAGAAGGCCAGCATGGTCTGAAACCCGGTGTTCCGCACGCCTTTTCCGGCCGGCATGTGACCGAGATGATCGAAGACCAGCGGTCGCCCGAGGCTGCCGAGGCGGCGAATGATTTCGGCGGACTCCGAAACGTCGATCAGCACCTGCAGGTGCCACCCCAAGTCGGCGATTCGTCGCGCCATGCGCTCCGCCTCCTCAAGGCCCACCCCGCCCCGAAACAGCAGGTTCATCCGAACCCCGCGCACACCGGCCGCATGGAGCGTCTCCAACTCGCCGTCGCTTGCTTGCGGGTCGATCACGGCGATGCCGCGAAAGCGGTCTCCGTGGGCGCGCAGAATATCGAGCAGAAGACGGTTGTCCGTGCCGTATACGCTCGGCTGCACCAGCACGCCCCGTTTCAGGCCGAGGATGTCCTGCAAGCGCAAATAGGCTTCGAGAGGCGCCTCCGGCGGCGTGTAGCTACGGTCGGTTGCGAAGGGGTACCGGGCCGGGTCCGCGAATATGTGAAAGTGCGCATCGATGGCGTTGGGGGGAGGACGAAACGAAGCCGCCTTCGGCGCGAAGTCGGGGCCCTGGCATGAGGGCGCAATCTTCGGCATCTCAGGCGCTCCCGTGCGGATTCGGTTCCGACGTCATCTTCCGCGATTTCCAAGACCTTCCGGGCTGAAGCACCCGGCCAGCTCACCGCCGATCCACCCCCAGTCGATCGCATCGGCCAGGCGGACCAGCTCGTGCCTCATGTCGATGATTTGATCGAGCCGCGCCCGGAACAGATCGCCCGAACCCGTCGCCTCCGTCTTCCTCGGTCGCATCGCAAGCCCTCCTCGATGCAAGAAGGGAATCATGGATCGGCGTTGGCGGGAATCCCAAATTGCGGAAGATATTGCAAGGTTCAAAGGACCCAATCACCCCTTCCTTGCAAAACCGAATATGGCACAAACCCGAAAAAGACCCCCCCGATCAGGAACTTGCCCCTTGTTCACGGGGAACTTCGTATCGGCGAGCGCGCGAAGGGCGTCCACTGTCACCGGCTGATCGCCAACGCCCCAGGCGTCCTGAGGAACCTCCTCGGGGTTCCAGTGGGATCGCCAGAAACTGGAACGATCGTTCAATATAAATCCGCGCGCTCGCGGTGATCGCGCCCGAACCGCCAAGTGGAAAGACTCATCTCGCGCCTTTTCTCTCTTTCCTTGGTCGTCGTCGGCTTGAAGCGATTCCCCACGAGTGGAGCGGCGTTACTCCAGCGTCGCCCGGATCTTGTTCAACAGCGCCGATCGGTCGCGACGGGCCGCGAGGGCAGCGGCCATGTCGACGGCGACGAACCGGGTCGGGGTATGCGGCTGCAATTGCCCGATCAGGTCCATGTCGGCGGAAATCACGGTTCCGACCATGAAGTACCCACCACCGGAAACGGCGTCGCGATGCAGGATGATGGGCTCGGTTCCGCCCGGCACCTGGATCGAACCGTAGGGATAGCAGCTATCGACGATATTGGACGGATCCGATCCGGCGCCGAAAGGTTGCTTGCGCTCGACGAATTCGAGCGGCTGCCCGCCGCGAAATCGGTAGCCGATGCGGTCCGCCTCGGGCGCGACCTTCCAGGTGTCTGCGAAGAAGCGCCGCCCCGAGGCCTCCGTAATGCGGTGCCAGTAGAGCCCCGGCATCACGTGCAGCTCGGCGGGCGCACCGGGCATGCGCCGCAGGTTGGCGGGCACGCTGCGACCTTCGGCGACGGCGGCGGCTTCGCCGACCGGCAACTCGTCGCCCGCCTGCAGGGTTCGTCCCTCCAAACCACCGAGAGCGCCGAGGGTATAGGTCGAGCGGCTGCCGAGAACCACCGGAACGTCGATGCCGCCCGATACCGCGATATAGGCGCGCGCACCGCTTCGCAAGTAATCGAAGCTCAGAACCTGCCCGGCCTTGACCGCGAAGGCGGTCCAGGTCTCGCGCGGGTCGCCGTCGAGCTTGGGCGGAAGCTCGGCCCCCGTGACCGCGACCATGGCGTCGTGGGTGAACGCCAGCTCCGGCCCCATGAAGACCGCCTCCAGAACCGCCGCCGATTCATCATTGCCGACCAGCATGTTCGCGGCGCGCAGGGCGTAACGGTCCATGCCGCCGGAAATGGGAATGCCGAGGTGATAATAGCCGGGACGGCCGAGGTCTTGCACGGATGTCGCCAGCCCGGGAGATAAGACTTTAATTGCCATAAAGCACCTCCGCGATCTTCGCGTTGTAGCCGTCGATGTCGGCGTGAAACTCATCGAGGGAGAAGGTGAAGTCGCGCACCAAGGGCTCGAAACGCCCGGCCTCGACTTCGGCGACGTCGTGGTCGTAAGCGGCGCGATCGATCGGCTTGAACTTGACGATGTCGCCGGGCTTGAAGAAGACCATGAAGTCGCGCAGGTAGCTGATCTCCTGCTTGGGATCGAAAATGGGCATCGGCGTGATGCCGAACATCTGATAGCCGCCCGCGCCGCGTACCGAATAGATGCAGGCGAAGCAACCGCCGTAGCCGACGGTCAGCTTGGGCGTGTCGGTGCGGGGGCGCAGATATTTCGGCACCTCGATCTGGCGCGGCCGGTCAACCATCTGGAACATGAAGGGCAGTCCCGCGACGAAGCCGACCATCGTCACGAACCAGGGGGCGCCGGAATGGGCTTCGATGAACGCATCGACGGATGCGAAATCATTGATCCGCGCGGCGTATTCCAGGTCCGTGCTGTCCGGGTCCTGATGGCGCTCGCGAAACCGCATCAGGGTCTCGTGAGTCCAGGGGTCATTGTAAAAGACCGGGACTTCGATGATCCGGGTTTCGAGGACGGCCTTCGCCTCGTCGGCCGCGGATTCGAGGCTCTTGAGCTCCGCGAGAAGATCATCGGGGCCGATCTCGTCCGGATTGAACTTGATCTGGTACGAGGCGTTGGCGGGGCAAATTTCGGTCACGCCCTTGATCCGGTTTTCGCGGACCGCGTTGGTGATTGACAGGCTCTTGAAGAACGCTTCGAGCGACATTTCCTCGCCGACCTCGACGAAGATGTGCTCATCGCCGCCAAAGGAGTATCTGGTGTTCATAAGGGATCGCCTCCTCGTGTCATTTCGGGACCAATGGTCCGCGATCGAGCCATTGCTCGAGGAATCGGGTGTGAATGTTCGCGTCCCGCACATTCGCGTCGGCCGCCAACGCCTGGTGCAGGGGCTTGGTCGTCTTGACGCCCGAAATTTCGAGTTCCCGCAACGCCCGCTCCAGTCGGTTGAGCGCATTCGCGCGCGTGTCGTCCCAGACGATCAGCTTGCCGAGCAGGGAATCGTAGAACGGGGGAACCGCGCAGCCCGGGTAAAGCATGGTGTCGAAACGCACGCCCGGGCCGCCCGGCGTCATAAGGGAATCCACGACCCCCGGCGCGGGCATGAAGTCGTTGGCCGGGTCTTCCGCGTTGATGCGGCATTCTATGGCATGGCCGTTCAGGCGAATGTCCGCTTGACGCAGGGTCAAGGGCTCCCCTCCGGCGATCCGGATCATCTCTCGCATCAGATCGATCCCGGTGACGCACTCGGTCACGGGGTGTTCCACCTGGATGCGGGTGTTCATTTCCAGAAAGTAAAAATCCTGCCTGTCCTCGTCGTACAGGAACTCCAGCGTTCCTGCGCCGCGATAGCGGACTGATCGCGCGAGCGCGACCGCGGCGTCGCACAGCCTTCGGCGCGCCGTCTCGGGCAGGGCCGGCGCCGGTGCCTCCTCCCAGACCTTCTGGCGGCGGCGCTGCAAGGAGCATTCACGCTCGAAGCAATGCACAACCCGCTCGCCGTCGCCCAGGACTTGAACCTCGATATGGCGGGCCTTTTCGAGAAGCTTTTCGATATAGATTCCGCCGTCGCCGAACGCCGATTTAGCCTCGGTGCTGGCCTGGGGGGTGAGGCGCTCGAATTCCGCCGAATCGTTGGCGACCCGAATCCCGCGGCCGCCGCCGCCGGCCGTGGCCTTGATCAGGACCGGAAAGCCGATCCGCTCGGCCAGGGCGCGCGCGGCCGCCATGTCGCCGATCCGGCCGGCGCTGCCGGGCACGGTCGGAACTCCGGCCTCGGCGGCGGCCTCACGCGCCGCGATCTTGTCGCCCAACAGACGAATCGTAGCACCCCTGGGGCCGACGAAGATCAGCCCGGCCGCTTCTACGGCGTCCGCGAAATCGGCGTTCTCGGCGAGAAAGCCGTAGCCGGGGTGGATCGCGTCGGCGCCGGTTTCCCGCGCAGCAGAGAGGATCGCTTCGACGTTGAGATAGGACTTCGCCGCCGCGGGCGGGCCGATCTCGACCGACCAGTCCGCGAGGCGCACGGCGAGCGAGCCCGCATCGGCCTGACTGTAAACCTGGACGGAGCGAATCCCGAGCTCGCGCGCCGCCCGAATGATCCGGACGGCGATTTCGCCGCGATTGGCGATCAGCAGGCTCTCGATAGCCATGATCGAGCGCGTTCTTCTCAACCGTCGATTTCGAGAAGCGCCTGCCCGGCCATGACCGGTTCCTCGTTGTCGACCAGGAACTTCGCCGCCTTGCCGTCGAAGTCGGACTTGACCTCGTGGAAGGACTTCATCACTTCGACCAGCCCGATCGTGTCGCCGACGCTTACCGGATCGCCTTCTTCCTTGTACGGCGGCTGGTCGGGCGCCGGCCTTCTGTAGAACGTACCCGGAAGTGGTGAAAGAACCTGCTTGTTCGCCATGGATAGCCCCCTCTTTCGTGTTCAAATTTCGCCGCGCGGCCGTTCGGCGGATGACCCGGTGGGGTCTACCGACGCGTCACCGGTTCAAGCCGCCTCGACCAGGTAAGGCATGATCGCCCGTCGCACGGCCCGGGCGACCGCGATCGCGTTCGGCGTATCTGAATGAACGCAGACGCAGTCCGATCCGACTTCGATGTCGACGCCGTTGACCGACTTTGTCTTGCCTTCCTTGACCGCCCGCAGACACCGCTTGGCGGCGGTTTTCGGATCGACCGGAGCGTGCTCGCGCGTAATGAGCAGCCGTCCGTCGTCGTCGTAATCGAGGTCGGCGTAGAACTCCGCGACGAAACGGTGGCCGCGCGCCTTGTAGATTTTTTCGTGTAGCGTGTTTTTCATGCCGAATAGCGGAACGTCGAAAACATCGGCGGCGTCGCAAACGGCATGGGCGATTGACTCGTCGCCCGCGGCCATGCCGTAGAGCGCGCCATGGGGCTTGATGTGGTTGAGCTCCATTCCCTCGGCCTTCAGAAAACCGATCAGCGCGCCGACCTGGTAGATGATGATGTTGGCGAGTTCGTCGCGTTCGACCTTCATTTCGCGGCGTCCAAACCCCTGTAGGTCGGGAAGCGAGGGATGCGCGCCGACGCGCACGTTGTTGTCCTTGGCCAGCCGCACCGTGGCGCGCATATGGTTGGGGTCCGAGCCGTGAAAGCCGCAGGCGACGTTCGCAACCGAGATGAGCGGCATCATCTTCTCGTCCTCGCCCATCTTATAGAGCCCGAAGCTCTCGCCCATGTCGCAGTTGATGGCGGTCGGCATCGTCTACTCCTTCGAAATCCCTACCCTTCGTTCAAACCGGCACCAGCGCCGATCGCGGTGCGGATCGCATCCGCCGGGATCGTCGCGCCGGCCGGCTCCAATTCGATTGGCTCGTTCCAGCACGCCCGCCCCGCCTCAATCCTGAAGATTGGCGATGTAGCGCAGGCGGAACTGGTCCGCCACGACGGCGAGAATGAGCAAGGAGCCGATCACCACGGTCTGGAGATAGGACTCGATCCGCGCGAGATTCATTCCGTTCTGAACCAAGCCGATGAAGACCGCCCCCAGGACGACGTTCTCAATGCGCCCGACCCCGCCCCGCAGACTGACTCCCGCGATGACGCAGGCCGCGATTGATTCGAGCGGCATGGTCGCGCCGATATTGGCCTCACCCGTGTCGAGCCGTGCGGTCAGCAGAATGCCCGAGATCGCCGCCATCGCGCCGCAGAGCACATAGGCCAGAAACAGGGTCAGCTTGGTGTTGATGCCTGACAACCGCGCGGCCTTGATGTTGCCCCCGACGGCGTAGAAATAGCGCCCCAGGCGCGTCCAGTTGACCAGAAAGTAAAGCAGCAGGATCAGAATCACGCTGACGAGAACCGGCGTCGGGACGCCGAGCAGCGACCCGAAACCAAAGGTATCGCCGAATGCCATCGGCATGCCATAGACCGGAACGCCTCCCGTCATATAGAGGGCGATACCGAAACCGATCGACGCCATGCCCAGGCTCATCATGAAAGGCGACACATTGAAAAGGGAGACGCCGACCCCATTGACCACCCCGACCGCCGTTCCGGCCGCGACGCCAGCAAGAACCCCGATCAGGATCGACAGCCCGACGGCATCCGGCATGGCGGCGTAGGCGCTCGCCATCGCCGTCGCGCCGACGACCGAGGTCAGGGCCAGAATCGTCCCGACCGACAAGTCGAAGCCGCCGGTCAGCAGGGCGAACATCTGCCCCATCGACACGAGCGTCAGGTAGGTCGATTGACGTACGACATTGAGCAGGTTGCGCCCTGTCAGGAAGTTATCCGACATGAGCGTGAAGACGATCATCGCGATCAACAGCAGAAACGGCAGAACGCCCAGGCGCACGAAGGCGAACTGGATCCAATAGCTCACCGAGCGCCCCGAAGCTCGGCCAGGCTTGTCTTCGCCGCTCGAAGTCACGCCGCATCCCTTTCAAAACAGTGTCGTAGAACGCTTTCTTGGGAAATTTCCTCACCTTGAAGCTCGGCCGCGACCGCTCCTCGGCACATGACGTAAACCCTGTTCGTCAAATGCAGAATTTCCGGTAGATCCGACGAAATCAGCAAGATCGCCGCGCCGGCCTCGCAAAGGTCGCGTATGAATTCGTAAATCGCAACGCGCGTGCCGACGTCGACGCCGACCGTCGGCTCGTCGAACGCGAACAGCTTGACCTCGCGCGTAAGGCTTTTGGCGAGCAAGACCTTTTGCTGATTCCCCCCCGAGAAATGATCGACCTCGCGCTCGATTTGGAGTGGTTGCAGGTTCAAGCGCTTCGCTAGCGCGCACGTCTGCGCGACCTCCGCGCGCCGTCGCAGGAACGGCCCGCGCGAAAAGGTCGGCAACGACAAGGCGGGCAATGCGATGTTCTCGCGTACGCTGCGCATCGTCAGCAACCCCTCGTCACGCCGGTCCGGCGGAATATAGAAGAATCCCCGATTCAGCATCTGGCGCGGTGACAGTCCGGTGGTTTCCGCGCCGTCGAAGGCGACGCGCCCCCGCGAGATCGGGATAAGCCCGAAACAGGCGTGTCCCACCTCGGACTTGCCCGAACCGACGAGACCCGCGAGCCCGACGATCTCACCGCGCCGTACGGTCAGCGAGACCCCGTTCACCGTTCCGTCCGCGGTCGCCAGGTCGGTGAGTTCGAGGGCCGTCTCGCCTGGTCGATACCGCACGTTGGGGAATATCTGGTCGATCAGGCGGCCGGTCATCAGGCGCACCAGCTCGTCCTCGGAAGTCTGAGCGTCGACCGTCGTCACATACCGGCCGTCGCGCAACACCGTGATGCGATCGCCGATGCGACGGATTTCGCTCATCCGGTGCGTGATGTAGACGATGCCGACGCCACGCGCCTTGACCTGCTCGACCAGCGCGAAAAGCTGCTCCGTCTCTCGGTCGGTCAGAGACGCCGTCGGTTCGTCCAATATCAGCACCGAGAGATCGGTGCAGAACGCCTTGGCGATCTCGACCATCTGCCGCTCGGCGCGCGAAAGAAAGGCGACCCGCTGAGTCGGGCGAAGCGGAAAACCAAGCCGCTTCAGGATCGCCGCCGCGCCGTCGTGCAGCGCCTTCTTATCGAGGACGCCGAAGCGAGTCTTCTCGGCACCCAAAAACAGGTTTTGCTCCACCGTGAGCTGCGGGACCAGGGAAAACTCCTGAAAGACGGCGCTGATCCCGAGCGAACGCGCGTGATGTACCGAGGCGAGTTCGACCGGTTCGCCGCGAAACGCGATCTCGCCGCCATCCGGGCGGAGCGCGCCGGCGATGATCGAGATGAGCGTCGATTTACCGGCGCCGTTCTCGCCGAAAAGAACATGCACCTCGCCCGGCCGCAGCTCGAAGTCGACCCGATCCAACGCCAAGACGCCGGGAAACCGCTTGGTGATCCCTTCGAGCCGAAGAAGCGGCGGGCCCCCGCTTTGCGGGGTCCCGCCACCATGAACCTCGCCGTTCATCGCGCGCCGAGGTCCACCGACCTCAATTCACGGTGAACGTGGGCTTGAAGCCGTCGGGCGCGAGTGACGAGCTGCGATCGAAGGTATTGATGTTCTTCGAATCGATCACATAAAGCTTCGGCCCGACGTGCTTGTAATAGGGCTTGCCTTCCAGGATTCGAACCGCTTGGTCGATCGCGATGCGTCCCTGAATGACTGGCGAATCCGTCGGCGCCGCCAGGATCGTGCCGCGCTTGATGCCGCGATAAACGCCCGGCGTGAAGTAGTAGGACATGATCTTGATCTTGTCCGTCAGGCTGCGCGCGCGCAGCAAGCCGACGGCGGCCTCGGCGGTTACCGCGGTCCCCACGATGTACTGGATGTCCGGGTGCGCTTCGAGGGTGTCCTCGACAAGCTTGAGCTGCGCCTCCTTGCCGGTGTCGCCATACTTCGTCTCGGCGACCTCGATGTCAGAATTGGCGATCGCTTCCTGGAAGCCCTTATTGCCCGCTTCGACCCAGCCGGCGCCCGGCGGTCCGGGGAACCAGCCGACCTTGACCTTGCCCGAGCCCTTGGGATGCTGCTTGGCGATGTATTCGCCGGCCTTGTAACCCATCTCGCCGAAGGAGACGAGCGACTTGGCGGACAGTTCCGGCGAGGACATGCCGTTGATCACGTCGATGACCGGAATGCCCTTGCTGCGAATTTCCTTGACCAGGTTGTTCAGGCCGTCGAAGGAAATCGCGCCGATCACAACGGCGTCCGCACCACTCGACACGCAATCCTCGATCTGCGAAATCTGGGTGTTGAGATTGGTGTAGCCGCCCGCCTCGACGAGCTGCATCTTGACACCGAGACGCCTTGATTCGTCGACGACACCGTAATCGACGGCCAGCCAATAGGCGTCCTTCATATGCGGGAAGGAGACGCAAATCTCCCAGGGCTTCGCCGCCGATTCGAGAGGAACGTAATCGACGGTCTTGCGCGGGCTCGCCATGTTGAACGGCGGATCCCAGACCTCGACCGAGTACGGATACCATTTTTCCCCGGCCTGCGCCCCGTTCGGCAACGCGGCCATCAACGCGAGCGCCCCGACCGTCACGGCGAGCGACGCGGTCCAACTTTTAGCCATTTCTTGAGCCTCCCCTGTTGGCGAATTCCCGGGCCACTGCTCGAACACTTCCTAGGCGCCGCCGGAGCCGTTCACGCGCGCCCGGAACGCCGAACCATCGCCACCGGCGGCAATAACCCGTTCTCAGTTACGACTTTACTGGTTCCGGTTCTATTGTAAAATAAGAAAAATAGTGACGTGATATCGGAAAAATCTATGTCATTTTCGCTACGCCAAATCCGCTACTTCATCGCCGCGGCCGACGCGGGCAAGATCTCGCTCGCGGCGGCGAATCTCAGCGTTTCTCAATCGGCGGTTACGGCGGCGATCAAGGCTCTTGAGGACGAGCTCGAAGCGCGGCTTTTTGCGCGTCACTCAACGGGCGTCACCCTGACCTATGAAGGGCATCAGTTTCTACAGCACGCTCACAACATCGTCGCCGCCGTCTCGGAGGCGACGCGCGCGCCGCGGCGTTCAGGCCGCAGCGTCGAGGGCGAAATCCACGTCGGCGTCACCTACACGGTGGCGGGCTATTTCCTGCCCCAGATCCTCGCCCGATTCGCGCGGGTCTTTCCGGGAATCTCAGTCAAGATGCGAGAGATCTCGCGCGATGAGATCGAGCAGGGGATCATGGATGGCAGCCTGGATATCGCCGTGATGCTGGTGTCCAACCTGCAAAACAGGGATGCGATCGATTCCGAGGTCTTGATCCGCTCGCATCGGCGGCTGTGGCTGTGCGCGGACCATCACCTCATGGAAAAGAACGCCGTCTCGTTGGCCGAAGTCGCGCGCGAGCCCTATGTGATGCTCACCGTCGACGAAGCCAACCGCACGGCCCTGCGCTACTGGGCCGCCACGCCCCATCGGCCGAGCATCATCTTCGAGACGTCCTCGGTCGAGGCCGTGCGCAGCATGGTTGCGACCGGCATGGGCGTCACCATCCTGTCCGACATGGTCTACCGCCCCTGGTCGCTGGAGGGCCAGCGTATCGAGGTGCGAACGGTCGCAGACGCCGTGCCGAGCATGGACGTCGGCCTCGCTTGGCGCCGCGGCAAAAGCATGCCGCCTTCCGCGCACGCCTTCCACGAGTACTTGAGCCTGACCTTCAGCGGCTCCGGACACGGCTTCATCAACGCCGACCCCCGCGCATAGCGTCCCTCGCCGAGCGCCGGCGGAACGTCTGACCTAATGACGCCGCACGGGGGCCGTCCACCCCATCAGGTCAGGGCTT
>CAZHDF010000118.1:0-10959 GCA_964531525.1 uncultured Alphaproteobacteria bacterium | reverse complement strand
AGAACGCGAACCGACGCCGCCTCGGCCCGGGCAAAGACCACCCGGCGCCAGGTCAGTCGGTCGCCCAGCACCCAGCTTTTTCCGGTGGCGGTATCGACCAGCACCACCGCGTCGCGCGACAGACCGCGAACGATGCGCACGCCGCGCTCCTCGGCGACCGTGTAGCTCGCCGCGGCCGGTCCGCTGACGACGACGTAGCGGCCGCTTTCATGCGCGCGCCCGGCCGCGGGCGCGGCGAGAACGGTGGCCAACGCAAGGGCGCCGAGCGCCATGGCTTTCGGGGTCATCCCTGGATCCTCCGGTTTTTTTGTTTCGTCCTCCGTATGCAGTCAGAAGACCCTTCCCGGGGCGTCCCTGTCAAGACGTCGACACATCATTCGAATCCTGGCGACCCGCGTGGCGTAAGCGATTGGTTCCATGTCAGCATTCGCGATGTCACCGGTGTATTTTTCTTGCGCGGGATGCGGGTTTTTCTTGTGCTTTCCCACGCTGCGGTTAGCATAACGGCCGCGGATCGTGAAATGCTACGGGCCTTTTTTTGGCGCGCGTGCCCACGTCTAGGACAAGGCCGGCCCTCTCATTGTTGCCCGGGACGACACCGCCGTCGTGGATGACGCGAACGCGCGACACGGCGTTCCGTGGATTTTGAGGAAGGGCAACAGGCATGGCGACTGGGACTGTCAAATGGTTCAACCCGACCAAGGGGTACGGCTTCATCACGCCCGACGAGGGCGGCAAGGACGTCTTCGTTCACGTGACCGCGGTCGAACGCGCGGGCCTCGCGCCGCTCGCCGAGGGGCAGCGCGTGAGTTTCCAGGTGGTGTCGGACCGGCGCGGCTCGAAGGCTGTCGACATCACGCTCGCCGAGTAGGGGCGGGGCCGGGCGTCGGCCCGGCCCGAGCCTCCGCCTTTTCGGCCCGGTCATGAGAACGTCCGGGCCGATCTTCATTCCTCCCGGTTTCATCGCGCGACCCGAGGACGCGCCGCGCGCGCCGGGCGCCTATCTCCTCGTTCTCGACCTCACGCGGCCCTGTCGGGTCGAGAGCGCGCGCTTCGGCGCGGCGCGGCTCGCGCCCGGGCGCTATCTTTACGCCGGCAGCGCCCGCGGGCCGGGCGGCTTGCGCGCGCGTATCCTTCGACACGCGCGCCGCGACAAGGCCCTGCATTGGCATGTGGACCGCCTCACGCGCCGCGCCCGGCTCGTGTCCGCCCTGATCTGGTCCGAGGGCGGGGAATGCGCGCTCGCCGAGGCCGCCCTGCGGATCGCGGGCGCCCATTGCCCGATCCCCGGCTTCGGAGCGAGCGACTGTCCGCGCTGCGCGAGCCATCTGATCGCCTTGCCCGCCGCCATGCCGCTTCCCGGCCCGGAATTCTTCGCAAGCGAGCGCCTTTAGACGGTTTTGTTTCGTATCGCAGCCAATGCGTTGAAAAAAATTTAAGAAGGACAGGCGGCGATAAAGCTGGGATAGTTCCTTATGTGCAAATGATTCTCATCAAAGCATAAAAGGAGGGGGTATGTCGGAATCGGAAAAACAAAGATATATTGGCCATTGCTTTTGTGGGGCGATAGAAATCGAGGCGAATGGCGCGCCTTTCGTTATGGGGTACTGCCACTGCAACGATTGTCGCGCCTGGAGCGCGGGCCCCTTGAACGGCTTCACGCTGTGGAAAACCGGCGCGGTGAAAGTCAAGAAAGGGGAAGAATATCTGGCGACCTACAAGAAGACCGAGAGAAGCCACAGGCAGTACTGCGCGAAATGCGGCGGTCACGTCATGACCGCCCACCCCGACGACGGATTCGTCGACGTCTATGCGGCGATCCTGCCGACCCTTGAGTTCAAGCCGGAAGTCCACGTCCATTACGGCGAGACGGTTCTGCGCGTCCGAGACGGCCTGCCGAAAATGAAGGATCTTCCCGCGGAGTTCGGCGGCTCGGGGGAGAGAATTCCGGAATAGTCGGGCGCGCTATGGCCGACGACAGGGGCAGGGACCGCCCGCGACATAGAGCCGCTTGCGCTCGCGGTCGCTGAGCCGGCATCGCGCGCGGGGCGCGTCGGCCTTCACGTCATGACCGCCGCAATGGGGGGCGCCGAACAGCCCGACAAGGGCGCGTCGCACATAGCGTCCGAACATGGGCAATCTCCACCCGACGAGGCCTCGATGGCGATCTCGCGATCCTGCCGAGGGTCAGTGAACCGCGCAAGCGGTTTCCAAAGAATGAAAGGGCGACGACGCGGATGGCTTGTTCCGATTGAACGGGTCACGCCCGACCGGGCTTGCGCCGTTCTTCGAGCAGGATGCCGGCGGCGAGCAGCGACTCGATCTCCTCGGCGTCGAACCCCGCCTCGGCGAGCACCGCGCGGCCATGTTCGCCGTAGCGCGGCGGCGGGGTGCGCGCGGCCCCGGGCGTGCGCGACAGCTTGGCCGGCACCCCGGTCCCCCGGTAGTCGTCGATCTCGACCACCATCTCGCGGTGCAGGGTATGGGGATGCGCCATCACGCTCGGGATATCGCGCACCGGACCGCAAGGCACGCCAAGGCGGATCAGGCGGTCGCACAGCGCCTCGCCGTCGAGCGGCGCGAGCGCGCGCGTGATCTCGGTCGAGAGTGCGTCGCGGTGTTCGAGTCGGGCGCGGTTGGTCTCGAAGCGTGGATCCTCGGCGAGGTCGGGCGCGCCGATCTCCTCGCAGAAGCGGCGGAACTGACGATCGTTGCCGACCGCGAGGAAGATGCCGCCGGTCGCGGTCCGGAACTGGTCGTAGGGCGAGATGTTGGGGTGCGCGTTGCCGATCGGCTTGGGCGTCCGCCCCGACATGAACCAGTTGGCGGCCTGGGGGTGGAGAAGGCTGATGGCGCTGTCATACAGCGTTACTTCGAGAAACTGGCCGCGCCCCGAGCGTTCGCGCTCGAAAAGCGCCATGAGGATCGCGTTGGCGGCGATCAACCCGGTGCCAAGATCGACCAGCGGCGTGCCGACGCGCACCGGCCCGGTCTCGGGCGTGCCGTTGATGCTCATCAGCCCGGCGCAGGCCTGGACCGCGGCGTCGTAGCCGGGCAGCCCGCCGAGCGGCCCGTCGGCGCCGAAACCGCTGATCCGGCAATGGACGATCTCGGGGCGGCGGGGCTTCAGGGTCTCCTCGTAGCCGAGCCCCCATTTCTCGAGCGTGCCGGGCTTGAAGTTCTCGATCAGCACGTCGGCTCGGTCGAGGAGGCGGAGCAGCACCGCGCGGCCCTCATCGCGCGAGAGGTCGAGCCCGACGCTTCGCTTGTTGCGGTTGACGCCGGTAAAATACGAGCTCGCGTCGCCCCGAAAGGGCGGCCCCCATTCGCGGGTTTCGTCGCCCTGGGGCGGCTCGACCTTGATGATGTCGGCGCCGTGGTCGCCCAGGAACTGGGTGCAATACGGCCCCCCCAGAACGCGGGTGAGGTCGAGGATTCGGAGGCCGGCGAGCGCGCCCGCCGGTTGATTTGTCTGCTCGGTCATGGGGGCGTCTTACGGCCTATCGGTCGCCGGGTCAAACGGAGACCTTCGCCGCCGCCGACGCGCGCAGTCGGACGGCGAAGCGGGGATAGGTCTCGGCGATCTGCTCGCCGACCACGCCCCGGATCAGGGCGAGCGTGGCCGCGTCGGGGGCGGGCGTCTCGGGCGGCGCCGGGGGATGGTCGAAGGCGAAGCCGGTGGCCGCGCGCAGGTCTTCGAGCGATTGGCCGGGATGCAGGCTTTCGAGGCGGAAGCGCCGGCGTTCCCGGTCGAAGGCGAACACCGCGCGATCGGTGACCAGGGCCGTCGGCCCGCCGCGCCGCCAGACCTCGGGCGGACTCGTCCCCGGCGCGCTGATGAAGGAGACGCGGGGAACCAGCGCGCCCGCGTCGTGGCGCTCGCGGAACAGGATCACGCGCGGGATCATGAAATAGAGATAGGCCGAGCCGAAGGACCCCGGAAACCGGCGATCGCCGCGCGGATAGTCGCCGGTCCCGACGAGGTTGATATTGGCCTCGCCGTCGATCTCGCCGCCCGAGAGAAAGAAGGCGTCTATGCGCCCCTGCGCGGCGCAGTCGAACAGCTCGCGCGCGCCGTCGGTAAACGCATTGTGTCGGGTGCTGCCGAGCAGCGTGACACGCATTCGCTCGCCCGAAAGCGCCCGGGCAAGCAGCGCCGCCGCGCCCGGGAAGGGCGAAAGCGCGCCGACCGCCACATGCCCCGCGCCCTCCAATTGCCGGGCCAGCGCGGCGATCAGGATCTCGTCCGGCGTGGCGGGCATGCGCTCAGGCGGCGGCGCGCGGCGCGCCGTGTTCGGCGAGAAAGGCGCGGAACCCCGCCTCGTCGCGGGCGCGGCGGGCATAGTCGGCGAGCGTCTCCGCGTCGGCCTCGTAGACGCCCGCGAGTCCGAGCGGCCAAGCGCCGCGCGCGCATTCGGCGATCGCGGTGATATAGAGCGACGGGATCGCGCCCGCGGCGAGGGTCTCGTCGGCGAGCAGGTCGTCGTCGCGGATCTCCTCGACCGTCACCAGCGTCGCGCGCGCGGCATGGGCAAGCGTGGCGAGCTCGCGCCGCCGCCCGACCCAGACGTTGCCCGCGCGGTCGGCGAACGGCGCGTGGAACAGGGCGACGTCGGGCGCGATCGCGGGCAGGGCCACGATCGGCTCGCCGGGCGCGAAGGGGTTGTCGATCACCCGCCAGTCGTCGCGATAACGCAGGAGGTCGCTGCCGATGATGCCGCGCAAGGGGATGAAGGGCACGCCCTTCTCCGCCGCCTGGAGGCCCGCGTGGATCGCGGGACAGGTCGCATCACGAATCGCGATCCGGCCCCGGGTCACCGCCTCGGTAAAGCGCGGCGCGGCGCCGAACTCGCCGAGCGTGACCGCCGCCGCCTCGATCGCCGCCACGCGTCCGGCGCCGATCAGCACGTCGGCCTGGATACCGCTGGTCGGACAGGCGACGAGGCGGAGATCGTCCGGTCCGGCGCGCGCGATCGCGAAGGTCGCGGCCATGGCGACGCCCGAGTAATCGGGCGGCACGGCGAGCGTCATCCCCGGCGCGAGGCGCGCGACCAGATCGTCGAGATCGACGAGCGGCGGCGAATTCGGCGGACAGTCGGCCATGGGACCACTCGTTGGAGGGCGGACGGCTCGCGCCGCCGGGCCGCCAGCTTAGCGGACTCCCTAGCCGCGCGTGAAGACGTAGTCGCGCAGAACCTGGGTTTCGGCCTCGGTCTCCTCGAGCCGCGACTTCACCACGTCGCCGATGGTGACGATGCCCACGATCTTCTCGTCGTCCACGACCGGAAGATGACGGATGCGGTTGACCGTCATCACCTTCATGACCTCCTCGATCGTGTCGTCGGGGCGGCAGGTCAGGACCTTGCGGGTCATCACGTCGGCGATCGCCTTGTCGAGGGCGCCGGCGCCGTCGCGGGCGACGGCGCGAACGATATCGCGTTCCGAGATCACGCCGACAATGCTCGCGCCGTCGCTGCTGACGAGAATCGCGCCGATGCGTTTCTCCGTGAGCAGCCTGGCGGTCTCCGCGAGGGTCCGGTCAGGGGCGAGCGTGATCACCGCGCTCCCCTTGTCGCCGAGAATGTCGGATACGTACATGCGCGCCTCCTTTGCGGGGGTCGGACGCCGGCGAGCGACGCCCACCGCGCATAGGATAGCATTTTTCGGGTCTTCCGGGGAGAACGACGCGCCTGGGTCCGTTCAGAACCGCGCCCGGGGCCGTTCAGTGATGTTTGGGCGTCCAGGCGTCGACCTCGTCGTCGATGCGTCTTTTATCGGTCGAGGAAACATAAGCCGCGGCCTTGCTGTGGTTTCCGCGAGCGTCGGGGTAGTCCTGCTTGAGCGCGAGGGAGATCCAGAAATAGGCCTCCGCCGGGTCCGCCTCGACGCCGAGTCCGCGAAGATAAAGGCTGCCGAGGTTGTTCTGCGCCGGGGCGTATCCCTGCTCGGCGGCGCGGAGATACCATTCGGCGGCGCGCGCGTAATCGCGCTCGACCGTCTCGCCGATCTCGTAGAGAAGGCCGAGGTGATACTCCGCCTGGGCGACATCGTTCTCGGCCGATTTGCGGAACCAGTCGAGGGCGATGGCGGCATTGGGCGCGACGCCGAGCCCGCCCTCGTACATCGAGCCGAGATAGAACTGCGCCTCGCCGTCGCCCGCCTCGGCGAGCGGGGCGAAGGTTTCGAGGGCGGACGCGTAGTCGCCGCGAAGATAGGCCTCGACCCCGGCGCGAAGATCGGCGCGCGCCGCCGGCGCGGTGCCGAGAAGGAGAGTGAAAACGATGATCGCGGCGGCGAATCGCGCCCGCGTTCGCGATCGCCGTCGGGGTCGGGCGCGGATGGAATTCATGGCGCGCATCCTGCCCGTCCCGGGGGCGATCCGCAAGCGCGCGATCGATGAAAATCCGGTTTGCGGCGGCTGTTCGTTGGGCGCAATATGCCGCTTGTGGCGGCGCCGGCAAGGCGCCTTTTTCGGGAGGCTCGGCAAGGGGGAGGGCCATGGCGGGACAGCTTCCGGCGCGGGCGCGCGCGGTCATCATCGGCGGCGGGATCATCGGATGCAGCGTGGCCTACCACCTCGCCAAGGCGGGCTGGCGCGACGTGATCCTCTTGGAGCGCAAGACCCTCACCTGCGGCACCACCTGGCACGCGGCGGGGCTGGTGCGGCGCGTGTTGCCGACCTATGGGTTGACGCAGCTCGCCAAGTATTCGGTCGATCTCTACCTCGGGTTGGAGAAGGAGACCGGCCAGGCCACGGGCTTCAAGCAGAACGGCAGCCTCGGCATCGCGACCAATCCCGACCGCTGGGAAGAGCATCGGCGCGGCGCGTCGATGGCCAAGACCTGTGGAATAGAGGTCCACGAGGTCGGCCCGGACGAGGCCAAGGCCATGTGGCCGCTGCTCAACGTCGAGGACGTGCTCGGCGCGGTCTTCTTTCCCGCCGACGGCCAGGCCAACCCGGCCGATCTCACCATGGCGCTCGCCAAGGGGGCGCGCATGGGCGGGGTGCGGATCTTCGAGAACACCAAGGTCACCGGCGTGCGGACGAAGGGCGGCCGGGTCGCGGGCGTCGCGACCGAGCGCGGCGAGATCGCCGCCGAGATCGTCGTCAACTGCGGCGGCATGTGGGCGCGCGAGATCGGGCTGATGTGCGGCGTCGCCGTGCCGCTTCACGCCTGCGAGCATTTCTACGTCGTCACCGAGCCGATCGCGGGCGTGAGCGCCGAGTTGCCGGTGCTGCGCGACATGGATTCCTGCGCCTACTACAAGGAGGACGCGGGCAAGCTGCTGATCGGCGCCTTCGAGCGCACCGCCAAGCCCTGGGGCATGGACGGCATCCCCGAGGATTTCGAATTCGGCCAGCTTCCCGAGGACTTCGACCATTTCGCCCCGGTGCTCGAAGGCGCGATGCATCGCGTGCCGGCGCTCGAGACCGTCGGGCTCCAGACCTTCTTCAACGGCCCCGAAAGCTTCACCCCCGACAACCGCTACATGCTGGGCGAGGCGCCCGAGCTTTCGGGCTTCTACGTCGCCGCCGGGTTCAACTCGATCGGCATTCAGTCGGCGGGCGGGGCGGGCATGGCGCTCGCCCAATGGATCGTCGACGGCGAGCAGCCCTTCGACCTCTGGGACGTCGACATCCGCCGCGTCCAGCCGTTCCAGAACAACAAGACCTATCTGTTCCACCGCGCCGCCGAGGCGCTCGGCCTTCTCTACGACATGCACTGGCCCTATCGCCAGCCCGAGACCGCGCGCGGAGTGCGGACCTCGCCGCTCTACGATCTCCTCAAGGCGCGCGGCGCCTGTTACGGCGAGGTCGCGGGCTGGGAGCGGCCCAACTGGTACGCGCCCGAGGGCGTCGAGGCGCGCTACGAATACGCCTACAAGCGCCAGAACTGGTTCCCGTACTCGGCCGAGGAGCATCGCGCCGCGCGCGAGGCCGTGGCGCTGTTCGACCAGACCTCGTTCGCCAAGTTCCTGGTCGAGGGGCCGGATGCCGAGGCCGCGCTTCAGCGGATCTCGGCGGGTGAAATCGCGGTCGAGCCCGGGCGCATCGTCTACACCCAGTGGCTCAACGAAAACGGCGGCATCGAGGCCGACCTCACCGTCACCCGCCTCGCCGAGGACCGCTTCATGGTGGTGACCGGCGGCGCGGTCGCGGTCCACGACTTCGATTGGCTCCGCCGCCATCTGCCGGAGGACGCGCGGGTGAGCTTGCGCGACGTCACCTCCGCCTTCGCGGTCATCGGGGTGATGGGGCCGCGCGCGCGGGCGCTTCTTTCGACGCTGACCGAGGCCGATCTTTCGAACGAGGCCTTCCCCTTCGGAGCCTCGCGCGAGATCGAGGTCGCTTACGCGCCGGTGCGGGCGAGCCGGGTCTCCTATGTGGGAGAGCTCGGCTGGGAGCTCTATGCGCCGAGCGAGTACGCGCGCGGCATCGCCGAGGCGATCCTCGCCGCGGGCGAGGACTTCGGCCTTCGGCCCGCCGGCATGCACGCCATGGACAGCCTGCGCATCGAGAAGGCGTATCGCCACTGGGGCCACGACATCACGGGCGAGGACACGCCCTTGGAGGCCGGGCTGATGTTCGCCTGCCGACTCGACAAGGCGGTTCCCTTCATCGGCCGCGACGCGCTTCTCAGGCAGAAGGAAACCGGCGTCACCAAGCGCCTGGTCCAGTTCCTGCTCGAGGATCCGGAGCCGCTGCTCTACCACAACGAGCCGATCGTCCGCGACGGCGCGATCGTGGGTTATCTCTCGTCGGGGAACTACGGTCATACCCTGGGCGCGGCGGTCGGGCTCGGCTACCTGCGCAACGAGGGCGGCGTCGATGCGGATTTCGTCTCGGCGGGGCGCTACGAGATCGAGATCGCGGGCGAACGCGTGCCGGCGCGCGCCAGCCTGCGCCCGCTCTATGATCCAAAAAGCGAGCGGCTTCGCGCTTGAGGGCGCGAAACCGCTCTTGATCGGCCGCTTGCCCGGCCGGCCTCAGGCGGCCTTGACCGGGATCTCGCGCGGCTTGTCCTTGGCTTCCGAGCGCGGCAGACGCACCGTCAGCACACCCGCCTTGTAGCTCGCCTCGATCCGCTCGGGATCGAAGTCGTCGGGCAGGGTGAAGCTGCGGGCGAACGCCCCATAGCTGCGTTCTGCGACGTAATAGTCGCGGTCGGTTTTCTCCCGCTCGGTGCGCTTCTGCCCTTTCACGGTCAGCCGGTTCCCGGCGAGGACGACGTTGACGTCGCTCGGCTCGACGCCGGGAATCTCGACCGCGATCTCGTAAGCCTCGGGCGTCTCGCTCACCTCGGCGCGCGGAGAGAGACCCCCGCGACCGAAGCCGAACGGCGGACGGAAGGCCTTGAGCGGCTCGAAGTCGCGCCAGGACTTCGTCCAAGCCGGCGGCGTCGGCCAGCTATGGAAAACGCGCTCGAACGCCCGGTCGATGTCCTCGCGGAGCGTCTGCAATGTGTGGAGGACCGTGCTCTCGGACGCCTCTTGGGTCACGTCGGAGCCAACCGGTTCGGTTTGCTCGCGCCGCGTGACATCGACCTTGGTTGCGGTGCTCTTCGCAGTCTTTTCCATCGATCCACACCTCCTTTCGAGCGTGAATTGATGACCAAGTGCGTTAGCCAAAGAGTCATCCTTCTCACCCTGTTAGATAAAAAGTTTGTCGCGCGACTCAAGGTGTCGTAGAAAGATTCTCGGCAATTTTTTCGATCTCGCCGCCACAACCCCGGGCAGATGCAATGACCGTTTCCCTTCCCGATCCTCCGCGCGCCGGCGCGTATCGCGTGATCTACGCCGACCCACCCTGGAGCTTCGCGACCTATAGCGCCAAGGGCAAGGGACGCAGCCCCGAGGCCCATTACCGCTGCATGGAATTCGCCGAGATCAAGCGTCTTCCGGTCGCCGATTGGGCGGCGGAGGATTGCATCCTTCTTCTGTGGGTGACCGACCCGTTGCTGCCGCGCGGGATCGAGCTTCTCGACGCCTGGGGCTTCACCTACAAGACGGTCGGCTTCTACTGGGCCAAGCTCAACCGTCGCGCCGATAGGTCCGCGCTCGACGAGCGCAGCTTCTTCACCGGGCTCGGCTACTGGACGCGGGCCAACGTCGAGCAATGCCTGCTCGCGACCCGGGGCAAGCCCAAGCGCCTCGCCAAGGACGTGCGCCGGTTGGTGGTGTCTCCCCGGCGCGAGCACAGCCGCAAGCCCGACGAGGTACATGAGCGGATCGAGCGGCTCGCCGCCGGACCGTATCTCGAGATGTTCGCGCGTGCCCGACGTCCGGGCTGGGATGTCTGGGGCGACCAGCGGGGCTTGTTCGACGACGGCCGGCCGGTGGCGACCCGGCGCTGGCCGTCCGATCTCGCCCGCGCACCCGAAATCCCGGTCACGCCGTAGTTCGCCGACGGGTTCTCCGCGCTTCGGTTGCCCTTCGCCCGGCGAGGCGCTAGGGTCGCCGCGCCCCTTTCCGGGGTCCATTTCAGCGAAGGAGGAGCGACCATGCCGGACGCGCGCGGCGGCGAGCATGATACCTTTGTCACCCATCTCGAATGCTCGGCCACGGGCGAGGCCTACGAGGCCGATGTCCTGCACGGGCTGTCGCGCGCGGGCAAGCCGCTGCTCGTTCGCTACGACCTCGACGCGCTCGGTCGCGCGATCGATCGCGAGACCATCGCCCGGCGACCGCCCGGGCTGTGGCGATACCGCGAGTTTCTTCCCGTGCGCCGGGCCGAGAACAGGATCTCGCTGGGCGAGATCGAGACCCCGGTCATTCCCGTGCCGCGCTTCGCCAAGCGGGTCGGCGCGGACGCGCTTCTGATCAAGGACGAGGGCCGCCTGCCCACGGGCTCGTTCAAGGCGCGCGGGCTGTGCCTCGCGGTCTCGATGGCCAGGGAGCTCGGCGTCAAGCGGATGGCGATGCCGACCGCCGGCAACGCGGGCGCGGCGCTCGCCGCCT
>CAZHDF010000117.1:0-10967 GCA_964531525.1 uncultured Alphaproteobacteria bacterium | reverse complement strand
GCTTTAACGCCTTCCCGTCAGGCGCGGCCTACGAGCGCCGCGTGATGCGCGGCGAAGGCGGCGAGGCTTGGAAACTCCATGTCGGGCTCGGCCTCGGCGGGCGGCGTGGCGCCCGCGCCGTCCTTGCCTTGGCGGCGGTTGATCCAGCAGGTGGCGAGCCCGAGGGCGGCCGCCGGGGCGTGGTCGTGATAGAGACTCTGCGCCGTGTGCAGGATATCTTCGGGGCGCACGCCGATCTCGGCGAGCCGGTCGAGCAGGAAGCGGAAATTGGCCGGATCGGGCTTGTAGGAGCCCACGTCCTCGGCGGTGTAGACCGCGTCGAACGCGACCCCCAGCCGCGCCGCGCTGTGGGCGAACGAGGCCCGATCCACGTTCGACAGCACCACCAACCGGTAATGCTTCTTGAGGTAGGCGAGCGCCTCGCGGCTGTCGGGAAACGCCGGCCAGTCGGCGACCGAGCGGCCGAGCGCGTCGGCCTCGGCCTCGCTTGCCGCGATCCCGAAATCGGCGGCCAGGGCGCGCATGACCGCGCGCAGCACCTCGGGGTAGATCAGCCCGGGGTTTTCCCGCTGAACGACGGTCTCGTGGCGGCCGAAGCCTTCGAGCAGCGCGGGACCGTCGACCTCCAAGCCACGGCGCGCCGCCCAGGGTTCGAGCACGGCGAGAATCCCCGCTTCCCAGTCGATCAGCGTGCCATAGCAGTCGAAGGTCAGCGTGTCGAAATCGGTGAGCGTCATCGCGGTCGGGACCCCGGGTTGTCGAAAACCTGCCGCCTTATCGGCGATCGGGCGCGGCGAGGCAAGCCCGAAGGCCCGCCGCGCCGCGCCGCGCAAGCTCATTCATCGGGTTTCCCATTCGCGCCGGGTTCATTGGGGATAAACCCGCTGGGTGAACACGGCCTCGGCCGTCCGAGTCGGATGGCCGCGATGAATCGAAACCCGCACCCGGTAGAGATCGTTGGGCGTCATCCTGAAGTAGTTGCAATAGGTGACGACGCCGCCGACCGTCATCGGGTGGAGCGGCTTCAGCGGGCCGACGAGGCCGAGCGGCGAGATCCGCATGTCGACATCGGCGTCCGTGATCCGCTGCCCGCTCGATCGATCGTAAAGCGCGACCAGCACATGGTACATGTTCGGGCCCTTGGGCACCTTCTGCACGACCTTGTGCTCGCCGTAGATCTCGGGATGCGCCCACATCCGATCGGTCGGAATCAGGCCGACGTAGATCGTGATCCCATCGGCCGTGTAGGACCGATCGTGCTCGCTTGCCCATGCGCCGGCGGAGACCAGCGCGAGCAGACAGGCGAGCGCGAGCGCGCGGAGTTGCGAAAACGTTCTCTTGTGTCTCATCTCATCGTCCTCCATGTGGTGTTGCCGGAGGAGAGGACGTTGCCGCGAAGAAACGCGTTCGGCGCGCGCCAAGCGCGCCTGCCCTACCCGGTCTCGCGTCCGGGAAGCACATCCGGCGGCCATCGGGGGCCGATCTATCGAAAGTCTTGCGGGCGCCGCTGCGCGCCGCCTCGATCCCTGTTCCGACGCCGCCTAACTAGCGTCGTGCTTCACCGTCGTGCCATCCGTCTTTCGCGGCGTGTCGCGGCACCGCCGGGTACGCGCACCCCTCCGCCCGAAGGAGGGCGGAAGAACACACGTGATTATTATAAATTATTTGGAGATTTTTTGCGACGGTTACAAGAGCCCGATGCATTTTCGCGTAACAACCGACAGTCGCGCAAAAGAAAAAAGGAGGGGCGCTCCAGGCGCGCGCCCCATCCAGTCAGGGAGGACACACCATGTAGTCTGCGACGGCGACGAGTAGGGAGTGCTGTCGCGTCGCAGGTTTCGCAACCGGCCCGTGCGGCGGGAAAGTGCCCCGGACGCCTATGAGCAACCGCTCGTGGCGCCGCAGGTATCGCACTTCAAGCACGTTCCGTTGCGAACCAACGTGAGGTTCCCGCATTCATTGCACGGGTCTCCCTCATACCCCTTCAATCGCGCCTCGTGGCGCCGGACGATCGCCGGGTCCGCGACCGTCTCTCCGGTGGCCACGGCGGTTGCGACGGCCATCGCCGTCGCGGTCGCCGCGCTCGCCGTTTCCATGCCCGCCGATGCGGCGGCCGCCTCGGTGGCCGCGCCGCCGCCCTGAACCACGCGCAGGCCCGCGCGGGCGTAGCCGTTGCCCGCCATGCGCAGAACCGCGGCGAGATCGCCGACCTCGGCCGCGCGATGGGTCGCGTCCTCGCCGAGCGTCGCCTGGATTTCGCCGCCGCCGACGCTGTCGGGAGTCAGGTCGCCGGGCTCGACATGGGCGAGATCGCTGCGCCCGAGATACGAGATCGCGAGCTCGCGGAACAGGTAGTCGAGGATCGAGGTCGACATCTTGATCGCGTCGTTGCCCGCGACCATGCCCGAGGGCTCGAAGCGCGTGAAGGTGAAGGCCTCGACGTATTCCTCGAGCGGCACGCCGTATTGCAGCGCGATCGAGATGGCGATCGCGAAGTTGTTCATCAAGCTGCGGAAGGCCGCGCCTTCCTTGTGCATGTCGATGAAGATCTCGCCCAACCGGCCGTCGTCGTACTCGCCGGTGCGCAGGTAGACCTTGTGGCCGCCGACCACCGCCTTCTGGGTGTAGCCGCGACGGCGCTGGGGCAGGCGGCGGCGCGAGGCGATGCGGCGCTCGACCTCCTTCTCGACGATATGAACGACGCGCTCGGGCATGGTCTCGACGTCGTCCTCGTCGTCGTCGATGCCCTCGGCCGTGAAGCCGCTCAGCGGCTGCGAGAGCTTGGATCCGTCGCGGTACAGCGCGATCGCCTTGAGCCCTAGCCGCCAAGCGAGGACATAGGCGTCCTTGCACGCCTCGACCGACGCCTCGTGCGGCATGTTGATGGTCTTGGAGATCGCGCCCGATATGAAGGGCTGGGCCGACGCCATCATGCGGATATGGCTTTCCGCCGACAGGCTGCGCTTGCCGATCCGCCCGCAGGGGCTCGCGCAGTCGAACACCGGGAGATGCTCGTCCTTGAGGTGCGGCGCGCCCTCGACCGTCATGGCGCCGCAGCAGTAGGCGTTGGCGGCGTCGATCGCCTCGCGGTCGAAGCCGAGCGCGGAGAGCATGTCGAAGGCCGGATCGTCGAGCCGCGCCGCATCCAGTCCCAGGCCGTGGATGCAGAAGTCCTCGCCGAGGGTGAACTTGTTGAACGCGAAGCGGATGTCGAAGGCGTTCTTGAGCGCCGCCTCGAGACGGTCGATGGTGCCGACGTTGAAGCCCCGGGCGCGCAACGCCTCGTGGTCGATCCCCGGCGCGCCGTCGAGGGTGCCGCGGCCGACCGCGTAGCGCACGATATCGTCGATCTGGTTCTGACCGTAGCCGAGCCGGGCGAGCGCCTCGGGCACCGTGCGGTTGATGATCTTGAAGTAGCCGCCGCCGGCGAGCTTCTTGAACTTGACCAGCGCGAAGTCGGGCTCGATCCCGGTGGTGTCGCAGTCCATCACCAGGCCGATGGTGCCGGTCGGCGCGATCACCGTGACCTGGGCGTTGCGGAAGCCGTGCCGTTCGCCGAGCGCGAGCGCGTCGTCCCAGGCGGCGCGCGCCGCGTCGACGAGGGAAGCGTCGGGGCAGGACTTGGCGTCGAGCGGCACCGGCGGGATCGACAGCGCCTCGTAGCCCGTCGTCTCGCCATGGGCCGCGCGGCGGTGGTTGCGGATCACGCGCAGCATCGCCAGCGCGTTCTCTCCGTAACGCGGGAAGGCGCCGAGCTCGCGCGCCATTTCGGCCGAGGTGCGATAGGCGACGCCGCTCATCAGCGCGCTGATCGCCCCCGTCAGCGCGCGCCCCTCGTCGCTGTCGTAGCCGTAGCCGAGGCTCATCAAGAGACCGCCGATATTGGCGAAGCCGAGGCCGAGGGTGCGGAAGTCGTAGGACCGCTGGGCGATTTCGGGCGAGGGGAACTGCGCCATGACGACCGAGATCTCGAGCACGATCGTCCACAGTCGCACCGCATGGGCGAAGGCGTGGCCGTCGAAGCTGCCGTCGGCGCGCTGGAACGCCTTGAGGTTGAGCGAAGCGAGATTGCACGCCGTGTCGTCGAGGAACATGTACTCCGAGCACGGGTTCGAGGCGTTGATCCGTCCCGATTCCGGGCAGGTGTGCCAGTCGTTGATCGTGGTGTCGTACTGGATGCCCGGATCGGCGCAGGCCCAGGCGGCGTAGGCGATCTGCTCCCACAGATCGCGCGCCTCCAGGGTCTTGTGGACCGAGCCGTCGGTGCGCCGCAGCAGCGGCCATTCGCCGCCGTCGAGCACCTTGCGCATGAAGGCCTCGGTCACGCGCACCGAGTTGTTCGAATTCTGGCCCGAGACCGTGATGTAGGCGTCCGAATCCCAGTCGGTGTCGAAGATCGGGAACTCGATCCCGGCGTAGCCCTGGCGCGCGAACTGAATCACCTTGCGGATCATGTTCTCGGGCACCTGGGCCTTGCGCGCGGCGCGGACGGCGCGGCGCAGGGCCGGGTTGTGCTCGGGCTCGAAGCGCTTGTCGCCCTCGATCCGGGGCTCGCCCTCGCTTCCGGTCCCCTGGCAGGCGACCATCACCGCGTCGAGATGGCGCGCGCAGAGCTTCGAGCCTGCGACCATCGCCGCGACCTTCTGCTCCTCGATCACCTTCCAGTTAACGAAGTCCTCGATGTCCGGGTGGTCGACGTCGACGACCACCATCTTGGCCGCGCGCCGCGTGGTGCCGCCCGACTTGATCGCGCCGGCGGCGCGGTCGCCGACCTTGAGGAAGCTCATCAGCCCCGAGGACTTGCCGCCGCCCGACAGGGGCTCGCCCTCGGCGCGCAGCTTCGAGAAGTTGCTGCCGGTGCCCGAGCCGTACTTGAACAGCCGCGCCTCGCGGACCCAGAGGTCCATGATCCCGCCCGCGTTGACGAGATCGTCCGAAATGCTTTGGATGAAGCAGGCGTGGGGCTGGGGATGCTCGTAGGCGGAATCCGAGCGCGTCAGTCGGCCCCGGGCGTGATCGACATAGAAATGGCCCTGGGGCGGTCGGTCGATGCCGTAGGCCCAGTGGAGCCCGGTGTTGAACCACTGCGGCGAGTTGGGCGCGCCCATCTGGCGGCACAGCATGTAGCGCATCTCGTCGTAGAAGGCGCGCGCGTCCCGCTCGGCATCGAAATACCCCGCCTTCCAGCCCCAGTAGGTCCAGGTGCCGGCGAGCCGGTCGAACACCTGCTTGGCCGAGGTTTCGGTGCCGTCCTGCTGGTTCTCGAACGCCTCGGCCATCGCCGCCTCGTCGGGCACGTGGCGCCATAGCCAAGCCGGCACGTCCTTTTCCTCGACCGCCTTGAGCCGGCCGGCGACGCCCGCCTTGCGGAAATACTTCTGCGCCAGCACGTCGCAGGCCACCTGCGACCACTGGGCGGGCACCTCGATGTCGTCGAGATGAAACACGACCGAGCCGTCCGGATTGCGGATCTCGCTCGTCGTCCTGCGAAACTCGATACCCTCGTAGGGCGACTTGCCTTCGGTCGTGAAACCACGCTCGACCCGCATACCAACGAACTCCCTTGACGCGCCTACCCATGCCCTGCCCGTCGGGGGTGGCGCGGAGCCCCCATCGCGGCGTTCGACTGTCTTGTTCGAGGGGCCAAGGCAACCACAATTCCTTGGGGCATGCAACCAGATTTTGTGGGTCTATCGCGGAATTCACTACATTATGTAGTATTCCGAGGGAATCTCCCGGATTTCCGCGGCGGCGCCGGATTCGCCCTCGCGCGGGTCAGGCGGGCGTTGCCAACGGTAGGTTGACAAGCAGGTTTTGGGGCTTGAGACGAAGGGTGCGGTCGGGGGTCATCATCATCGCCAGATAGACCGGCCGGCCGCGGGTGCCCGGGCGCATCAGCGAGGGGTCGGCGAACGCGAGCCGGAACAGCGAGAGCAGGCGTTCGAGCCGCTCCTCGTCGATCTCGACGCCGTTGTAGAGATCGTTGAGAAGCGCGCTCGCCTCGACGTCGAGGCCGACGTGCCAGACCCAATGCTCGTCGCGGATCGTGGCGACCGGCTGGATGTTCACCTCGGCGCCGGTGAAATGCGCGACCCAGGCTTCGAGCACCCGGCATAGCGCGTCGAGCCCGGCGCGACCGAAGGTGAGGTCGAGCACCGTGTCGTGGCGTTCGTCGCGCCCCCAGTAGACGTCCGCGTTCTCGGCGTTCAGCACGTCGAGCTCGACCGTGCGCAGCGGGGTTCCCGCCTCGGCGACCAGCCGGCCGAGATCGCCCAGCCCGCCGTCGGTCGCGAGCATCTCGACGGTCCCGGCATCGGCGGCGAGGATCGCGCCGTCCCGGATCGTGACCCGCTGGCGGCGGAAGAGCAGCTCGCCCGCGCGCGCCTCCAGCGGCCCCGCGCCGTCGAGAATGCCGCGCAGCGCCACATGGACGAGATGATCGACGAATAGCGGCGGCGGCGGCGCGGCGTCGCCGGTGAAAAGGCCGCGATAGCAGTCCTCGATCGTGCCGGCGGCGAGCAGGCGGTCGCGGAAATCGAGCCAGACGCGGTAATTGTCGCGCGCGTCCCCGTCCGCCATCGCCGCGATCCGCTCGGGCGCGACGGTCATGCGTGGATTCGCCGTCAGCGCCGCGTGCAGCGCGCGCTCGGCCGCGCAGGACTCCTCCACCGGGCGCATCTCGGGCCGGTCGAGATAGGCGCGCAGGAACGCATCGCTCACCGCGAGCCGGCCGTCGGCGCGGCGGGTCAGCAGGCGATAGCCGCTATTGCGCCAGAAATCGTGCATCGCGATCCTTTCGGCAACTCCCGTCCATGCCCTATCTATGCCGGGAAACCGAAGCGGCGTCCATCGAGCGGCGATCGACCTCTTGCGCTGGACGGCGCGCCGTCGCGGTGCCATATTCGGCCCGCTTCCGACCATGGAGGAGCCGGTATGACGACGGCAATCACGCTTCTGCACACGTGGCTTCACGGCGAGTTCGTCGGCGAGGACGAGCTCGGCAACCGCTACTACCGCGAGAAACGCGCGTCCGACCCGAGCGGCCGGCGTCGGCGCTGGGTGGTCTACAAGGGCGAGGCCGAGGGCTCGAAGATCCCGCCGCTGTGGAACGCCTGGATTCATTACGGCCTCGACGAGCCCCCGCTCGACGGCGCGGCCAAGCGACGCCCCTGGCAGAAGCCGCATGTTCCGAACCTTACCGGCACGCGCCTCGCCTATCGCCCGCCCGGGGACATGGACGGCGGCGAGCATCCCGAGGGAATGCCGCCCGCCTACCGGCCCTGGCGGCCGTGACGTCGGGCTGTCGGCGCGCGGGGCGACGCAGCGGGATCGTGGATAGGATGGAGAGAAGGACCGATGGGTAAAACCCTGCTTGAAACCTTGATGGGCGCGGTGGTTCTGGGGGTGGCGATCGTTTTCGTCGCCTTCGCCTATTCGCGCGCCGGGGTCAGCTCGGTTTCCGGTTACCAGGTCTTCGCCAAGTTCAGCTCGGTCGACGGGCTCAACGTCGGCGACGACGTGCGGATCAGCGGCATCAAGGTCGGCACGGTCACGGACCAGACGCTGGACCCCGATTTCTTTCGCGCCGTCGTCGACATGACCATCGACCCCGAGGTAAAGCTGCCCGAGGACACGACCGCCGCGGTCGTCAGCGCCGGCCTTCTGGGCGGCAAGTACGTTTCGCTCGATCCCGGCGGCGCCGACGAGACGATCCCGCCCGGCGGCGAGATCAAGTTCACCCAGTCGTCGGTCAACCTCGAAGGCCTGCTTGGCAAGGTGATCTATAACCTGAGCAGCGGCGGCGGCAATAGCAGCGGCGGCGGGTCGGGGTCCGGAAACTAGCTTGGCCGGGAGCATGGCCGCGCCGAGACCTCGTCAGAGTTGGCAAGCCGGGCGTTATGCGCGCACCGCCCGGTTCGTGAGCGACCTCGGCGCCCCGCTGGTCGACCTGCTCGATCCGCGCCCGGGCGAGCGGGTGCTCGACCTCGGCTGCGGCGACGGCGTGCTCGCCGCCGAGATCGCGGCGCGCGGCGCCCGGGTGCTCGCCCTCGACGCCTCGCCGGACATGGTGGCGGCGGCGCGGGCGCGCGGGGTCGACGCGCGCCTCGGCGACGGCGAGGCGCTCGGCTTCGGCGGCGGGTTCGACGCCGTATTCTCGAACGCGGCGCTCCACTGGATGCGCCGGCCCGAAGCGGTGGTCGACGGTATCTGGCGCGCGCTCGACCCCGGCGGACGCTTCGTCGCCGAGTTCGGCGGCGCGGGCAACATCGCCGCGGTGGCCGAGGCCCTTGATGCGGCGCTCTCGCGGCACGGCGTCGACGTCGCGGCGATCTGGCCCTGGTATTTCCCGACCGAGGACGCCTATCGCGCGCTGCTCGAGGCGCGCGGCTTCCGAGTCGAGCGCATCGGCCTTCATCCCCGCCCGACGCCGCTGCCCGGCCCGGTCGAGGATTGGCTCGATACCTTCGCCGAAAGCTTCCTCGCCGCGTTGCCCGAGGCCGAGCGTCCGGCGCTCAAGGCCGAGGTCGCCCGGGCGTTGCGCCCGCGCCTGCTGGATGCGGACGGTTGCTGGGTGCTCGATTACGTGCGCCTTCGCCTGCGCGCTTGGCGCCCGGAGGACCGGAAATGACCGATAAACCCGCCAAACCCGGACTCAAGCGCGTCTGGCGCGCGCCCGACGGCACGCTGGTCTCCTGCGTCGAGAAGCTCAAGGTCCTCGAGGAGAACATCGACGAGATTCGCGACCTGTGCCAGGAGGCGCTCGAGGATGCGGTCCTGATGGGCTGCGACGAGGCGCAGGTTCGCGCGGTCCTTCACGAGGTGATCGACGCGCTCGACAAGCCGTTCCAGAAATGATCGCCCGCGTTGCTGCGTCCGTCCTGGTCGCCCTGGCGATGATCCTCGCGTCCGGCCGCCCGGTTCGCGCGATCGAGGGTCGGGTCGCGGTGCTCCAGGGGCTCAACAAGGTGACCGCGCGGGTCTCCGAGATCGACGTGCCGGTCGGCGAGACGGCCGAGTTCGGCACCCTCCAGATCACGGTCAGGCGATGCTACAAGGCGCCGCCCGAGGACACGCCCGAAAGCGCCGCCTTCCTCGAAATCGTCGACATCAAGCCGGGCGAGCCGCCGGTCGAGCTGTTCGTCGGCTGGATGTTCGCGTCGAGCCCGGCGCTCTCGGCGCTCGAGCACCCGGTCTACGACGTCTGGGTGCTCGATTGCCGGGTGGGCGAGGTTCCGGGGCTGCCCGACGCGCCCTCGCCGCTGCCCCCGCCACCGGTTCCCGAACCGCCGTCGTCGTCGGGGTAGAACGTCGCCTCGACCGCGAGCGCCTCGCGCAGCAGGGCGTGATAGCGCGCCCTCGGCACCTCGATCGCGCCGAAGGTTTCGAGATGCGCGGTGACGAACTGGGTGTCGAGCAGGCGAAAGCCGCCGCGCCGCAGGCGGTCGACCAAGTGAACCAGCGCGATCTTGCTGGCGTCGGGCGCGCGGGTGAACATGCTTTCGCCGAAAAACGCGCCGCCGAGCGCGACGCCGTAAAGCCCGCCGACCAGCGCCCCCTCGCACCAGCATTCGACGCTGTGAACATGGCCCAGGCCGTGGAGCGCGACGTAGAGATCGATGATCTGGTCGTTGATCCAGGTCTCGTCGCGTTCCTCGGCGCAGGCGCGGATCACCTCTTCCACCGCCCGGTCGACGGCGATGTCGTAGGGGCCCTGGCGGACGCGCCGCGCCAACCTGCGGGGAACGTGGAAGCGGTCGAGCGGAATGATCCCGCGCATATCGGGATCGACCCAGAACAGCTCGGGATCGTCGCGCGACTCGGCCATGGGGAACAGGCCGCAGGCATAGGCGCGGAGCAGCATTTCGGGCGTCAGCTCGAATGCCGCGTCGCTCATTTCGAAAGGCCGAGAAGCTCCTCGAGCCAGGTCACGTCGTAGGCGCCGTTGACGTAATCGGTTTCCGAGATGATGCGCAGGTGGAGCGGAATCGTGGTTTCGATTCCGTCGATCACGTATTCGCCGAGCGCGCGCCGCAGCCGCATCAGGCATTCGTTGCGACTACCGCCGTGGACGATGACCTTGGCGATCAGGCTGTCGTAGAGCGGCGGCACCATGCAGCCGGCGTAAAGCGCCGAATCGACCCGCACGCCGAGCCCGCCGGGCACGTGATAGTTGGTGATGCGTCCCGGCGACGGGGTGAATGTCTCGGGGTTCTCGGCGGTGATCCGGCATTCGATCGAATGGCCCGCCGTGCGAATGTCGCGTTGGGCATAGCCGAGCGGCGCGCCGGCGGCGATGCGGATCTGCTCGCGCACCAGGTCGATGCCGGTGACCATCTCGGTCACGGGGTGCTCGACCTGGAGGCGGGTATTCATCTCGAGGAAGTAGAACCCGCCGTCCTCGTAAAGGAACTCGACCGTGCCGACGCCGCGGTAGCCGAGCTTCTTGACCGCCTTGACCACCGTCTTGCCGAGCGCGGCGCGCACGTCGGCGTTGAGCGCCGGCGAGGGAGCTTCCTCGATCAGCTTCTGATGGCGTCGCTGGATCGAGCAGTCGCGCTCGCCGAGATGGACCACCGCGCCGTACATGTCGGCGACGATCTGGATCTCGATATGGCGCGGATGGGCGAGGTATTTCTCGACATAAAGCGAATCATCGCCGAAGGCGGCCTTCGATTCGGCGCGCGCGTTGGCCATGGCGGCGGCCATCTCGCTCTCGTCCGCGACCACCTTCATGCCCTTGCCGCCGCCGCCCGAGACCGCCTTGAGCGCGATCGGATAGCCGACCTCGCGGGCGAAATGGGCCGCCTGCTCGGGATCGTCCACGGTCCCGCCCGAGCCCGGGATGATCGGCACGCCGAGGTCGCGCATCGCCGCCTTGGCGGCGATCTTGTCGCCCATCAGGCGAATATGGTCGGGCGTCGGGCCGATGAAGGCGAAGCCGTGCTCCTCGACGATCTCGGCGAAGG
>CAZHDF010000116.1:0-11170 GCA_964531525.1 uncultured Alphaproteobacteria bacterium | reverse complement strand
CTAGGGCGGGGAGACGGATCGCGTGGCTTGCGTGACGGACAAGACAAAGGGCATGACGGGAAAACGTCATCACGCTATGTTGTGCTAGCGCACCGCCCGCGGGGGCGCGCGGCCGGGGAAGCCCGGCCGATCGCTCCCCGGGCGGGGCCCGTTTCTGCCGGCGGCGGAACCCGCCGGAAAGGCGTAGACGGATGGCGGCGGGCGCGTTGGGCGTCGCCGCCTGAAGGTTCGTGGAGGGAGTCGATATCGGGGCCGGTTCGGTCGAACGCGGCCTCATCAACGAAGACAACGGAAGCGCGTTCGTGGGAAGACCGTTCATGGGAAGACTCCGGCGCGTTTTCGAGTGGAAGGGATCGTTAACCGTAATCCGTTAGCGTTCCCGGCCGTTCCGTCGGAGATGGATTGGAGCGGGTAATGAGATCGATCGCGGATGCGATGTGGGCAAAACGCGATGTGACGGGGGTTGTGTCGATGATTGCACTTCAGTCCTGCTGCGCCAGGCTCGGTAATCGCCGTGGGCTTCGCCGTTCGGTGCTCGCCGCCGCCGCGAGCGCGCTGGTCGTCGTGGCGATGACGGGGGCCGCGTGGGCGCAGACGCAGCGTCTTCCGGGCGTGATCGAGAAGAAGCCCGCCGAGGTCCCGGCCGGGGTCGAGAACGAGCGACTCCAGGTGCAGCCCGGTCAGCCGACCCAGGAGGAGGTCGAGCGCGCCAACGAGGTCGTCGCGACCCTGACGGGAGTACAATTCTCGGGCGTGACCGTGTTCGACGAGGGCGACCTTCAGGCGATCGCCGCGCCGTATCTCGATCGGCCGGTAACCCGGGGCGAAATCGCGCAGCTCAAGTTCGACGTCTCCAAGCTCTACTTCGACAAGGGCTACATCCTGGTTCGCGTCGTCACGCCGCCGCAGGATCTTACCGACGGCATCCTCGATATCCAGGTCTTCGAGGCGCGCATCGGCAAGATTGACGTGCGCAACGAGGGCGTTCTGCGCCCCTTCCTGGTGCGCGCGCTGACCAGCCGCCTGAAGAGCGGCGAGATTTTCCGCGAGGCGCCGGTCGAATCGACGGTCAACGACATCAACGATCTCGGCAACGTCGACGCGACGCTCAACCTCCAGCCGGGCGAGGAGGTCGGAACCACCGATCTGACCCTGAACGTCAAGCCGGCGCGCGATGATTCGCAGCAGATCAGCCTCGACAATTACGGCTCCGAGCTGACCGGCGACCGGGTCGCGGCGATCAACCTCGAAAAAAGCAACCTGTTCCATCTGGGCGAGAGCCTGAACGCCGACTTCGACGTCACCGACGAGGGCACCTGGACGGCCCAGGGCGTCGCCAAGCTGCCGATCGGCATCCGCAATATCATGCTCGATCTGCGCTACGTCCACAGCGACATCGACGTCGGCGGCCGACTCGCGGCGCTCGACGCCACGGGCAAGACCGATATCGCCGAGGCCGGTTTCTCGAGCGTGCTGCTCAACATGCGCCGCCGCAGGATCGAGGTGCGCACGGGCCTTCAGGCGCGCCAGCACCGCTCGTTCCTCGCCGGCGCCTCCGAGACCGACGACGATATTCGCCAGGTCTTCGTCGAGGGCGCCTATACGGTCCGCTATCCGAGCGCGATCGTTTACGGCTTCCTGCGCGGCGTGAAGGGGGTCGATATTCTCGGCTCGTCCGACCAGGGCGACGTCGGCAACACGCGCGCCGAGGGCGACCCGACCGCCTGGCTGATCCAGCCATTCCTTTATGTCAACCTGCGGCCCAACCCGCGGGGCGTCTTGAAGGCGCAGATCTCGGGCCAGTGGGCGAGCGATACGGTGCTGTCGTCGGATCTCTTCGTGCTCGGCGGCTACAACAGCATTCGCGGCTTCGAGCCGGCCGAATCGACCGGCGATTCGGGGATGCAGTTCTCGGTCCAGTACGACCACGAGTTCTTCAACGGCAACGCCGGCGGGTTCGACTGGAAGGTCAAGGGTGGACCCTTCTTCGACGGCGGCATCGCGTTCAACCGCGAGCAAGGCGCGGTCGCCGACAGCCATCTCTATTCGGTCGGATTGGGACTCGAGCTCTCGTCGAACTTCACCAAGGTCGGCGAAAGCAAGCTGCGGTTCGACGTCGCCTGGCCCGTCGGGGACTACAATTCGCCGACCGTCGATGCGAACACCCTCTACCTGAGACTCGTTCAGACTTTCTGAACGAATCGTCGGTACGGTCCTCACGAATCTTCGCCTTTGCGGGGTAAGGAGAGGTCATGGGACTGACGCTGACGCTGACCGATGTCGAGCTACCCGCATCGCCCGCGTTCATCGAATTCCTGCACGCCACGCTGAGCGGCGAAAAGCACCATGCCGGTCGCTGGTATGCCCAGGAGGAAGAGGAACTCGTCAGCGACAAGGGGCGCTATGCGGATATCGCCAAGAAGGCGAAATACGTCATGGCGCAGCCCGAGGGCCGCGAGCGGATCGTCCAGTCCTATCGCTTCTTCAAGGAGATCCTGACCGGACGCCCCGAGACCCTGCAACGGCTTCGACGCTTCCGGTTCTTCTTCGTGATCGGCATTCCGCGCACCGGCGGCACCTATCTCACCAAGCAGCTCTTCAGGGCCGTGGGCCTCGACTACACGGGCGTTCAGAATGCGCTCGCCCACGACGGCTTCCCGCATTTCGCGCTGTTGTCGTTCCGCAACCGCGGCAACGTCTACACCAACAGCCTGTTGCAGGTCGCCGAATACCTGACCATGGTCGAGATCTACTTCACCGAGCACGGCCGCCTCGCCTATCAGGGCGGCGTCGTCGTGCCGAAGAAGATGACCAAGGCGGTCTATAACTTCCCGCTGGTCGAGGAGCTGTTCGGCACCGATTCGAACTACCTGATCACGCTCCGTCATCCACTGTCGATGATCCGTTCGACGCTCGAGAAGTCGGGTGGCATGCCCGAGAACCGCAAGTTCGCGGTGCGCAGCGCGATCGAGCGCTGGGCGCTCGACGACTGGGTTCGCTGGGGGTTCAACGAGAAGGAGGTCGCCGCGCGGCCCTATATCGAAGTCATGCTCGACTATTGGAAGCGGTTCCACTTCCAGCTCGCGCTCGCCGGAATCCCGCGCATGAAGACGGCGCGAATCGTTCCCTATGGCGAGCAATACATGACCGGCGTGGTCAAGGACTATTACCAGGCCTTCGGCGCCGACCTCGAGCCCGAGGCCTTCAAGGTCGCCGACAAGCCCGCTTTCGAGAAGGCCGAGGAGGACGCGGCCGAACGCGTGGTCAACGAGGTGGCGACCTTCTGGGAGGACCTCGGTCTTTCCTTCCCGCGCGATGAGATCGCCGAGCGGAACTAATCCCGAGCCGGCACCGACCCGACGTCGGGCCCGCGCCGCGGACCGCCATGACCCGCCGGGGAGCGCGACATGACCGACAAAGAGCCCGACCTCGCGATCAGGAAGCATTGGGTCAACGCCTTCCCGACGCCCATCGTCACTTATCCCTGGCCCGATAGCGAGGCGCTGAACGCCGATCTGCGCGCGCTGATCCTCGACCGCGAGGCCGCCTCCGACGGCGGCATGACGCGCAGCAACCTGGGCGGCTGGCATTCCGAGCTCGATCTCTTCTCTTGGGAGTCGCCGGCGGTCGAGACGCTGCACGATCGCGTGCGCCGGGTCGCCGTCGAGGTCACGCGCAACGCGCTCGCGCGGGTGCGATCGCGGCGCTTCCGCGCGACCTACCGCATGCTCGCCTGGGCGAACGTCATGCGCGACGGCCATTACCACAATGTCCACAATCACCCGGCGAATACCTGGTCGGGGGTCTATTACGTCGACGACGGCGCGCCCGAGGCGGGACGGCGCCTCAACGGCGAGCTCGAGCTTCTCGACCCGCGGCTCGGCGCCAACATGATCAGTCTGCCGAACGGTCCGTTCGAGCTTCGCTACACGATTCGTCCGCGTCCCGGGTTGATGGTGATTTTTCCAAGCTGGCTCAATCACCTCGTCCACCCCTTCGCCGGCGCGGGCACGCGGATTTCGGTCGCGTTCAACGTGCTGGTCGACGATCTCCGGTTCATCGACGCCGACGCGGGAGACGATCCGCCCCCCGATGGAGATCCGGCCGAATGAGACGCGATCGCCCCTCGCCGCCGAGGCTTCTTCTCGCCGCCCTGCTGGTCGCCGCGGCGCTGGTCGTCGCGCCCGCCCGCGCCGCCGATAGCGAGGGTCGCTTCGCGGTCAAGGGCGCGGGCGTCGCGAGCTGCGGCAAGTTCGTCGATCTGCGCGCCGAGAAGTCGAAATCGGTTTTCGTCTTCGTCGGCTGGCTCCAGGGCTATCTTTCGGCGTTCAACCAGTTCACCGACGACACCTACGACGTCGTCTCCTGGGAGCGGACCGAGATTCTCCTGCGCGCGATCGAGCGTTATTGCGAGAAGAACCGGGACCAGAAATTCTATGCCGCCGCCGCCGGGCTCGCCAACTCGCTCATGCCCACCCGGCTCAAGACCGTGAGCGAGCGCGTGAAGGCCACGAGCGGCAAGGAATCGGTCACCGTCTACCGCGAGGTGCTGCGCCGCGCGCAGGTCGCGCTAGCCGATCGCGGCTTCTATTTCGGCGAGGCCGACGGCCTGTTCGGCCCCAACACGCGGGTCGGGATCGAGGCGTTCCAGCGCGCCGAGAAGATCAAGGTCACGGGGCTTCCCGACCAGATCACCCTTCTGCGCCTGCTTCCCTAGGGCATGATGTTTTTGCATCGAATCGGCACCGGCCCACTCCCCCGCCCGGCCACCCATATCCTACGATCCCGTGAGTGGCCGGGCGGGGGAGTGGGCCGGCGCAACTTAAACATATCATGCCCTGATCGCGTCGCCGGCGAGCGCCTCGAGCCGTTCGGCGACGCGACCGACCGCGCGCTCGGGGTCGTGCCCGGCGTGGCGCGCGGCGAAGGCGCGCGCGTTTTCGGCGAGCGCCGGCACCTCCGGCATCCGCGCCACGGCGGTCGCGATTTCGTCCGCGGGCCGACGCGCGCCGACGGCGACTCCGAGCCCCGCCCGCGCCGCCCGATGGGCGAGCAGCGCCTGCTCGACCACCACCGGGAGCATCAGCACCGGGCAGCCGCCGCGTAACAGTTCGATCACCGCGCCGTGGCCCGCATGGCAGATCGCGAAGCGCGCCTCGCGCGCGGCGGCGGCGAGATCGAGATGGTCGCGCGTGATCGCGACGCTTGGCGCGGCGTGGCGGCGGATCACCGCCTCGTCGGCGTCGTCGACCACCGCGACGACCCTCGCGCCGAGCTTGCCGAGCGCGTCGAACAGCGCCGCGAACCCCGCATGGCGCGCGCGGTAGTAGACGAATACGCGGGGCCCGTCGCCCTTCGGCCAGCGGACCGCGTCGCGTCGCGTCGGGGCGACCAGCGGCCCGATGTAGCGCGCGCCGGCGCGGGGGCCGTAATGGTCGAGCTCGGCGACGGTGCAGAGCAGCGGCTCGCAGCCCTCGAAGATGTCGGCGAGCCGGGAGAGGGGCGTACCTCCCAGGGCCGCCACCGCCCGGTTGACGCGGTCGAGCACGCCGGCCTCGGCGCGGGCGAGGCGCTCGGGCGCGAACGCCTGCCAGGGCTGGATCGAGGGCAGGGGCGAGACCGGCGGCGGGATCATGAAGCCGGTGCCGACCGTGGCGCGCTTGAGCCCCGCGAGCCGCGCGGCGAGCAACGCCGTCGGCGCGTGATCGGCGACCAGGAGGTCCGGGGCAACCGCGTCGAGCAGTCGCGCCCAGGCGCCGGTCAGCGTCGCGAGCGGTCCGGCATTGAGATAACCGACGCGGTTGAGCAGTTCGGCATAGTTCGCCGCCGGCGGAAGCGTCGACGGATGCAGCCAGACCGGGGCTTGAAGGATGCCCGCGTGGTCGCCGCCGAGGATCGGCGCGGCGCGCGCCAGATCGCGGAGCGCGAACACCACCTCGTGCCCGCGCGCGCGCAGGCCGTTCGCGACCGCCGCCAGCCGGTAGAGATGCCCGGTGCCGCCGCCGAGCTCCCAGGCGCATAACACGCGAGCCATCGCGGCGATCATAGCGTGTCCCTCCGATGAGCGCGAGACGCCGCGCCGGGACAAGAAAAAGTAATGCCGAGGATTAGATTTCTTATGGGTGTCGCCGATGCGGGAATATGGGAAGGTTTCGCGATCGCGCCGCCCCGGTGGCGGCGCGCGCAAGAGCGGAGCTTATCGCCGACATGGACTTTTCACGGGACCATATTTCCCCTCGCGTAGCGGGGCGGGCGCATGGCTGAGCCCGCGCCGACCCGCGCCGCCGCGCCGCGCATGAACGGCGCCGAAAGTCTCGCCCGCACGCTGCTTGGCGCGGGAATCGACGTCTGCTTCACCAACCCCGGCACATCGGAGATGCATTTCGTCGCCGCGCTCGATCGGGTCGCGGGCATGCGCTGCGTGCTCGGCCTGTTCGAGGGCGTGGTGACCGGCGCCGCCGACGGTTACGCTCGCATGGCCGACAAGCCGGCGGCGACGCTTCTTCACCTCGGGCCGGGGCTCGCCAACGGGCTCGCCAATCTGCACAACGCGCGCCGCGCGCGTTCGCCGGTGGTCAACGTGATCGGCGACCACGCGACCTATCACCGCCGCCACGACGCGCCGCTGACCGCCGATATCGAGGGCTTCGCGCGTCCGGTGTCGAGCTGGATCTGCACCGCCTCGGACCCGCGCTGGGTGGCCCGCGACGCGGCCGCCGCGATCAGCGCCGCGCGCCGCGCGCCGGGCACGGTCGCGACGCTGATCCTGCCCGCCGACGTCGCTTGGGGCGCGGCGGGCGGGCCGGTGGCGGTGCCCGAGCCGGCGCCCGCGCCGCCGCCGGCCGAAGCCGCGGTCGACGCCGCCGCGGTCGCGCTTCGGACCGGCGCGCCGACGGCGATCCTGATGACCGGTCGGGCGCTGCGCGCGCGCGGACTCGATGCCGCCGGAAGGATCGCCGCCGCCACCGGCGCGCGCCTCATGTGCCAAACCTCGAACGCGCGTCTCGAGCGCGGCGCGGGGCGAGTCGTCGTCGAGCGCCTCCACTATCCGGTCGACCAGGCACTCGCCCAGCTCGCGAGTTTGCGCCATATCATCCTGGTCGGCGCCAAGGACCCGGTCGCCTTCTTCGCCTATCCCGGCAAACCCAGCCGGCTGGCGCCGCCCGAGTGCGCGATCCACTGCCTTTCGACCCCTCACGAGGACGGGATTCTCGCCCTCGAGGCGCTCGCCGACGCGCTCGGCGCGCCTGCCACGCCGCCGCCGACCCAGGCGCTCGCGCGGCCCTCGCCGCCGACCGGCCCGCTCGATCCGGAGGCGGTGGGCGCGGCGCTCGGCGCGCTGCTGCCCGAGAACGCGATCGTCGCCGACGAATCGATCACCTCGGGCCTGCCCGTCAAGACGCTGACCGCCGGCGCGCCGCCGCACGACTGGTTGCAGGTCACCGGCGGCTCGATCGGCATCGGCATGCCGCTCGCGACCGGCGCGGCGGTCGCCTGCCCCGACCGCAAGGTGATCTGCCTCGAAGGCGACGGCAGCGGCATGTACACGCTCCAGGCGCTGTGGACCCAGGCGCGCGAGGGCCTCGACGTCACGACGGTGGTGTTCGCCAATCGGACTTACGCGATCCTCAAGCACGAGCTCGCCAACGTCGGCGCCGAGAACCCGGGCCGCAAGGCATTCGACATGCTCGAAATCGGCCGCCCCGACCTCGACTGGGTGGCGATGGCGCGCGGCATGGGGGTCGAGGGAGGGCGCGCCACGACGGCCGAGGAATTCGCCGATCTCCTCGCCCGCGGCCTCGCCACTCCGGGTCCCTTCCTGATCGAAGCGGTGCTCTGAGGCGCGCGTCGGCTCCGGCCGGGCAGCCGGGCGTTACGAGGAAAGCGCGCCGCCGGATCGCTTGTCGCTTCGCTCGGGCGAAGGGCTCGACGCGTCGCGGACGGTCACGATCCGGCGCGCGGGGAAGCGGATCGTGACGCTTGTACCCTTGCCCACCGTGCTCTCCAGGGTCATCGAGCCGTCGTGCAGCTCGACGAGCGACTTCGCGAGCGGCAGGCCCAGCCCGGTTCCCTCGTAGCGGCGGCTATGCGCGCCGTCGACCTGGGCGAAGGGGGCCATGACCTTCGGAATGTCCTCGGGCGCGATGCCGATACCGGTATCCGCGATCGCGAGGACGAGCCCTTCGCCCGGAGGCGTCTCGACCGTCACCGTGATCGCGCCGCCGGGCTCGGTGAACTTGGTCGCGTTCGAGAGCAGGTTGATGAGAATCTGCTTGAACATGCGCTTGTCGGCGCGCAGATGGGGCAGATCGCGCGGGATTCGTCGGTCGAGCACGAGACCGCCTTCCTCCAGCCGCCCCGCGATCAGGGTGAAGCACCGGCGCAGCACTCGCGTCAGGTCCACGTCCTCCTCGTGGAGCGTCAGCTTTCCGGCCTCGATCTTCGACAGATCGAGAATGTCGTTGACCAGCTCGAGAAGATGCTGGCCCGAGGCGTGAATGTCGCCCACGTATTCCAAGTACTTCGGATTACCGACGGGGCCGAAGGTTTCCCTGGTGATCGTTTCCGAGAAGCCGATGATCGCGTTGAGCGGCGTGCGCAGCTCATGGCTCATGTTGGCGAGGAACTCGGACTTGGTGCGGTTGGCGTTTTCCGCCTTCTCCCGCGCCAGCCGAAGTTCCTGCTCGGCCTGCTTGCGCGCGCCGATGTATTGGCGCAGTACCGTGTTCACCAGGACGTTCTGGTCGCGATAGGTCTTGACCGCGAGCGCGACGCGGCCGATATCGTCGCGCGGGTCGGCGAGGGCCGGAAACTCGGTATCTTCCACGCCGAAGACCGCCCGCGTGGTGGTCAGTCCGATGGCGCCGAGCGCCGCGATCAGGCGATGGATGAAGCGCCAGCTCAACAGACCGACCGCGACCGCGATCGCCATCAAGGCGCCGAAGACCGCGTTCGTGTGGTTGAGCTGGGTGTCCACGGCGGTGGCCACGCGGTTGACCTGTTCGACCTTGCGCCCGATCTCGCCCTCGATGAGCGTGACCAAGTGATCGACCTCGTCGGTCAACGCCTCGGCGGTGGTGTTGAAGGCGCTCATATGCGCGTTGCCGAGTACCGTCCGACCCGACATGTAGGCTTCGGCCGTGACCCTGCCGGCCTCGTAGTAGGGGCCGAACATTCGCTCGACGCGGTCGAGTTTGGTCACGATTTCGCCGAGGCCGAGCTCTTGCGCGATCGCGCGCGCCTCGGCGGCGTCGCGGGTGAACGCGTCGGCGTAATCGGCCGCGTTGGCGAAGCCGTCGTCGAGAACGCTTTGCCCGCGCGTCGCCGAGACGTCGGAAAGCCACTGCTGGACCTGCAGAATGTCGAAGCGGATCGCATTGATCCGTTTGACGAGGGGAAGATCCCGGGATTCCACGCGCGTCAGCAGTTCGCGCGCCTGAAGGGACACGTCCGCTTGCTCGGCCATGCTGACGACGCCGTAGGCGGCGATGCCGACGAGTCCGCCGACCAGCAGCGCCGTCACGCCGTATAGTCGCCCGCGCACGGTGCCGAGAAAGGTGAGGACACGGCCCAACACCCCTTCCGAGGGGCGCGGGTACTGGCCGGCCATCACGTCCTCGAAGAACGACTTGTAGCGCATGTCGCTCTTGAGGATGTGGTCCATGAGCCAAGTCTTGAGGGCCCCCGGTAGGGTTGCGTCGATCGCCGCGTCGTCCGCGCCCAACCGCGCGCAGGCGTCCTTGACGAGCGTCTCGAAATGCCCGTGCGCGGCCGCCTGGTTGTCCGCGCCCGTGTAGCCGTAATTGGCCATCAGCAGCTCCTCGCGGCGGAAATGAAGCGCCACGTAGCCGTCGAGCTCGTTCAGCAGTCGGGAGAAGTCGTCGCGCCGGCCGCCCGTGGCGACCATGTCGTCGAGTTGATTGATGAGCTCGGCCAGCACCCGGTGATCCTCGTCGAGCACCGGGACGCCGACGTTGTAGCTATCCTGCCATTCGATCAGCGCCAATACGCCGAACTCCCACCCGCGGTCACCCCCCGGTTCCGCTTTTCGTCATCGGTTGCTTCGGGGCCAGGCCGCGCGGATGCCGGCGGAGAAGATTTCGATCGGTTCGCGCGCGGCGCGGCCGTCGAGATCGCGTTCTCTTTCGTCGCGCGCCCCACCGTGCATGGCATGGGCGCTCCGACGGCATCGGAAACTGGTCCCGCGTCCTACGACTGAAGAAGATTCGAGCTAAGATTAAGTTAATAAGGGGAAATTATATTCGCTCCGCGCAACCCGGAGTTCGATTCGGTTCTTCCGAACCCCGGTAGGCGCGCGCCGGGCCGAGATGATTCTCACGTCCCGGGGACGATTCGGTCCCTGGGAAAACGAATGGTCACCGTGGTTCCGACGCCGAACTCGGAGTCGATCCCCAGGGAGCCACCGTGGAGCTCGATCAACGACTTGGACAATGGAACGCCGAGGCCCGTTCCCTCGCAATTCCTGGTCAGCGCGCCGCCGCTCTGGCCGAAGGGCTCGAACGCCCGCTCGAGGTCCTCTTCCGTCATGCCGATGCCGGTATCGGCGATTCGGATGATCAGGCAACCGTCGCCATCGATCTCTCCCGTAATCTCGATCCGCCCTCCCGCCGGGGTGAACTTGACCGAGTTGGACAGGAAGTTCAGCAGAATCTGTTGCAGCATGCGCCTGTCGGCGCGCAGAAGCGGTAGGCTGTCGGGAACATTGATATCCGCCGTCAACCGCAATCCCCTCGCCCGTTCCTTCGCTAGATTCCAGGCGGAGTGCACGGCCCCGGCGACCTCGATCGACTCGTCGGAGAGCGTCATTTTGCCGGCTTCGATCTTCGAAAGGTCCAAGAGATCGTTGACGACGGCAAGCAAGTGCTCCCCGCTCTCGCGCACATTCGTCGCGTATTCGACGTAGCGCGGGTTGCCGAGTTTTCCGAACATCTCGTTTTCCATGATCTGCGAAAAACCGATGATGGCGTTCAGCGGCGTTCGCAGCTCGTGGCTGGTATTGGCGAGGAATTCGGATTTGGCCCGGTTCGCCCACTCGGCCCGTTCCTTCGCCGCATACAGGATTTTCTCGGCCCGCTTATGGGCGGTGATATCGGTCTGGACGATGACGGTGCCGCCGTCGTGCGTGCGCCGGTCGCGGATTTGCAGCCAC
>CAZHDF010000115.1:0-11188 GCA_964531525.1 uncultured Alphaproteobacteria bacterium | reverse complement strand
CGCTCACGGCCATTCGGCTCGGATGACCCCGAATACAATTGTCGCATAAGTGATAGAATCTGGCCCCGAGGCGGTTTCCCTGTTCGCATAGCGTTCCGCGCGGTCCGTTCCTATGGCGTTCGCGGCCCCGCTCGATAGGAACGCCCCTATAAGAACCGCCGCCATGGTGCCGCCGACCAGCTCGGCGAGACGACGATAGGCGGTGCGGACAGCAGGCGTCGTGGCGCGCCAAGCATTCAAATCCATCAGCGCCTTATAGGGATCGAGACCCGCTATCTCGGCGATCTTGATCATGGCGTCGTCGCATGGCCATTGCCGCCGGTTTCTATAGGCGCTGATGGTAGCTCTTGTCACTCCAAGCGCTTTGCTAAGCTGTCCGTCCGACCTATAGAGCCCGACGCGCTTAGCCTCATCCAGATACCAATCAAGGTTTTTCGGTTCCATATCCCTCTCCCTGTCGCCAGTGCGAAGATCGTATAGGTCTATCGAGGCACTTGACAACTCCCCCACATGTAGTTTTGTAATGTGACACGAGACGCCATCTATGGTGTCCGCGCCCCTGTCGTCCATCGGGGGCCTCCCTGTCGCCGGGAAGGGCGGCGGTGTTTTCATCCATGGGCACCGCCGCCCGCTCGGCCCAGGGACCGAGCTTTGCCCCGTCGGGTGTTCGCAGCTACCGGCGGGGATTTGGAGAGGGCGCGGGGTTGTGCGGGAGCGCGCCCCGGGCCTTCGCCCTCTCGAAACCCAGAGCTGCGCGGCGCGAAGCGCCGAACGTCCCTGGCGACATGGCAAAGGAACCGAGCATGTTGAACCGAGTGGAGCTCATCGGGAACCTCGGGCGCGACCCCGAGATCAGACATACGAGCGCCGGCGAGAAGGTGGTCTCGCTGTCGGTCGCAACCTCGATCAAGTGGAAGAAGGACGGCGTCACCCACGAAAAGACCGAGTGGCATCGCGTCGTGATCTTCAATCAGACCCTTGCCCGGGTTGCCGAGGAATACCTGCGCAAGGGCTCGCGGGCCTACTTCATGGGCCGGCTTGCGACCCACAAGTGGACCGACAAGCAGGGGATCGACCGATGGACAACGGAAATCGTGGTCCCGAATTTCGGCGGCGATCTGCTCTTGCTCGACGCCCGCCGCGACGATGGCGCGCCGGCATCGGCCGCCGGCGCTTCCGTCCAGGAGCCCGCCGCGCCGCCGGCGACCCCGCCCGAGCTCGACGACGAAATCCCGTTCTAGGAGATGTTCATGCACCCGACCTTTGGCGACCGTTTCCGCAACCTGCGCCTCGACGCGCGCCTCACCCAACGCGCGCTAGCCTTCATGCTGGGCGTTTCGCGATCCTACATCTCGAAGATCGAAGGCGATCTCGCCACGCCGAACGAGGTTCTGTTGGCGGCCATCATTCGAGTCTTCGCCGGCGAGCTTAATCGCGGGAAATTCGAAATCCGTCACCGCCTCGGGCTCGACCTGGAGCCAACGGTGGCGGCGAGCGAGCAGCGGCGGCGTGCTCACGGCCGTTTTGTGCCGGCGTAGGCCGCATGGGGCCGGAGACGTTGCGGGGCGTCTCCGGCCCGTTTTGTTAACCCCTCATGTATTCAAAGAAGTATAGCGATATGAAACGCTATAAGTATTTTCTTTATACTGTTCCATTTATTGCATTTCTTATCGCACTTATCTTCGGAACACATAGTATCCGAAGTCATTCGAGCGACGTTTTACTTCCCCCGCAAGCGTCAAGGATACAACCGATGAGCGAGCGGCCTATCGAGCCGCTTAGCCCCCCGCGTCTAACAGGGGGGGTTGGGCGTACACGAAATGAACCTAAGTCGTTGCCGCAACGGGAAAACCGACCCCTCGCAACCCGCCGTTGTATAGACCCGGAACCAGGGTACGCGACAATACTTGCGAGAGGCTGGGATAGTTGGGAGGAAACCTTCTGTCTCAAGCCCAACCTGGCGCTCGAAGGGGCGCTGCGCCGGGCGCAGGAAAAGGCCAAGGCGCTCGATCAGGAAATTCCGATCACGATCACCGACGAGCCGATGCGCGTTTGGCGAACCGGCGTGAAAGGGTATTCCCACGTCGCCGGCGGCCCCGACTTCCTGTTCATGTTTGCCCTCGATCGAGAGATGAACGCCGTGAAGGTGCGCTATCTGTCTCATGCACTCTGGACCGTCGGCTTGCGAGACCTCCAGGACCGCGCCTGGGTGGCCCTCGATCGGGCCTGTACGCCGAAGGATGGCCCGCGTTGCGCGGTGGTCCGCGCCGACTACGCGGTTGATCTCTATTGCCCCGACTTCACGCGCGAGTTCACGCCTGGCTTGGCGGGACAGATGGTTTCGCATTCTTCGGTCAAGCGGCGGACCGAAGGTCATTTCGATCTCTGGTCGCGCGGGCGAGGGGAGACCCTGACCGTCGGCTCTAAGCACGGGCTCCAGGTGTCGGTGTACGACAAGGGGCTGGAGATATCCGAGGTCAAGGGAACCGACTGGATCAAGGAGCTCTGGGGCCGCGAGGGATATTGGCCGCCGGATGATAAGCCCCGGGACGTCTGGCGCGTCGAGTGTCGGTTCGGCAAGAAGTATCTCAAGGCCCGAGGGTTGCGGGAGCCTGGCGCGGTTGAGAAGGCGCGCTCGGAAATGGTCGCCGAGGCCCTATGGACCCGCCGCCTCACGCGGCCGTCGCCGACCGATAGCAACCGCCGCCGTTGGCCGATGCATCCGCTCTGGACGGCCGCCTGGCGCGCCGCCGGCGAGGCCGACGAAATGCCGCCGCTCGGCCGGGTGCGGACCCTCCGGCGTGACGCCCTGGTGGAAACCTTCTTGGCGCAGATCGCCGGGACGGCGCGGCGCGCCGTGGTCGCCGCCAACGGCAACTTCTCGCCGGCGGCGCTTACCGATTTCCTCGAAGAAGCCCGCAGGTCCGTGATGTCGGACCGTGGGCACCTGGCCAAGGTGTCCCGGGCCAAGTCCGATTATGCCGATTTGGAGGTTCCCCAATGAGCAGTGAAACAGGGACGGCGAAAATCCTGGCCGTCCTCGACGAGGATTTGCAACGGCTTCAATTGGCGACGCTCGGCGAAACGCCGAGCTGCGCCCGGCGGGCCGCTTTCACCGCGCGACAGGCTCTTGTGTCTCTCCACAACCGAGTATCGGAGATCGAACGATGCCTTCGCGAGTTGTCGGCTTCGAAACCTGCAAGGAATGCGGATGTCCCGACGCCAAGGTGACGCAATGCCAACGCAACCCGGCGGCCAAGCGGCCGAAGAAATGGGCACAGCTTCATAGGATCTGCCCCAACTGCGGCGACCGAACCTTCCTGGGCCGTGGGCCGTCGAAGAAGCGGCTCGACATGGTCGAACCCTCGCTATCGGAGGAAACCAATGACGGCGGAAACCTTCCGGCCGGTGACGACGCACGCCCCGAACACTCCGACAAACCCGACGCCGAGCGAGAGCCCGACGGCGAGCGAGACGATGCACTCTGGTTCGAGTGAACCGCTCCATATTTCGGGGATCGAGATTCCCGCCGACCCGTTCCCGGCTCCCGATCTCGACGGTCCGCCCGACGCCGCCCGCGGCGATGCCATCCCCCAGGAGCTCGGCGGGAAGGAGCTGGTCTCTCCCGATCAATTCTTCGTCGGCTTCCGGCAGCTCATAGGCGCGCCGAATGTTCTGCGGATGCTACAGAAGCGCCCGCAGCTCGCAGCTCTACAGATCGACCCGGGAGACCAGGCGGCGCGAGAGGCGTCCGACGCCCTCTATGAAATCTGCCTGGAGGTCTCGTGGTTGCGCTGGATGATCACCTACGAGGGGAAGTGGGTGAAGCGCGCGATCGCGATCGGCGGCTTCGGCGTCGGTTTGGCCGGATCGGTGATGGTCGAGCTCAACGCCGAGCGCCAGGCCGCGCGCCAGGCCCGGGCGGACAAGCCCGCCGGCGAGACGCCGCCGGCGGCCGCCCCGCCGCCTGCCGATCCGGTCCCCGTCGATGGCGCGGTGCTCTGATGTTGATCAAGGATGCCCGACTGATCGCCGTCTATGGCCGCCGGGGAAGCGGCAAGACGACCAAGGTTAAGGAGCTCGTCGAGAAATGCCGTCGTCTCGTGACCTTCGACCCCTGCGACGAGTATTCCGCCGAGCCCGGAATGGTCCGCGTCACCAAGAACCGCGAGCTATGGGATGCGCTCCGCAAGGGATGGGGCGGGGGGTTCCGTATCGCCTTCGTGCCGCACGCCGCCTATGAGGCCGCGCAGCTCCATTGCGTGGCGTTGATCCTCATGGCCTTCCAAGCGGCCTACAAGCGCGGCGAGGACAAGCGCAAGATCACCCTGGTTGTCGATGAAATGAACCTCTCCTATCCGGTCTACTCCCTGCCGGCCGAGCTCTTCGGCATGACGCAACTCTGCAACCAGGGGCGACACTTCGGCGTCGAGATAATCGGCGTTACCCAGGGCGCGCCCCAAATCAACTCGATCTTTCGGCGCAATGCGGTTGAAACCTATGTTTTCCCGCTGGGCTGGGCGGCCGATCAAAAGGAAGTCCTGCAAATCCTCGGCCCCCGGCACGCCGATGAGCTCCGGTCTCTTCGGGACCATGAGTATCTGTTCTACCAGAACGGAATTGTCCGAAAGGGGCGCAATCGTCCTATAGGAAAAGGGCGAAAAACTCCTATAGGAAAGGCTGCAATTCGCCGTTGATATCTGGCGTTTCCTTGAGACGCTGGAAGCGATGAAGCTCAATCTCCAAACCATTCTTCAGGGCGCCCTCGCGGGCGTGATCGGCATTGCGATCTGGGAGATCGGGCTGAAACCGCTTCTCGTGCCATCCAAGGACGCCTGAACATGCCCACCGCCAAGCAGTTCATCACCGGGCTTGTCGTCACGATTCCCGCGATCGTTCTCGCGGGCATCCTGATGAACGCCCTCCGCGACAACGATTTCATTTCGAACGCCATCTCGGGCTTCGACAGCTAGGAGGGCAGGGCATGTCCCGACGTCTCGTCTCCCTGCCGTCCTTCGCGTCGGTGGCCGCCGGCGCGACCGCGACGATCGACCTTCCGACCGTCGGCCTCTATCACCATCTCCGGCTGACCTACGGCACCGGGACGGTCGGCGGCGCAAACCAAACCAACATGGAAGCCGAGATCACGGAGATCCGCGTCAAGGTCAACGGCGTGGTGCAGCGGACCATGAGCGCCGCGCAGCTCTTCGCGATCAACGCCTATCACGGCCGCGCCTTCCAGACCGGCATTCTCCCGATCTTCTTCGCCGAGGGCTGGCGTCGCTCGGCCCAGGGCGAGGATAGCCTGGCCTGGGGCATGAAGGACGTGGCGACCTTCCAGGTCGAGGTCGATATCGCCGGCACGGCGACCAACCCGACCCTGACGGCGCTCGCCCAGCGCACCAAGGCCGACGTGAACATGGGGCCGATCGTCAAGTGGCGGCGCTTCCGCGTGCCGGTCTCGGCCGTTGGCGTGGTCAACGTCTCGACCTTGCCCAAGCGAGACGCCTACTACGCGCTTCACGCGGTCTCGGCCGACGTGCTCGACGTCGAGGTCAAGGTCGATCAGGAGCAGTTCTTCAAGGCGACCCTGGCCGAGGCGAACGCGCTCTACACCGACGAGGGCTTCGTGCCGCAGACGGGCTACTTCCACATCGACTTCGCGTCGACGGCGCGCGTGGCCGACGCCCTGCCGATGCGCGATGCGCTCGGGAACAAGGTCTCCGACCTCCAGGTCGATTACAACATGAACGCCGCGACGAGCTTCGATCTGGTGACCGAAACCCTGGGCCTGCGCGACTAAGGGGCTGGCTATGGCAACCGGAACCTTCCTGGACGGCCTCTTCGACAACGCGCGCGGCGTGTTCAAGGACGTGATCGACTTCGAGAAGTTCAAGTTCGAGCTCGCCCTCGCCAAGGATGCCCGCGCCGCCGAGGCCGCCCAGGCCCGAAGCCAAGCCCCGACCCCGCCGGCGGCTTCGCTGTCGCTGTCGAGCCCGCTTGTCGTGCTGGGCGGCTTGGCCGTCGTCGGCGTCGTGCTGGCGCGGGTGCTGCGATAGGCCGGCGTCATGGCCGGCCCGCCCAAGAACTTCTTCTCGTCGCTCCTGGGGCCGGTGGGCGGCGGAGGCGCGACGCCCGGCGGGCTCGACCCGATCGCGCTTCTAAGCGCCGCCTCGCCGCTCCTGACGCCCGCGCCGGCGTTTTCCTCGGCGTCCTCGACCACGCCGCAGACCGCCACCCAGGCGTCGCCTTTCATTATCGGACCGGACACGACCGCCGCCGGCGACGTGCTGCGCCAGGTCGTGCCGATCGCCGTCATAGGGATAGCCGGATGGGCCGCCGTTCGCCTCTTCAAACGCTGATCCTGCGCCCCATGGCCTGGGGAGAAGAGGCCGCGCTGTTCCTGACGCGGATCGGCGCGACCGACCCGACGATCTCGCTTGAGTGGTTCCACCGCCAGGTCGAAACCGACAATCTCATGATTGAGGGCGTTTGGGCCGATGAAGAGCTGATCGGTGCGATCTTCTGGCGCGTCGAAACCGGCGATCGCGGACAGGAATTTGTGATCGTGGCCGCCTCGGGCGAGCTGCCTGGCGTCGATCTCATTCGGTCGGTCCTGCCGACCTTCGAGACCATGGCGCGACGCGCCGGGACGGCCTTTATCCGCGTTCATACCGCGCGGCCGGGGCTCGTGCGCCGCCTCGGGTCCATGGGCTATCGCCCCGAGGAAGTCGTGCTTCGCAAGGCGGTGGTGAATGTCGCGTAGCAAGTCGTCGAGCTCGACGAGCTCCAAGCAAACCACGACCCAGATTGATCGCCGGATCGCCGCGACCGACGAGGCGTTGGTGGTGAACCTGGAGCAGGGGGCCGACCTCACCGTCACTGATGCCGGCGCGACCCAGGCGGCGTTGGACGCGGCCACGACGAGCGGCCAGGCGGCCTTCGAGTTCGCCGCCAAGGCGCTCGGCTTCGCCCAGGACCAGACCCAACAGGGCTTCGACCTGGCGCAGCTCGGCCTCGAGGCCGCGATTTCCGAACAGGAGCGCACAACGCAAAAGGTGATCAGCGCCGGGCTCGTCGTCGCCGTCGTTGCCATCGGCGCGCGCGCGCTCAAGGCCGCGAGGTAGGCATGACCAACAAGGCTTTCCGCATCTACACCGTGACCGTCGCCGGCAACGACAGCGAGACGCTGCACGTCTCGGGGGCCTACGTCGTCGCCCTGTCGGCGACCGGAGGTTTCGATCTCGCCTTCGGCGACGGACCTTTCACGCCGTTCCTCGCCGGCCTCAAGGTGCAGCTCGCCGAGGGCGAAACCTTCAAGACCCTGCGCGTCAGGGATACGACCGGGAACCCGAACACGATCATGGTTGGGGTCGGCTTCGGCGACCTCACCGACGCGCGGCTGAACCTGTCGGGCTCGATCTCGATCACCGGATCGCAGAACATTGCAAGCGTGGCCGACGTGGCGCTCGCGGCGGGCGCGACGACCCAGATTGTCGCCGCCAACGTCGCCCGCCGGAGCGTGATCATTAAGAACCTGGCGGCCAACACCCAGACCATGCGGATCGGCGACGCCGCCGCCGGTGCGGCGCGCGGCGTCGAGCTCGCGCCGGGCGAAACGATCGTGATCGACAGCGGCGCGGCCATCTATGGCTACAACCCGGGCGGCGCGGCCGAGAGCGTCTCCGTCGTGGAGGTAAGGGACTGATGAGCGGGATTTCCGAAGGCCGCGTATTGCATCGCGTGGGGACGAGCTTCTCAACGGCGGCTCCGGGGGCAGCGACTGCCGCGACCTTACTTTCGCCGGCGGCGAATGTGCGCGGAGCGATCCTTCGGACGGTGAATGTCACGAGTGGCGGGAGCGATTTCGTGACCATTTGGGCGGACACCGCCGCGCCTTCGAACGTCAACGATCTGACCAAGCGGCGGATTGGGGTTTTTAACTCGAACGGGTCGGCGGTTCTCCAACTGCCGATCTTCATTCCGGCCGGGGTGGGGATCTATGGCATGTCGAACGTTGCCAGCTCGGCGATGTACATCTCATACGACCTTCTTTGAGGCGGTTCCATGACCGAACAACGATTGATGCTTGCGCTCCTCGCGATCAGTGCAGGGCTCGCGGCCGACCTTGCCGAGGCGATTGCGTTCGTTGACGCCCAGCTCGCCGGCCCGGCCCGCGTAGAGAAGCCCGGCGACGTGATCGGCGAGCGCCACGAGCTCGTCGATGGAACGTTCCGCCGGGTGGAGGTCCACCGCGACGGCTCGGAAACCGAGGTCCAGGCGTGACCCGCCGCGCCGCCTTCGCCGTGTTGCTCGCCGGCCTCGGCGTGCTTCTGATCGCGCGGCCGACATTTTCGGTCCCCGGCCGCGCGCTTTCGCTCGCCGAGGTGCGCGGCCTGGCGCGCTCGACCATCGACCGGAACTTCCCGGGCCTCGGGCTCGACCCGGAAATGCTGGTCGCGATCGCCTGGATCGAAAGCGCCTTCAACCCGTCGGCCGTGCGGATCGAGCCGCAGGTGGGCGACGCCTCCGTGGGCCTCATGCAAACCCTCGTCGGCACCGCCGATTGGCTGGCCTCGACCGACTATTCGAGCTTCGGCTCGTCGGTCTCCTTCGCCGACCTCTTCAAGCCCGAGCGGTCCATGTATTACGCCGCGTCCTACATCCACTTCCTGACTTTCGTTTCGAGCGAGCGGGGACCAGGTCGCGGCTCCGAGGAGTTCGTCGTGCGGGCCTATAACGCGGGGCCTCGGAACTGGCGATCGAGCGCCGCCGAGGGTTACTTCGCGCGCTATCTCGACGCGCGCCGCATGTTCGGGAGCGCCTGATGCCCGTTCTTCTGATCCTCGGCGCGGCCACGATCGGAGCGGCCATCGGTTTTCGAAACGGCCTCAAGGTGGGCGGCGCGGTCGATGGCGCCGGCTCCAAGGCCGGCCTCGGCGGTGCCGTGGTGCTCGCCGCCCTGGCCGCCGGTGGCGGCTTCATGCTCGCCAAGAAGATCGGGCGATGACCGAGCTCATGCCGATTGTGGCCGGCCTGGCCGTGGTCAACACCGCGCTCCTGGCCGCGATCTTTTTTCGTCTCGGCTCGCTCGGCGAGCGGGTCTCCGGACTTGAGCGCCGGACCGACAACCTCGAAGGGAAATCCAATGTGGGATTGGTTCACAAAGCGAGCCCGTGAGGGTTCGACCATGGGCGGGATCGGCATGATCACGCTGGGCCTCGGCTCGATCTTCAACATTCATGAAGCGCCGGCGATCGCCGATGGCATCGCCCAGGTGGGCGCGCAGGCCGCCGCCGGCGCGCTCAACCCCTATGGCCTGATCCTGACCGCGCTCGGCGTCCTCGGCGTCGTGCTCAAGGACAAGGCCGGCAAGAAGGAGGATTGATCATGCGCGCCAAGGGCCGCACCGCCTCGGGGCGGATCAAGAAGGGCTACAAGCTCACCAAGGGCGGAGCGGTGGTCAAGGCGACCGCGCGCCGCAAGACCCGCCGTCGTCGCCGGCGGCGGTAGTTCGAATCGCGTCCGGCACCGGACGGGATAAAAATGCGAACCCTGTTCGCCCTGATCCTCGCGGGGCTTCTGTCGGCCGCCGGCGCGCGCGCCGAGCCCGTGTGCGCGCCGGCGGCCGACTTCCTCGCACAGCTCCGCGAGGATTTCGGCCCGCCGTTGGTGATCCTCGCCGGCGAGCGGGAAGGGGTCTACGCGGTCTATCGAGATCGAGCGGGGGCCTGGGTCGTCGTGGCCGTATCGGCCGCCGGCGAGGCTTGCGTCACCGCCCGCGGGCCGGTCTCCGTCCTGCCGGCGCACAGCGCGGCCAAGGGCGGATCGTAGGCCATGCCGCCGCCCGTTCCGCCGCCCGACGCCGCCGGCGTCGACGCCTCGCCGGGCTTCGACGTGTCGGCCTTCCTCGACGGTCTCGCCCAGGAGCTCGGCGTCAAGCCGGCGAAGGCATTCGAGGGCACCCCGCCGGAAAACGACTTCACGACGGCACCTGGTCCCGCCAAGAGGGTGGGGATCAACCCACGCCTGGTGCTCGGGGCCGGGCTTCTGGTGGCGGCGGTCGTCGTCGCGCGCTGATGGTCGCCACGCGCCGCATCACGCGATCGAAGCGCCGCTTCCGCACCGCGCGCGCCGCTTGGTCCGACATTCACAGGCGCACCGGCCGGCGCGCCGCGTCGGTGATCCGCACCGCGCACACGCGGCTTTCCTGGGTGTTCGTCGTGCGATCTCGTCGCCGTCGCTGATCATGTTTGTTTCTCGGGACACAAACAGGGATCGGTGGCGCAGAAATCAACACGGGTGACTGTCCGAAGTGTGTTGATTTCGGGCGCGATCACAAGAATTCTTATATTTCAATGGGATAAATTGAACCGCTTTATGGGAAATAGGCGTACCAATTTATATTAATTGTGCACCCCATTTCGATTTCAGCGGCCGTAATCACCGATCGAAGCGAGGATCAGTGCCAACACGACCAGCACGATCAGAACTATTCCGCCGCCGATGATCCACCCCATTTGATCTCCTCCTCGATAGGATGGTTGGTCCTCAAGACCCGCTGGACGATCCGAGAAATGCTCTTCTCATGGAGCCCGAAGCGAAGCGCGATTTGCTTGTTGGTCCAGCCCCGCGCCGCAAGCCGCATGATCTCCCGATCGCGCTGAGCTCTGGCAATCCGTTCCTGGATGCGGCGATGCTCTTTCCAATAGTGGAGTGTGGTTTCCGGCGGCACGCCCTCGCGCTCCAGAAGCCGGCTGACGTCGTCGAACGAATGCCCTTCGGACATGAGGATTGCGACCACCGCGCCGAGGTTTGATAGGCTCTTGAGCTCGCCGGCGACCTTGCGCCGGCGACGCATCGCGATCTCATGCGCGGTGGCGTGGCTGCCGGCGACGCGGGCGAGCTCGGCGAAGAAGCGCGCGACTGGACGGAGTGCGTCGCGGGGAAGATCGGCGAGAAGGTCAAGGGTCTCGCCATGCCGCGACGCGAGATAGGGGAGCCGTTCGGGCATAGCGCGATCATTCACAAACCGGCCTAAAGGCCCGTTAACAATTGCGGGTATTTAGTTGAAATACCTGTAAAAAACGACCGAAGGAGGCGAGCCAGGCGACGTAGCTTTGTCGCATAAGAGATATTATGGGAAATCTTGGGACTTCCGTATGATGACGGATTGGCCTCTTGCCGC
>CAZHDF010000114.1:0-11257 GCA_964531525.1 uncultured Alphaproteobacteria bacterium | reverse complement strand
TGGCCGCCGGAATTACGCCATATGTCAGGCTGCGGCCGAGCGCGCGCCGCGGCGCATGCGGGCCTCAATTCGGCGAGTGACGAGCGACATGGGCCAAGCCATGAGGAAGTAGATCACGCCCGCGAGCAGGAAGAGGTGCATCGGCAGAAACGACATCATGGCTAGGTCCTTGGCCCGCAGCATCAGTTCCGGCGTCGAGATGAGCGAGGCGATCGAGGTGTCCTTGAGAAGGATGATCAGCATGTTGAGCAGCGGCGGCAGGATGATGCGGATCGCCTGCGGCATGATGATGTAGCGAAAGCACTGCGTCGGGGTCATCCCGACCGCCAGCGCGGCCTCCCGCTGACCCTTGTGAACCGCCTGAATACCGGCGCGAAAGACCTCGGCGATATAGCCGCCGGCGCTCATCCCGAGGCCGACGAAGGCGGCGACGAAGGCGTCAAGCACGATGCCCAGGGGAACGAGGCCGTAATAGATCAGGAACAGGATGGCGAGGGCGGGAACGCCGCGCGTGACCTCGACATAGGCAATGCAGACGCCGCGCAGGACGCGGAACCGGCTCAGCTTGCCGAGCGCCAGAACGATCCCGATCCCGATCGCCAGCATGAACGCCAACGCCGTCAGCAGAAGCGTATTGACGATGGCCGGGACGAGCTGCGGCCACCAGTTCGACCAGTTCTCGGCGTAGACCCCAAGGAACTCGGTCATTGCCAAGCCCTCTGACGGCGCTCGAAGCGGTCGACCAGCCGGGCGAGCGGGAAGCTGAGACAGAAGTAGAGCGCCGCCGCAAGCATATATATCAGTGTCGTCTCGAACGTCGAGGTGACGAGATTACGGGCATAGAACATGATCTCGGGCGCGGCGATCGCCGAAACAACGGCGGTGTCCTTGAGCAGCGCAATCGCGTAGTTGCCGAGAGGCGGCAGGGTGATGCGCCAGGATTGCGGCAGGATGATGTAGCGCAGGCTGACCCAGGGCGTCATGCCGACAGCCAGCGCCGCCTCGCGCTGACCATGGTGGATCGCGGCAAGCCCGGCGCGGAACACCTCGGTCAATACGGCGCCGCCATTTAGCCCCAGACCGATGATCGCCGCCGAAAAGGCATCGATTTTCAGGCCCGTGTATGCGAGCCCGAAATAGATGATGAAAAGCTGCGCCAGTACCGGCGTGCTGCGAAAGATTTCGACGTAGACGTCGATCAACAGGTGAAGAACCCTGAAGCGCGACAGCTTGAGAAGCGCCAGGCCGAGGCCGATGACGATCGCCACCGCAAGCGAGGTGAGCGTAATTTCCACCGTGGTCACGGCGCCGAGCAGAAGGGGGCCGCCGAGATCCAGGATTTTATCGAGACTCACGACGCGCTCGGTTTGCTCAGTGCTCGAGAATCTGGCGGAGGAAGCGGCGAGTCCGCTCGTGTTGCGGCTGTCCGATCACGTCCTTGGCCGGGCCCTCCTCGATGATGCCGCCGTCCCCCATGAAGATGACCCAATCGGCGACATCGCGGGCGAACCGGATCTCGTGGGTGACGAGAACCATCGAGCGTCCCTCTTCCGCGAGCTCGTGAATAACCTTGAGCACCTCGCCGATCAGCTCGGGGTCGAGCGCCGAGGTCGGCTCATCGAACAACATCAGCTTGGGCTCTTGGGCAAGGGCGCGGGCAATGGCGACGCGCTGCTGTTGGCCGCCGGACAGTCGCTCGGGAAATTCGTCCGCCTTGTGCGACATGTGAACCTTCGCCAGCATGGCGTCGGCGAGGCTGTAGGCTTCCTCCTTGCTCATGCCGCGGACCTTGATCGGCGCGATCGCGACGTTGTCGCGCGTGGTTAAATGCGGCCAAAGATAGAAGCCCTGGAACACCATGCCGACATGGGCGCGTTGGCGCGCCAACTCCTTTTCGGTCAGGCGTATCGTGCGACCGTTGGCCTCCCTCTCCCCGAATAGCTCGCCGTCCAGATAGACATGCCCGCTGGTCGGCGTTTCCATGTAGTTGATGCAGCGCAGGAGCGTCGACTTACCGCAGCCGCTGGGACCGACGATTGCCGTCTTGTGTCCGCGATCAAGGGTCATTTCGACCCCTTTGAGAACCTCGAGGGTGCCGAAGTTCTTGTAGAGATCCTCGACCCGTAACAAAGGCTCCGGCATTGGTCGTCTCCGGTGAGCGTCGCTCTCGTCAAGGCGTGGCGGGAGCGCCCCGGCGCCAAGCCTGGACGCTCCCGTGGCTCGGGTTTGGCCTAGTTGCAATTCGCCGGCAAGGTCGGTTGCTTCCAATCCTTGGGCCGATCGACGCCGGCGCGCAAGTTCAATGCGCCGGGATCGAACCAGGACTTGTCGCCAAGGCCGTACTTCTTGGCGACCTCCAGGTTCGTGCAATTCGCCCAGATCTTGGCGATTTCCGCATTGACCGCCTTGAGAAGATTGGGGGCTTCCTGGCTCAGGCCGAAAACCACGTTGTACTTGCCGGTAAGCAACGCGTACTTCGGGTCGAACGCCTGGGTGATCGGGATCGCGTGAATGTCCCAATCCGGGTTCTTCGAGATCGCATACTGGATCAGCGGGGGATCGGCGAAAAGCGCCTCGATACGACCGGCGAGCAGGTCGCGGATCGCGGCGTCGCTGGTATCGTAGAGCTTCAGCGTGGCGCCCTTGATCTGCTTCAATTGGTCGATCCAGCCGAATCCCTGGATCGTCGCGATGGTCCGCCCCTCGAGCTCCTTGATGGAGCTCCAATTGGTCGACTTCCGCTGCGTGATATTGGCGCCGCCATAGTAGATCGGGTCGGAAATGTTGATGACCTTGATGCGCTGATCGTTCCAACCCATCATGCCGTGCATGATGTCCACCCGGCGCGCTTTCACCGAGGCGATCTCGGCCGCCCATTCCATTAATGCCGGCTTGACCTTGAGACCGAGGTTCTCGGCGACCATCTGCATCAGCTCGCCGTCGAGACCGATCAGATGCCCGTCCTGCCAGCCGGTGCCGGGCATGTCGCCGTTGAATGCGACGATGAGAGTTCCCTTCTCGATAAGTTCGAGTTCCTCCGCCTTGGCGGAACTGGTCGTGGCGATGGCGAAGAGCGCCGCGCCGAGCGTGGTCGCCGCGAGGCCCTTGAGAGCCAGATTAAGGAAATCGGTTTTCATGTGATGCTCCCCTGCGTGCAGTCTCCGGGGGCGCTTCCGGGGTTTTCGTGGCGAACCCCTGGGCCGAGCAAGCCCCCAATCTATCGTCCATGGGATTAAAGAGTAGGGACTGACGGAATGATAACAATAGAACATGACGGCCAAAATAGGGAATAAACTGGCAATCCCCTGTCAGTCGACTTGGCTCCCCCAGGTATCCGACATCGTGTACCCGAGTGGAAAGGGATCGCTGGGGTCGACACCTAGTTGCTCGATCGAATAAATCCAGGCGCGCCCGGAGATGCGCGGAACAACCGCGGGTTTTCCGCCTACCGTCGTCAGAGATTCGATTTCGGCGATGAACTCTCCGTCAATGATCGAGCGCTGGACGATCTTCTCGCCCGGGGCGATCTCGCCCCGTGCATGAAGAACCGCCAGCCGCGCCGCGGTTCCCGTGCCGCAAGGCGAACGGTCCATGCGTCCCGGCGCCATCACCGTGCCGCTGCGCAAAATTCGGTCCGCCGCCGAGATCCGGTCGAAGAACATCAGGTATTCGACGCGGTCCATGCCCGCAAGCTCGGGATGGGAGAGCGAGACCTGCCGTCGCGCGGCCGCCTTGATCGCCGTTCCCGCCTCGACTAGGGCCTTAGCGTTTTTGGGCTCGATCGCAAGGCCGACCCGGCGCGCGTCGACGAGCGCGAACCACGCGCCCCCCCAGGCGATGTCGACGGGAAGGGTCCCGATCCCATCGACCTCGAGTGGGAAGTCGAGTTGCTCGGCGAAGCTCGGCACGAAGCCCAGCGAAACCCGCTCGCACTTGCCGCCCGCGCAGTGCGCCGTCGCCCGGATAAGACCCGCCGGCGTATCCAGAAGCACGCTCGTCTCGGGCTCGTTCATGGGCAGGATGCCGGTCTCGAGCAACACCGTCGTCACGCAGATGGCGTTGGACCCCGACATGGTATGGCAGGCATCGGCCTGCATGACGATGAAGCCGGCATCGGCCTCGGGACGGCAGGGAGGAAGAAGCAGGTTGACCGACATCTGCGCGCAGCCGCGCGGCTCGAACATCGTGAAGCGCCGCAGGGAATCGTCGACGTTATTGAGGTGGTTCATCTTGTCGAGCATCGTCGCGCCGGGGACACCGAGGCTGCCGCCCGTGATGACGCGCCCGATCTCGCCTTCCGCATGAGCACCGATGACCGTGATGGTCTTGTTCCAACGCATTCGGGGCCTCCCTTCCGTGGCGATGGATGTTCCCACTCATGAACCATATCCCCCCGATGGGCGGAAAAAAGCATGCCGTGGCCAATATGTGGAATGCCAGCGCCAGTGACGGCGGCGCGCGTGTTCGGATGCGGCCGCTCGGCCTATTCCAATAGGGAGACGGTGTCCGCGAGACGCTTCTTGCGGTAGGCGTTCGGCGTCTCGCCGAAGGACCGGCGGAACCAGCGGGAGAAATGGGCGCTGTCGGCGAAGCCGCATTCGTAGGCGATCTGGGTGATCGTTCGCGACGAGTTGAGGAGACGCCAGCGCGCATGCCGGAGCCGCATCTCGCGCCAGACGACCGCGGGCGCCGCGCCGGCATGCTCGACGAAGGACCGGTCAAGCTGCCTGACGCTGCTGCCGATTCTGCTTGCCAACGCCTTGATCGGGTAGGGCTCGCCGAGGTTTTGCTGCATCAGCTCGATCGCCGCCTTGACCCGCCAGTCGCCACAATTCAGAAGAGTCTCGAACGGCTGCCTGATCAGATGGTGCGAGGCCCGATGGCGGTCGACCACCATATGCGGCAAGCCCTTGAGCGCGCGGGCGCGGCCGCAGTGATGCATGACCAGCTCGACGGCGAGGTCAATGGCCGCCGTGCCGCCTGGGCAGGTGATGCGGCCACGGTCCATGACGTACATTTCGTCGGTCACCGGAATCACCGTCGGAAAGCGACGGACGAGTTCCTCGCGATGGCGAAAGTGAACGGCGCAACGAACCCCATCCATGATGCCCGCCTGGGCAAGGGCGAAGCTTCCCGTGCAAAGGCCGACGAGTGGAATCCCCGCCTCGGCGCTCTCGATGATGAAGTCGAACAGTGCCTTGGGGTAGCTGTCGAACAGAGAGAGAAGCCCGCCGACGACCACGATGTAGTCGAAACGCTCGGGTTCACCGTAGGTGTCCCAAGGCGTGATCTCGACCCCACAACTCGCCCGAATCGGCTCTCGCGTTGGTCCCAGACAGGTCCAGCGACAATAAATCTGGCGGCTACGGTCGGATTCGTCCGCCGAATGGCGCAGCGTTTCGATGAAACCGGAGAACGGTAACAGCGTAAATCCCGGCACGGGCAGGAATGCCACCCGAATGTCGGGCTCTATTCCTTGGGATTCGAGACTCCCCTGATCTCCCAGAGCCTGGGCCACGCTTGCCTCTAGCGGCTTGTCGCCTGACCGATATCGCTAGGCTACTTCATTATCAACTCTGACCACGACATTCAATGCCGAGCGGCGCGCGGACATTATAGTCGCCATCTTGCGAGCGGTGGTTCGTTGAGGATGACCAAGTACTCGATCTTCAGCCTTGTCCGGAACGGTCTGACCCACAACGCGGCCTGGCCCCGGGCTTGGCGCAGCCCCGAGCCCAAGCCGGCCTATGATGTCATTGTCGTCGGCGCGGGCGGGCATGGGCTCGCCACCGCCTACTATCTCGCCAAGGAACACGGCATCGCCGACGTTCTCGTTCTCGACAAGGGGTGGCTCGGCGGCGGCAACACGGGGCGCAACACCACCGTCGTCCGCTCCAACTACCTGTGGCCCGAGGCGGCGCGTTTCTACGAGCATTCGCTCAAGCTGTGGGAGGGTCTTTCCCGCGATCTCAATTTCAACGTCATGTTCTCGCAGCGCGGGGTCGTCGCCCTTGCCCATTCCCGGCACGATCTGATCTCGCTGCGCCAGCGGTCGCAGGCTAATCTCGCGCTCGGCATCGATTCCGAGATGCTCGATCTCGATGGCCTCGGGCGGTGGCTACCGCACCTCAATCTCGCCCGTGATATCCGCTATCCGGTCCATGGCGGATCGGTTCAACGTCGCGCCGGCACGGCCCGCCACGACGCAGTCGCCTGGGGTTATGCGCGTGCCGCCGACGCGCGCGGCGTCGACATCGTCGAGCAATGTGCGGTAACCGGATTCATGATCGAGAATGGCACCGTCAAGGGCGTCGAGACGGTCAAGGGTCCAATCCGCGCGGGCAAGGTCGCGATCGTCACGGCAGGACATTCGAGCGTGCTCGCCGCGATGGCGGGGCTGCGCCTTCCGATCGTTTCCTACCCGTTGCAAGCCATGGTTTCGGAGCCCTTGAAGCCGGTGCTCGACACGGTCATCAACTCGTCGGTCGTTCATGTCTATTTGAGCCAATCCGACAAGGGCGAATTGGTGATTGGCGCGGCGCGCGATTCCTATCCGTCCTATGCGCAAAGGGGTGGCTTCCAGATCATCGAGGATGCCGTCGCGGCCATGCTCGAGCTCTACCCCATCCTCGGCCGCGTCAGACTGATGCGAACCTGGGCGGGCATCGTCGACGTGACTCCCGACACCTCTCCAATCATCGATCGCCTCCCGGTTCGGAACTTGTTCATCAATGGGGGCTGGGGAACGGGCGGGTTCAAGGCGACCCCGGCCTCGGGTCATCTGTTCGCCGATCTGATCGCCAACGACCGCTCGCATCCGCTGATCCGTCCGTTCAATCTGGCGCGCTTCGAAACTGGCCGGCTGATCGACGAATCGGCCGCCGCCGGCGTCGGACATTAGCGAGAGTCGTTATGTTTCTCATCGAGTGCCCCTTCTGCGGCCCGCGCGACGAAAGCGAGTTTCGTTGCGGCGGCGAGGCGCATATCGTCCGCGCGGATGCGCCGGCTGCGCTCACCGACCGGGAATGGGCGGAATATCTCTATTACCGCGATAATGCGATCGGCCCCGCTTTCGAGCGCTGGCAGCACCTCCACGGCTGCCGCCAATGGTTCAACTTGGCGCGCGACACCCTCACCCATGAGATCAAGGCGATCTACCCCATGGGCGCGCCCAAGCCCGAGGTCGAACCGTGACCGGCGGTGCGTTTCGACGCGGCGATGGCGGGCGCATCGACCGCAGCCGGCCGCTGCGCTTTACCTTCAATGGCCGCGCCTACGCCGGATTCAAGGGCGATACCCTGGCGTCCGCGCTGATAGCCAACGGCGTTCACTTGGTCGCGCGCAGCTTCAAGTATCACCGCCCGCGCGGGATCATGGGCGCGGGCGTGGAGGAAGCGAACGCCTTCGTTCGCCTGGGTCGCGGCATGGCTGCCATCCCCAACGCGCTGGCGACGACGGTCGAGCTCGCCGACGGACTCGAGGCCCAAAGCGTGCATTGCTGGCCCTCGGTTGGCTTCGACATCGGCGCCGTGAACGGGGCGTTCTCGCGATTCCTCGCGGCGGGCTTCTATTACAAGACCTTCATGTGGCCGGTTCGGTTCTGGCCGCTCTACGAGCGAATTATCCGGGCCGGCGCCGGTCTCGATCATTCCCCCGCCGCGCCGACCTCCGAGCGTTGCGAGCAGCGTATGGACCATGTAGACGTGGTTATCGTCGGCGCGGGGCCGGCCGGTCTCATGGCGGCCCGGGCGGCGGGCCAGGCGGGCGCCACCGTCCTACTTCTCGATCGCGCGCCCGAGCCCGGGGGTACGCTCCTTGCCCAGGCGGCCGTGGTTGGCGCGCTCACGGGCGACGAATGGCTTGCGCAATGCCTGGATGATCTGCGCGCGCGGGCGAATGTCCGCCTACTTTCCCGCACCGTGGCGACGGGCCATTACGACCACGGTTTTCTGATCGCGGTCGAGCGCGCGGCGGGGGAAGGGGGCGCCCTGAGCGAGCGCCTGTGGAAAATCCGGGCGCGCCGCATCCTGCTCGCGACCGGCGCGATCGAGCGCCCCCTGGTCTTCGCCAACAACGATCGCCCAGGCGTCATGCTTGCATCCGCCGCAAGGACCTACGCCAACCGCTATGCGGCCCGCCCGGGAAAGCGAGGAGTCGTGTTTACCAACAACGACACGGCCTATGGCGCGGCGGTGGATTTGCACAAGGCCGGCGTCGAGATCGCCGCGATCGTCGATCTGCGCGACAACCCAATGGGACCGACGGTCGAGGCCGCGAACGCGCTCGGGTTGGAGATCATTCCAGGGAGCGCGGTGGTCGACGTCCGAGGCGTCAAGCGGGTCCGCTCGGCGCGTATCGCCGCTCTCGACGGAGGAGGCATCAGCGGGCCGGTTCGCGCGCTCGATTGCGATCTCGTCCTTCACGCCGGAGGCTGGACGCCATCGGTGCAGCTTTATGCGCAGGCGGGAGGCAGGCTGCGCTTCGACGAGGCCCTGACCAGCTTCCTGCCGGCCGGCGACCATCGCGGCTGCCGGGTCGTCGGCGCCGCGGGCGGTGCGTTCGATCTTGGCGCGAGCTTGCGCGATGGCTGGGCGGCGGGGCGCGAGGCGGCATGCGATCTTGGCTTTTCGGACCCGGGCGTCTGCCCGGCCTGCGATTGTCCGCCATCGCCCGACCCCTCCCCCAAGGCGATCTGGCGCGTGCCCGCCCGGTCCGCCGCCGCCAAGCGCTTCGTCGATCTGCACGGCGATGTGACCGACCGCGACATCGCGCTTGCGGCCCGCGAGGGCTATCGCTCGGTCGAGCACCTCAAGCGCTATACGGCGAGCGGCATGGGGCCCGACCAGGGCCGGACCTCGAATGTGAATGCGCTTGCGATCCTCGCCGAGGAGCGCGGCGATCCGATCTCGGAGGTCGGCACGACCACCTTCCGCCCGCCGTTCGCTCCGATCGCCTTCGCGACCATAGCGGGCCGGCGGATGGGTCGGTTGTACGAGCCGCTGCGCAAGTCACCGCTGTTCGCGTGGCACGAGGCCAACGGCGCGGTGTTCGAACCCGCGGGCGCATGGAAGCGGCCCGACTATTACCCGCGCCCGGGCGAGAGCATGGCCGACGCGGTGAACCGGGAGTTTCTCGCGGTCCGCAACGCCGTCGGCATCACGGACAGCTCGAGCCTCGGCAAGATCGAGCTGCGCGGGCCCGACGTCGCCGAGCTCCTCAACCGCGTCTACACCAATGCCTGGAGCAGGCTCGGCATCGGCAAATGCCGCTATGGCCTGATGCTGGGCGAGGACGGGGTCGTCTATGACGACGGCGTGACCACACGCATCGCGCCGGATCACTTCCTGATGAGCACCACGACAGGTGGGGCCGCGAAGGTCTTCAACTGGCTTGAGGAATGGCTTCAGTGCGAATGGCGTGATCTCGACGTGACGCTGGTCTCGGTGACCACGCAATGGGCGACGATCGGGCTTGCCGGCCCAAGATCCCGCGAGGTTCTGAAGGCCGCCCGGCCCGACTTCGATCTCGCCAACGCGGCCTTTCCCCATATGTCGATGGTCGAGGGGCGGTTGGCCGGAATTCCGGTCCGCGTCTTTCGCATCAGCTTCACGGGCGAGCTCTCGTACGAGATCAACGTCGCCGCCGGCCATGCGTTGGATCTCTGGGAGAGGCTGATCGACGTCGGCGCTCCCTTCGGCCTCACGCCTTTCGGGCTTGAGGCGATGATGGTGCTGCGCGCCGAGAAGGGATTCATCGTCGACGGTGTCGATACCGATGGCGAGACCACGCCCTTCGATCTCGGCATGGACTGGATCGTCAGCCGCAAGAAGCCGGATTTCATCGGCAAGCGTTCACTCTCGCGCTCCTATGTCGCGGGCCCGGGGCGGCGCCAGCTCGTCGGCCTTCTTGCCGAGGATCCGAAAGCCGAGATCCCGAAGGGCTCGATCGTCATCGCGGACGCCGGCGCCCGACCGCCTTTCGAGGTCGCCGGCCTAGTGACCTCGGCCTATTTCAGCCCGCGCATGGAGCGCTGGTTCGCGCTCGCCATGCTCAAAGACGGACGCGGTCGGATGGGCGAAGAGCTCTCGCTTTTCGACTCCGGACGGGTTATTGCCGCGCGCGTGACCGAGCCGTGTTTCTACGACCGGGAAGGAGCCAGGCTCCGTGAATAGCACACCTCGTCGTCGCGGTCCGATCGACCATCTCGCGGCCGCTCCATTGACCATCGGCGACGACGCCCTTGTCATTCGGGACCGTTCGATCTGTGGGAAATGGGTGCTGCGCGGCAATGCCGCCGATCCCGGATTCTTCGCCTCGGCCGAGGCCGCGCTCGGCCTCCCGCTTCCCCGAGAGCCGAACACGACAGCGGTTACGGAAACCTGGACGGTGCTATGGCTCGGGCCGTCGGAATGGCTGTGCGTTTGCGCGGACGAGCGGCGCGAGGCCCTCGGTCGTTCGCTCGTTTCGTCCCGCCTGCGCGCCACCGATGTCGGCGACGGGCGGGCGCGGTTCACGCTTTCAGGGCATCGCGCGATCGACCTGCTGCACAAGGGAACCGCGCTCGACGTCGGCCCACGGGCTTTTCCCCCGGGCCACTGCGCATCGACGCTGCTTGCGCGCATCGACGTGGTTCTCCACCACGTGGCCGGCGGGCAGGCTCATGACATCTACTGCGACCGGGGGTTCGCCGAATACCTGTTCCTATGGCTTGCCGACGCGGCGGCCGAATTCGCAGGCTGAGGATAATCGGCTATCCCGCAACCACGGCGGATGATCTGATTGAGCCGGATCCAAAAGAGTCGACCGTTAAGAAGCCGGTTGCACGGCTGATCGAACGGAGAGGGCGTTCGAGATGGCGCCCAGGATCAGGCGCAAGAGAACCCTCAGCCACCTGAGGATGAGGCGGAAGTTGCCGAGACGGTGAACTTCGCTCACATCAAGAGCACGTATCACGGCATCCGTCAGGTGAACCCGACAGGCATCGTGCCCAAGGGGCCGGAGCTTGATTTCACGGCGCTACACGACCGCGACCGGCTGGCGGCGGCGGTGTGAGCTATACACACGCCAAGAGGGCCGCGTGGATCCCGGCCCCGAGCGGTGCTAATACCAGCGGCCCTTGATATTGCCCCTTGGGTCTCCAGAGTGCCGGCTTCCATGCCGAGAGGAGACCATCAATGCCCGCCCGGGGCCGCGCTGTGCCCAACCTTTCGCAAAAGCGGCGTCAACAGAAGAGAGAGCGCAAAGGTCGCCGCCATAA
>CAZHDF010000113.1:0-11266 GCA_964531525.1 uncultured Alphaproteobacteria bacterium | reverse complement strand
CGGTGCATCGCCTCGTCGCCAAGGGCCCCGGCGCACCGTCGGCCGCGCCACTTCACCGTTAGAGCATGATGGGTTTAAGTCGGCGCCGGCCCACTCCTCCGCCCGGCCACCCACGGGATCGTGGAATATGGGTGGCCGGGCGGGGGAGTGGGCCAAGGACATTGGATGTGCCGATTCGATGCAAAGGCATCATGCCCTAGGCGGCGCGACCGTCAGGCCGTCCAGTCCTCGACGCGGCGATCGCGGTGGGTGAGGATCGCGCGCAGGCCCGAAAGCCGCCCGCGCAGGGCGGCGATGCGCTCGGGCGACATCACGAACAGGGCGGTCGAAAGCGCGTCGGCCTCGGTCGCGGTGGCGGCGATCACGGTAACGCCCGCGAAACGGTTGGCGCTGCGCCCGCTCCGGGGATCGAACAGGTGGTGGACCCGTCCGCTCGGCTCGAAGACGGTACCGCTCGCGGCCGAGCTGGCGACCGCCCGGTCGACGAGATCGAGGCGGCGGACGATGCGCTCGCGGTCGAACGGGTCCTCGATCCCGACTCGCCAGGGCCGCCCCGCGGGGTGGTCGCCGAGGCCGCGCACCTCGCCGAGATCGAGCAGCACATGGGCCATGCCACGGCTGCGCAGAAGATCCGCCACCCGGTCGGTGATGTAGCCCTGGGCGATGCCGTTGAGCGTCGCCGCCATGCCCGGCCGGGCGAAGGCGATGCGGGTGCTTTCGACGCTCACGGCGCGGTAATCGACCCGCGCGAGCGCCCGCGCCACCGCCGCCCGGTCCGGCCCCGCGGGATCGGCGTCGGCCGCGCGGAAGTGGCGAGCGTAGAGCTCCCAGAGCGGCTGAACGGTCGGGTCGAAGGCGCCGCCCGTGAGCGCGGCGAAGCTCTGGGCCGTCGCCATGAGCCGGACGAGGTCCATGGGCGGCGCGTCGAGCGCGCCTTCGCGGTTGAGCCGCGAGAGCGCCGAATCGGCGCGGTAGAGGCTGAACACCCCTTCGAGCCGACGGACCTCGGCGACCGAGGCGGCGATCAGCCGCCGGGCGGTCTCGGGATCGGGGTGGTAAAGCGCGATCGAGGCCTCGGCGCCGAGCGCCGTTCCCCGCCAACGCGCGAGCGGCGGCGCCTTGGTCGCGAAGGCTCGCCCGGTCAGCGCGGCGAGTCCGAGCCCGCCGGCGGCGGCGGCCATCAGGCGGATCGCGCGGCGGCGGCCGATCGGTCGGCCGATGGAGGTTTCGGTCATCGTTTCCGCGCTCCCTTTCGCAGATCGAATCGTTGCGGGTGCATCGCTCTAATCACCTTGGGTTCCCGTGGAGTCGCCGCCCATCCGCTCGGGCATGGCGTCGGGCACTTCGAGAATATACTCCTCCGGCATGGCGTCGTAGCTCACGACGCGCCCGCCGTGGGCGGCGGCGAAGGTCTCGGCGGCGGCCTTCGTCTTGAAGGGAATCGCCTCGGGCGCGCCCATGCCGCCGCGCTTGTCGCTGCCGATCACGTACCAGGCCCGGCGCGCGTCGATCCAGGTGTCGGGGCCGGGCTTGTTCCAGTCGGTCTCGGTCATGTCGTTGACGTAGAAGGCCGCGATGTTCCGGGGCTCGGTCGGCGAAAGGGCGAAGGCGATGGCGTCGCGGACCGAGCTGAACCAGATCGGCTCGTCGCGGTCGGTCAGGATGATCTGCCCCTTCGGCCCGGGGTGGTCGGCGACCACCATGCCGCAGAAGTAAGCGAGCGCGTCCGAATCCAGCGGGCGCGGCGGCGGCGGCGCGCTTTGATCGTCGCCGCAGGCCGCGAGCGGCAGTATGAGAGCGGCGAGAAGGGCGAAGGCCAGGGCGCGCACGGTCAAAGCTCTTTCTTTTGGAAGACGGCCATCGCCGCGCCGAGCGGTAGAATCACCCAGGCCGCCATCACGGCGAGCGGCAGGCCGGGGCCGAGGCCGACGCGCGTCGCGATCCCGGCGAGCCCGCCGACGGCGGCCACCGCGTCGCTGCCCACCAGGCTGACGATCCGGTAGGCGTCGGTCGGGCTCGCGATCAGAAGGCCGACGAACAAATTTTGGTCGATGGTCTGCCCCTTGTCGGCGACCAGAACGCCGAGCAGCGCGAGGTCGTAGAGAACCACCATGAAGACCCAAAGGCCGAGCGCGAAACCCGCCGCCGCGCTGCGTTCGCGGGTCAGCGCGCTGACCAGATAGCCGAGCGCGACGAAAGCCGCGCCCAAGAGGGCCGAGTTCGCGACCATCGCGAGATAGGCGCCGAGGTCGCGCATATCGCCGCCGGCCGCCGCCACCACCACCGCGCCCGCGATCCCGTAGCCGAGGACCACCGCGAGCACCAGGATCGTCACATGGCCGACGAACTTGCCGGCGATGACCTGCCAGCGGGCGACCGGATAGGCGAGCAGCAGGAGCATGGTGCCGCGCTCGATCTCGCCGACCAGGGTGTCGTAGGCGAGGATCAGGGCGATCAGCGGCATCAGATAGACCGTCAGGCTCGACAGGCTCGCCACCGAAATGCTCAGCGGGCTCGCCTTGACCGTGCCGACCGGGGTCGAGCCCAGGAAGGCGAGGGTGAGCGCGAGCCCCGCCAGCACCACCACCGCGCCCGCGATCCAGCGGTTGCGCAGGCCGTCGCGGATTTCCTTGCCCGCCAGGGTGAGCAGAAGCTTCATTGCGGCCCCGCCCCCTCGGTGAAATGAATGTAGATTTCCTCGATCCCCGGGGGCGCGATGTCGATGTCGCGCACCAGCCCGTCGAGCCCGGCGAGGCGATGGAGCACGCGCATCTTGTCGCGCTGGGCGCAGTCGAGCTCGACCACGGCGTCGTTCGCCGCCCGCACCTCGGCGGCGTCGCCCAGGTCGTCGGCGACCGTTCGGGCCTTGCCCGGCGCGACCGCGACCCGGATATGCACCGGGCGCGCGGTCGCGCGGCGCAACTCATCGAGCGTGCCGCAGGCGACCAGGCGGCCGTTCTTCATGATCGCCATGCGGTCGGTGCGCGCCTCGACCTCGCCGAGCGCGTGCGAGGACAGGAGCACCGCGGTCCCCCGGCGCTGGCGCTCGGCGATGATCTCGTAGAACCGGCGGCGCAGCGCCGGGTCGAGACCGGTGGTCGGCTCGTCGAGAAACAGCACCACGGGATCGCCGAGCAGCGCCTGGGCGAGCCCGAGACGCTGGCGCATTCCCTTGGAATAGGTTCGTACCCGCCGGTCGCGAGCCTCGCCGAGACCCACCCGATCGAGCAGCGCCTCGACCGCGCCCGCCGGCTCGCCCTTGAGCCGGGCGTAAAAGGAAAGGGTCTCGCGTCCCGTCATGGTGTCGTGGAACACGACGTTCTCGGGCAGGAAGCCGACCCGGCGGCGCAGGCCGGCGAAGGCGCGTTCGTCGGGCCGGACGCCGTGAATGCGGATCTCGCCGGCATCGGCCCGGGTGATGCCCAGCATCAGCTTGATCAGGGTCGTCTTGCCGGCCCCGTTGTGGCCGAGCAGCGCGAGGCTTCCGCCGGCGGCGAGATCGAGCGAAACGCCGCGCACGACTTCATGCGCGCCGTAGCGCTTGACCGCGCCGGTCACCGCCACCGCCGGGATCGTCCCGCCCGCCATCACGCGCCGTCCCGCGCCGCGATCGCCGCCGGCGGCGGGCGCATCAAGGGCGCGCTATCGATCACCCCGCCCGGATGGAGGGTCGGAAACTCCTTTTGCGCCCAACGCAGGATCTGGATCGCCGGGCTGGTGAGCAGCAGCTTGGCGAGCGGGTGACGCCAGACGATCTGATCGACCAGGTCGTTGGGCCGGTAGGGCTGGTCGGCGATGCCGTCGCCGTCGAGATCGAACGCCAGATCGTCGCTCCAGTAGTTGCCGCGCCCGTCGCGCGACCATTCGAGCAACCGCGTGCCGACGTATTTGACCTGGGTGCGGTTGTCGATGAAGGCGTTGTCATAGATTTCGTTGCGCTCCGAGCCGGCGGTGAAATGGATGCCGATCTCGCAGCCCTCGAAGCGATTGCCGACGAAGCGGTTCTTGTTGGCGTTGTAGATGAACACGCATTTCTTCGACGCGCCGCGAACGACGTTGTCCTCGATCGCCGAGTTGTTGACGTAGTTGAGAAGAATGCCGCGCTCGCTATCGCCTTGCGAAAGATTCCCGCGCACCTTGAGGGTATGGGAGAACATCAGCGCGAAGCCGATCCGGTTGCCGGTCGAGACGTTGTCGCTGACCTCGCTGGTGTTGGTGTACATGTAGTGGATGGCGTAGCGCAGGTTGCGGAAGCGGTTGCCGCGAAACAGGTTGCGCTTGCTGGTCGTGACGTAGATGCCGTCGCGCCCGAAGCGCACGTCGTTGTCCTCGATGATCGATCCCGGCGTGTTCCAGAGCTGTATGTTGTCGCCGCGCTCGTTGACGCGGGCGTAGCGTCGGCCGCGAATGGTGTTGCCCCGGACCACGGCGTCGTCCGGCCCCCAGAGATAGACCCCGATCAGGTTGTCCACGATCCGGTTGCCCTCGACCCGCGCGCGGTCGCCGGCCTTGTCGACGAAGACCCCGGCGTCCTGCTTCTCCAGGCTCGCGCCCGAATTGCGGACGGTCAGCCCACGCAAGGTCACGTCGGGGGCGGCGATGACGACGACGCTGCCCTCGCCGCCACCGTCGATCACCGCGTCCGCTCCGCCCTCGACGGTCACCGGGCGCTCGATCCGAACGGGACCGCGATAGACTCCCGGCGCGAGCCGCAGAACGTCGCCCGGGGCGGCGGCGGCGAGCGCGGCGCGCAGCCCGTCGCCGGTCGTCCCCGGGGTGACGTCGCGGGTCGCGGCGAGGCCGGCCGAAGCCGGCGACAATGCGAGGAGCCCGGCAACCGCGAGGGCCGCCAGGCGCCGTTTCCGCATTGTCGCCGCGGCCGTCACTCAGGCCTTCTTCGGCTTGACCAGCATCCGGCCGCGCATCTCCATGTGGAGCGCGTGACAGAACCACTGGCAGTAGAACCAGTGCACGCCCGGGCGATCGGCGGTGAAGGTCACCGAGGCGGTGGCCTGCGGGCCGATCTCCATGGCGATGCCGTGGTTCTCGAGGGTGAAGCCGTGGGTCAGGTCGTCGATGTCGTCGATGTTGGTGATGAACACCGTGACCTCGTCGCCTTCCTCGACCTCGAACTTCTCGAGGCTGAAGGTCGGCGCCGACGAGTACATGTAGACGCGGACCTTGTTGCCGTCGCGGATCACGTCGGCGGCGTCCTCCAGGTCGATCCCGTCCTTCTTCGCCCACTGGCGCGCGTCTTCCCACATCGGGTCGTTGCGGTCGTAGATCGAGCGCGGGTTGACGATGTCGCGCCGCACGATGATGGCGTCATGCGGCTCGGCGAAGGTGGGGCCGTCGTGGACGAGGGCCATCTTGTCGCCGCTGATGTCGATGAGCTGATCGTTCTCGGGTTTCAGCGGACCGGCGTTGATGAACCGATCCTTCGAGAATTTATTCAGTGATATCAGCCACTTGCCGTCTGCCTCCTTGGTCTCGCCCATGGAGCTGTGGTTGTGGCCCGGCTGGTAGTGGACGTCGATCTTCTCGATGATCGGGTCGACCTTCTCGCCGGCGTAGGCGCGGCGCGCCTTCTCGATGTTCCACTTCACGACCTGGCTGTCGATGAACAGGGTGGTGAAGGCGTCGCCCTTGCCGTCGAAGGCGGTGTGAAGGGGGCCGAGGCCGAGCTCGGGCTCGGCGACGATCGCCTCGCGCGGCTTGATCTTGTCCGCGAACAGATCGTCGAGCAGCGTCACGTCGATCACCGAGCAGGTCGGCGACAGCTTGCCGGCGATCACCACGTGGCGGCCGTCGGGCGCGGCGTTGCATCCGTGCGGGCTCTTCGAGATCGGGATGTAGCGGGTATAGGATGAGCCGTGGCGGCCGTCGACGACCTTGACCCCGTTCATCTCCTTGTAGTCGCCCTTCTTGATCGCCTCCTCGATGCGCTTGAGGTTGAAGACCACGACCCAGTCCTGCTCGCTCGCCGTCATCTCGGCGAGGTTCACGCCACCTTCCGAGTTGTAGCAGGTCGAGAAGGCGTACTTGCCCTGGTAGTCGGCGTCGCAATTGTCGAGATTGCCGTCGACCATGACCTGCCAGGCGATCTCCATGCGGTCGCCGTCGATGGCGGTGAAGAGCGCGTGATACTGCTTGGGATCGTCGAGAATGCTCCCGTCGTTGGGCAGCGGAATGCGGTGCTCGCCGTTGACGAACACGTAGCCCGTGCGCGGGTACTTCTGCGGCCGCAGGCCGTGCAGGCCCGAGGCGTTGGGCACCTCGATGATCTTGTCGCACTTCATGATGTCGCAGCGAATCCGCCCCACCCGCCGGTTCGCCTTGTCGTTGACGAACAGATAGCGACCGTCGTAGGTGCCGTCGGTGAACGACATATGAGGGTGGTGCAAATCGCCGTTTAGGTAGACGCCGCCCCGCTTCTCGAGGAACTTGCGGGTCTCGGGCAGCAGGTTCTCGGTCAGGATCTTGCGGCTTTCGTTGGTCAGGCCCCAGCCGGTGGCGCTGTCCCGGTTGAACACCGGAATGCGCATCAGCTCGCGCATCGAGGGCACGCCGAAAATGCGCACCTCGCCGGTCTGGCCGCTGCTCCAGAATCCGTAGTATTCGTCGAGATCGCCCGGCGCCACGGTGGCGTTGCCGGCCTCGGCGGCGGCGGCCGATCCGGGCGCGATCAAGGCGCCGGAAGCAAGCCCGGCGACGCCGGCGGTCGCGCCGGCGCCGTAAAGCCCCGTCAAGGTCGCGATCTTCGCGGTTCCGCCGAGCAGATCGCGCCGCGACAGTCCCGCCCCTTCCGCGTCATCGTATGGGCGTTTTCTCTCATCCGACATTTGAATTCCTCCATTAAGCTAAGTCGTTACGGGCCGTTCCCTCGAACGCATCGCCATCCCGGGGCTCCCCCGTCCGGGGTTCGTGTCGTCCGGCGACGCCGCGGTCTTTCCGCGCCGCCGCCACGGTCTAATCGGTCACGCCGACTTTCTCCGCTTGGGCCTTTCGGGCCGGCGGTTCGAACATCGCGAGCGACGGCTCCTTGGCGATCCGCGCCGCCCGGCGCTCGCGCTTGAGGCGCTTCTGGATCATCACGGGGCACCGTTCGCAGTCGTAGTAGAGCATCTGGCAGCCCAGGCAATAGAGACACTCGTTGGGGTTGATATTGCCCTCGGGGTGGATCGCCTGGACCATGCATTCGTTGGCGCAGCGCTGGCAGGGCGAGCCGCATTCGCGATAGCGCTTCAGCCATTCGAACAGCCGCATCCGGCCGGGGATCGCGAGCGCCGCGCCGAGCACGCAGAGATAGCGACAGTAGAACCGCTCGATGAACAGCCCGGCGATCAGCAGCGCGACCGCGTAGGTCACGAACGGCCAGTCGCGCACGAAATTGAGGATGATCGCGGTCTTGAAGGGCTCGACCTCGGCCAGCTTCTCGGCCAACGACAGCGAGTAGAGCGAGATCCCGAAGATCCCCAGGAACATGATGTACTTGACCGCCGTGAGCCGCTCGTGGAGCCCCCAGGGAACGCGGACCTGCGGCACCTTGAGCGCCTTGGCGGCGCGGTTGAGGAGTTCCTGCAACGCCCCGAAGGGACACAGCCAGCCACAATAGGCGCCGCGCCCCCAGAACAGAAGAGAGATCGCCACCGCCGACCACAGGATGAAGATCAGCGGATCGTTGAGAAAATACTCCCAGCGGAAGTCGGTGATCAGCGCGTTCAGATAGGCCGTCACGTTGACCACCGAAAGCTGCGCCTTGGCATAGAAGCCGATGAAGACCAGCGTGAACACCAGGAAGGCGATCCGGATCGCATCGGTCAGGCGCGGCCGGCGGGCGAGCCAGTTCTGGAAGAAGAAGATCGCGGTCAGAAGGATCAGCGCCACGCTGAGAATGGCGATCTGCCAGATCTTGCGTTGCCACAGCTTGAGCCAGAGCGGCGGTCCCGAGCGGTCCGTGGCCGCGCCCGCCGCCGCGCCCGTCGCCGACGCGGAAGCGGCCGCCTGGGTCGGAGCCGGCGGCGGCGCGACGGTCTTGAGGTATTTCTCGGGGGCTGCGTATTTCAGGCCGAAGGTGGTGAACACCTTGGTCGTCGGTCCGGTCGCGCGGTTCACCAGAAGATCGAGCCGCCAGGGCTTGGCCGGATCGAAGCCGGCGTCGGCGGAAATCCGGAACAGATCGGTCTCCTTCAGCTTGGGCGCGCCGGTGGCGGCCAATGCCGCGAGCCGGCGGTGATCGCGGTCGCGGAAGCGGAAGGTCCGGTCGCCCTGCTTGACGCGGATGCGATCGAAGATGCCGCCGCGCACATAGCCCGAGCCCTTGAACGAGAACCGGCCGCGCCCGGCGATCAGGATCGCCGTGTCGCCGGGCTTCAACCAGCCCTGCAACGCCCGGTATTCGTTCTTGCCGAGCAGGCTGCGCCCCACGCTCGGGATGCTGACGAGCGCGGCGTAAAGCTCGACGAACCGCTCGTCGGGCGCGCCCGGCTCGGGCCGCTCGACGACCGCCGGGTTGCCGAGCGCGGCGAAGGCCGCGTTGACGTCGCCGACGGTAATCTCCATGCGCGCGACCGAGCCGTCGGCGATCAGGGTCCGCCAGTCGAGAACGTCGAGGCGATCGGTATCGATCACCTTGCGGGCGACCGGCGCGGCCGTGCCGGTCGGGCGTTCGAGCCCGCCGAGCCCGTAGGCGCGCGCGATCCGGACCGCCGACTGGACCACCGAATCGTCGATCACCATGACGGTCACGGTCGCGCCGCTGACCACGTCGACGGCGTCCCGCTTCGCGCCCTTGATCAGGCCGACCACGTCGAGCCCGACGTATCGCGCGATGGTGGCTTCGATCTTCGCCTGGGGAATGCCGATCAGAACGATCGGCTCGTGATGCTTGACCAGCTTGGCGCCGGTAATCACGCCCGCGTTGTCGATGCCGATCAGCACCTGGATCGGCTTGCCCGAGTAGCCGTTGGAATTGACCACGTCCGAATTGAGGAAGACGTAGCCGATCCGGCTGTCGCCCTTGAGCACCGGCGCGGCGATCGGATCGCCGCCGGGCGCGCCGTAGCGGTCGGCGCCGGGGAAAATCTCGGCCGGCGTCACCTTTTCGAGAAAGCCGGCGAGATCGGTCGCGGCGGCCGCGCCGGGGACGCTCAGAAAGGCGAACAGGACCAGCGCCAGGACGGCAAGCGGCGAAGGGTGTCGCCTCTGCCGCGGATGTGGCGATTGCGGTTCGGTGAACATGCGATGCGACAAGGCAAACTCGCGGCGGATCGGGAAACGCTGTTCGGAGGATGCGGGCTGTTTAGCAGACAAGCGGGGGTCTCTATTTGACCTTGGTCAACCGCTCGGAGATGTGCGCGTGATACGAGATATGGCCTAAAGGTCTTTATGGACTAAAGGTCTTTAAGGGCAGCCTAATTTATCGCTTGCGGGAAACGAGCGATACGGAAATCCGCGCGCTTGCGATAGGATCGCGAAACGGGTCGGGCCGAGGGAGTTTTCGCCCAGATGGCGGAGGAACGTCTACCGAAAATAGAAACGGTCGCGGACCTCGCCGCGCTCGGCCGGGTGCTCGAGCGCGCTCTGGGCCGAAAATACGAAGCCCTCGCCGACCGGATGGGGCGCCACGACCGCAAGGCCACGGCGGCTCTGTTCCGCCGTCTCGCCGAGGCCAAGCGCGGCCACGCCCGCGCCTTCGAGGACTGGGCCGAACGTCACGGCCTCGCGCCCCGACCCGACGACGAGGCCGCCGACGCGGTCGCCGGGCGGTTGTTGCGATTGTTCGGCGAATCGCAGGACCACGGCGCCCGGGAGGACGCCGAGCGCGACCTCTGGGCGCAGGACCCCTATCTCTCGTCGCCCTACCGCGCGCTGGCCTACGCCGTGCGCGACACGGAGCGGGCCTTTCGGCTTTACAGCTATCTCGCTTCGGCCGCCGTCGCGCCCGAGGCCCGGGAGATGGCCGAAAACATGGCGACCGAGGAGCTCGATCACGCCAACCTCCTGCGGGTCGAGCGCCGGCGGGCCTACCGCGCCGAACGCGCGAAGGGGCCGCGCGCCGAGCTTCCCGCGCCCCGGCTGGTCGAGGGGCTCGCCGATCTTCTCGCCGTGGCCGCGGCGGTCGAGACGCGACTCGCCGAGATGCTGAAGGACTGCGCGGCCCGCGCGCCGGCCCTCGATCCCCTCGCCCGGGAGCGCGTCGCCCTCGCTCGACGCCTCGACGACGAACGCGGCGCGGCGCCCGTCCCGCGCCCGGCGATCGTAAAAGCGATCCGCGCCTGGCGCGCCGCCGACGACAGGGAACCGGCGACCCCCGGCAGGGACGCGGCCTCCGGCGTCGCGCCCGCCCGTCTTCACGCGACCGCCGAACGCGCCTTCGCCTTCTACGACGGCGTCTTCGCCCAGGCCCCCGACGAGGACGTGATGCTCAAGGCGCAGGCGCTTAGCCGCGCCGCGCTCGACCTGATCACCGCCTTGTCCGATCCCCCGTCCGAACCGAACGAAAACCGGGAGGACGGATCGCGCGGGTGAGGATGACGGGGACATGACGATCGACAGGACGTTGAAGGCGGTGCGCCGCCGACCGCTGTCCCGGTGGGTGACGCTGGTCGAGCGCAGCGTGAGCGACGGCCGGGAGACGGCCGTCTACCATTCCCTCGACCAGGGAGACTATATCTCGGTTCTCGCCCTCAACGAGCGGCGAGAGGCGATCCTCGTCCGCCAGTACCGCCCGGCGGTCGACCGAGTCACGCTCGAACTTCCGGGCGGCCTGCTCGAGGACGGCGAGGACCCGACCGCCTGCGCCGCGCGCGAGCTGTTCGAGGAGACCGGCCACCGCCCGCGCGGGGATCTGGTCGCGCTCGGCGATCTCTGCCCCGACACCGGGCGGCTCGAAAACCGGTTGAAGGCGTATTTCGCCGCCGCCGCGCGCCCCGATCCGGGCTGGCGCCCCGAGCCCGGGGTCGAGGCGCTGGCCGTCCCTCTGCCGAGGCTCGGCGCGTTGGTGGCGAGCGGGGCCTTCGACCACGCGCTTCATATTTCGATTCTCGGACTCGCGATGCTCGCCGGCCTGCTTCCCGAACTGCTTGATTCGGGCGATCAAGGCGTTTAGACCCAGGCTTCGCCCCATCCGCAGCCGATAAGACCTCCACCCGCCGGGACCGATCGCCCCGGGTGAACGCAGAGCCGGAATCGACAGGATGCAAAGAACCCCCGAAGACTTCGCCGACCGGTCCGTCTGCATTCTCGGCCTCGGCTACGTCGGGCT
>CAZHDF010000112.1:0-11305 GCA_964531525.1 uncultured Alphaproteobacteria bacterium | reverse complement strand
TCGGCGAGGGCGGCAACCTCGGCTTCACCCAGCGCGGGCGGATCGAGTACGCGCTCGGCGGCGGGCGCATCAATTCGGACGCGATCGACAACTCGGCCGGGGTCGACTGTTCCGACCACGAGGTCAACATCAAGATCCTGCTCGGCAAGGTGGTCGCCGACGGCGACATGACCATGAAGCAGCGCAACCGTTTGCTCGAGCGCATGACCGACGAGGTCGCGCGCCTCGTCCTGGTCGACAACTATCAGCAGACCCAGGCGATCAGCGTCGCCGCCGCCCAGGGCGTCGAGCTTCTCGAGGACCAGGCGCGGCTGATACGCGATCTCGAGCGTACCGGCAAACTCGACCGGACGATCGAGTTCCTGCCCGACGACGAGGTCCTGACCGAACGCGAAAAGGCGGACATCGGCCTCACGCGGCCCGAACTCGCGGTGCTTCTCGCCTACAGCAAGATGACGCTCTACGACGCGCTTCTGCACTCGGACCTGCCCGAGGACCCGTATCTCGCGGTCGATCTGGTGCGCTATTTCCCGGCGCCCTTGCGCGAGCGCTACAAGAAGGCGATCGAGAGCCACCGCCTGCGGCGCGAGATCATCGCGACCGCCGTGACCAACAGCATGGTCAACCGGGTCGGCGCGACCTTCGTCAATCACTTCGTCGAGGAGATCGGCTTCACGCCCAGCGAGATCGCGCGCGCCTACACCATCACCCGCGACGCCTTCGACCTGCGGCCCCTGTGGCGGGCGATCGAGGCCCTCGACAACCGGGTGCCGAGCGAGGTGCAGACGGCGATGTTGCTCGACGTCGGCAATCTGGTCGAGCGCTGCACTCAGTGGTTCCTGCGCAATCGCGCCCATCCGCTCGACATCGCCGCGACCATCGGCGACTTTACGCCCGGCATCGAGGTGCTCAAGCGGCGGCTCGACGACGTCATCAGCGAAAGCCGCGCCAAGCGGCTCGAGCGCGCGGTCGAGCGCTATGTCGAGCTCGGCGTGCCGGTCGAGGTGGCGACCCAGGCCGCGAGCACCGAGGTGCTGGTCTCGGCGCTCGATATCGTCCAATCGGCCGAGCATCGCGACCTCGCGGTCGAGGACGTGGGCCGGGTTTATTTCCGCCTCGGCGAGCGGCTCGGCATCGACTGGCTGCGCGAGAAAGCCGCCGACTTCGACGCGGCGACGCCCTGGCAGCGCCAGGCGGTCATGGCGATCGTCGACGATCTTTACGGCCAGCAGCGCCGCCTCACCGCCGAGGTTCTCGAGACCGGCGGCGGGCAGGCGGTCGACGGCGCGCTCGAACGGTGGATCGAGGCCAACGGCGCGGCGGTCGAGCGCACCGAGCAGCTACTCGCCGATCTCCGCAAGGTCGACGGGCTCGATCTCGCCATGTTGACCGTCGCCGCCCAGCAGATCCGTGGCCTCGCCGCGGGCTGAGCGCCCGCGCTCTTGAGCCGCGCGTCGCGCCCCGGCGCGTCTCGCGCGCGCCTCGCCTGGTGCCTGTTCGACTGGGCCAACTCGCCCTTTCCCACGGTCGTCATCACCTTCGTCTTCGCCGCCTATTTCACCCAGGGCATCGTCGGCGACCCGGTGCGCGGCGCGGCGCTTTGGGGCAACGCGATGGCGGCGAGCGCGCTCGCCGTCGCGCTACTCGCCCCGGTCATGGGGGCGATCGCCGACGCCGGCGGGCGGCGCAAGCCCTGGCTCGCCGCCTGCACGGCGGCGACCGTTCTGGGGGCGCTTCTTCTCTGGTACGCCGAGCCCGACCCCGCCTTCGCGCTCTGGGCGCTGGTCTGGGTCGCGATCGCGAACGCCGGCTTCGAGCTCGGCATGGTGTTCTACAATGCGCTGCTCCCCGGCCTCGCCGCGCCCGGACGCATGGGACGGCTGTCGGCCGGGGGCTGGGCGATCGGCTATGCCGGCGGGCTCGCCTGTCTGGCGATCGCGCTGGTCGTGTTCGTGCGGGCCGATCCGCCGCCCTTCGGCCTCGATCCCGCGCGCGCCGAACAGGTGCGCATCGTCGCCCCGCTCGCGGCGCTCTGGTTCGCGGTCTTCGCTTGGCCGCTGTTCGTCTTCGTGCCCGACGCGCCCCCGGGCGCGCGCGCTCCGGGGGCGGCGATTCGCGCCGGGCTCGCGCAGCTCGCCGCGACGCTTCGCGATCTGCGCGGCAACCGCGTGGTGATCCGCTTTCTTCTCGCGCGGCTTCTCTACATCGACGGGCTGAACACGATCTTCGCCTTCGGCGGGATCTACGCGGCGGGCAGCTTCGCCATGCCGCTTTCCGAGGTCATCCTGTTCGGCATCGCGCTCAACGTGACGGCGGGGATCGGGGCCTTCGCCTTCGGCTGGGTCGACGACCGGCTGGGCGCCAAGCGCACGCTGATCATCGCGCTCGTCGGGCTGATCGCGAGCGGAACGGTCGCGGTTCTCGCCCCCGACGTCCGCTGGCTCTGGGGGGCGGCGCTGGTGCTCGGCCTGTTCATCGGCCCGGTCCAGTCATCGAGCCGCACCATGATGGCGCGGCTCGCGCCCGCCGAGAAGCGCGCCGAGATGTTCGGCCTGTTCGCGCTCTCGGGCCGGGTCACCGCCTTCGCCGGGCCGGCGCTGGTCGCCTGGGTGACGCTCGCCTTCGACAGCCAGCGCGCCGGCATGGCGAGCACGCTGGTCTTTCTGGTCCTCGGCCTCGCCCTGTTGATCGGCTTGCGCGTGCCGAAGACCATGATGCATTAAGTCGGCGCCGGCCCACTCCCCCGCCCGGCCACCCACGGGATCGTAGGATATGGGTGGCCGGGCGGGGGAGTGGGCCGGCGCCGATTCATTTAATGAAATCGAGCCGAGCGACCTCAATGGCGGAAGTGGCGCATCCCCGTGAACACCATGGCGAGGCCCTTTTCGTCGGCGGCGGCGATCACCTCGTCGTCGCGCATCGAGCCGCCCGGCTGAATGACGGCCCGCGCGCCCGCTTCCGCCGCCGCGAGCAGGCCGTCGGCGAAGGGGAAGAAGGCGTCCGAGGCGACCACCGAACCCTCGGTCCGGCTTTCGCGCTCGCCCGCGGCCTCGGCGGCCTCGCGCGCCTTGGCGGCGGCGATGCGCGCCGAATCGACCCGGCTCATCTGGCCCGCGCCGACGCCCACCGTCGCGCCGTCCTTGACGTAGACGATGGCGTTCGACTTGACGTGCTTGCAGACCGTGAAGGCGAACAGGAGATCGGCGATCTCGGCGGCGCTCGGCGCGCGCTTGGTCACGACCTTGAGGTCGTCCGCCCCCACCCGGCCCGCGTCGCGGGTCTGGACCAGCATGCCGCCCGCGATTCCGCGCAGCGCGAGCCCGCCCCCCGCCGGATCGGGCATCGCGCCGGTGACCAGCAGGCGCAGGTTCTTCTTGGCGGCGAGGCGTTCGCGCGCGGCCTCGTCGGCCTCGGGCGCGATCACCACCTCGACGAACAGCTTGGCGATCTCGGCCGCCGTGTCACCGTCGAGCGGGCGGTTGAGCGCGACGATCCCGCCGAACGCGCTGACCGGATCGCAGGCGAGCGCCTTGCGAAACGCCTCGGCCGGGCTCGCGGCGACGGCGACCCCGCAGGGATTGGCGTGCTTGATGATCGCGACCGCGGGCTCGGCGAACTCGGCGACCAGCTCGAAGGCCGCGTCGGTATCGTTGAGGTTGTTGTAGCTGAGCGCCTTGCCCTGGATCTGGGTCGCCGAGGCGACGCCCGGCCGGGCCGGGCCGCCGACGTAGAGCGCGGCCTCTTGGTGCGGGTTCTCGCCGTAGCGCAGCAGCGCGCCCCGGTTGAGCGCGAGCGCGAGCGTCTCGGGCAGCGCCTCGCCGCCGCGCTCGGCCATCCAGCGGGCGATCGCCGCGTCGTAGGCCGCGGTGCGGGCGAAGGCGGCGCGCGCCAGCCGCGCGCGCAAGTCCGCCCCGGTCGCGCCGTCGGTGGCGGTCATCTCCTCCATCACCGCGGGATAGTCGGCGGGATCGACCACCACGGTGACGAAGGCGTGGTTCTTGGCCGCCGAGCGGATCATCGACGGCCCGCCGATGTCGATGTTCTCGATGCAGTCGGCGGGCGCCGCTCCGCGCGCGACGGTCTCCTCGAAGGGATAGAGATTGACCACCACCAGATCGATCGGCGCGATGCCGTGAGTCTCCATGGCGGCGCGGTGGGCGGCGAGGTCGCGGCGCGCGAGAATCCCGCCGTGGACCTTGGGGTGCAGGGTCTTGACGCGGCCGTCCATGATCTCGGGAAAGCCGGTGTGCTCGGACACCTCGACCACGGCGACGCCGGCCTCGGCGAGCGCGCGGGCCGAGCCGCCGGTCGACAGGATCTCGACCCCGCGCTCGGCGAGGAAGCGGCCGAACGCGGCGAGACCGGTCTTGTCGGAGACCGAGATCAGCGCGCGGGCGATGGGGGTTGCGGATGGGGCGGGGCCGGAATGCGACTGGGACATGGTGTGAACGCCTGCATGGGCTGGACGGTTGCGGACAAATCGGCGGCGAGGCGCGGGCGGGCCTTGGGCGCGCGCCGGGTCATGCTTGCGCGGTGGCGCGCTCGGCCCCGGCCGTCGGGCGGTATTCGGGAACGATCTCCTGGATGAGGGCGGCGAGATCGGCGTCGCGCCCGGCGCGCGCGGCGGCCTCGAGCGCATCGAGCCGGGGCAGCAGCGCCGCCGGATCGTTCGGGATCGACCGGGCGATCATCACCCCGGCCCCGGCCGTGGGCGCGCGCGTCTCGCGGTCGTGGAACAGCTCCTCGTGTAGCTTCTCGCCGGGGCGAATGCCGCTGTAGACGATCTCGATATCCTCGTCGGGGCGTAGCCCGGCGAGGCGGATCATCTGGCGCGCGAGGTCGTCGATGCGCACCGGCTCGCCCATGTCGAGAACGAAGATCTCGCCGCCGCGCCCGGCCTTGCCGTGGTCGAGCGCCGAGGCCTGGAGCACCAGCTCGACCGCCTCGCGCACGGTCATGAAGAAGCGCGACATCTCGGGATGCGTCACCGTGAGCGGCCCGCCCTCGGCGATCTGGCGGCGGAACAGCGGCACCACGGAGCCGGTCGAATCGAGCACGTTGCCGAAGCGCACGGTGACGAAGCGCGTGCCCTCGCGTTCGAGACGCGCGCCCTGGGCTTGGCAGTAAAGCTCGGCGATGCGCTTGGTCGCGCCCATCACGCTCGTGGGGTTGACCGCCTTGTCGGTCGAGATCATGACCATCGCGCGCACGCCCGCCGCGCGGCAGGCGTCGGCCAGGTTGCGGGTGCCGGCGACATTGGTCAGCACGCCCTCGCTCGGGTTGGCCTCGACCATGGGAACATGCTTGAAGGCGGCGGCGTGGAACACGACTTCGGGGCGCGCGGCGGCGAACACCGCGTCCAGCCGGGCCCGGTCGCGCACGTCGCCCAGCACCGCCGCGCGCGGCACCTCGGCATGGCGCCGGCCGAGCTCGCCGTCGATCCGATAAAGATTGAACTCGGCGTTTTCGAACAGAGTGAGATGCGCCGGGCCGAAGCGCGCGATCTGGCGCGCGAGCTCCGAGCCGATGGTTCCGCCCGCGCCGGTCACCAGCACCCGGCGTCCGGCGATGAAGGCGCGCATGGCGGCGCGGTCGAGCACCGTCTGCGGACGGCCGAGCAGATCCTCGACCGCGATCGGGTTGAGCGCGATATCGGCGTCGTCGCCGGCGCGGAACTCGGTCAGGCGCGGCAGCCGCGCGAGCGTCATGCCGAGAGCGTCGGCCTGGTCGAGAAGCCGGCGCACGGTCTCGCCGTCGACGCGCTCGGTCAGAATCAGCCGTTGCGGGCGCGCGCCGCGCTCGGCGAGCCGCTCGACCACCTTGGGGATCGCCTCGACCCGGCCCATGACGCGGACCCCGTGGATCTGCGCGCCGCGCAGGCCCGCGCGGTCGTCGACCACGGCGACGACGCGGTATTCGGCGTCTCGCGCGCGCCGCCCCATCTCGCGGATGAACAGCTCCGCCTGATCGCCCGCGCCCACCAGCAGCACCGGCACCCGCCGGTCGCCGCCGTTGGGCGCGCGCCGGCGAAACCCGCCGTCCTTGAGCATCCGGTAGACGAAGCGCGGGCCGCCGAGAAGCGCCAGCAGAACGAACCAGTTGATCAGCGCCGCCGAACGTGGATAGGCGTCGAGCCGGGTGACCAGGAAGAAGGCGGGCACGAAGATCAGCACCGCGAGCGTGACGCTCTTGGTCAGCGCCACCAGATCGTCGACCGAGGCGTAGCGCCACAGCGCCCGGTACAGCCCCATGCGCCAGAACACGAGCCCCGAGATCGCCGTGAACAGCAGCGTGCCCTCGACGATGAAGCCCTGGGCATAGCTCAACGTCGCGTCGCCGAGCCGCAGATACAGCGACAGCACGAAGGACAGGGCCGCCATGAGCAGATCATGAAGGGCGGCGAAGATCGGGCGGTTGAGGCGCAGTCGCTCCATCGCGCGCAAATGCCGGGGAAAAGGTGTCGGGAAAATAACACAGCCCGCCCCCGGAGCCAGCGAAATCGCGCGCCCGCGCGGGCGCAGAGAACTATTTGGCGGCGGCCGGGGTTCATGTATGAATAGGGCGCTTGTCCCCCGGAAACCGAGCCCGAGAGCGCCTTTCCATGCCGCCGCCCGCCGAGCCCATCGCCGATTCCGCTCAAGGCGCGTCCGAAACCGTGGTCGCCGCCGGGGCCGAGGTGCTGCGCGAGGCGGCCGCCTGCCTCGCGGGCGCCGCCGAGAGGCTGGGCGAGGATTTCGTCGCCGCCGCCCGGGCGCTCGCCGCGCCGGCGAGCTTCACCATGGTCGCGGGCGTCGGCAAGTCGGGGTATATCGGGCGTAAGTTCGCCGCCAGCCTGCTGTCGACCGGCCATGGCGCGGCCTTCGTGCATCCGACCGACGCGCTCCACGGCGACATCGGAATCGCCGAGCACGCGACCCATGCGGTACTGCTCAGCCATTCGGGCAACACCGAGGAGCTCGTGGCGCTGATGCCGCTGATCAAGCAGTTCGGCATCTCCTCGACCCTGATCTGCCGCGAACGCGCCTGCGCGCTCGCCGACTACGCCGACTGGGTGGTCGAGACCGGGGTGCGCGCCGAGGCGGGGGTCTGCCGGCTCGCGCCGACCTCGTCCTCGACCACCACGCTCGCGCTGTGCGACGCGCTGATGATGGCGAGCCTGAGCCTGCGCGGCTTCTCGTCGGATGCGTTCCGGCGCTATCACCCGGGCGGCATGCTGGGGCGCAACCTGCGCAAGGTCTCGGACCTGATGACGCCGGTCGAGCGGCTGGTCTGGATCGCCCCCGAGGCCAGCATCTACGAGGTTCTCGAACAGATCTCGCTCGGCGGGCGGGGCTTCGGGTTGGTGTCCGAAAAGCCGCCGGGAACATCGGTCAAGGCGACCGCCGTGGGCTTCATCTCCGACGGCGACATTCGCCGCGCCGCCGCCGACCGCGACGGCTTCGCCGCCAAGACCGCCGCCTCGATCGCCTCGGGCGCGCCCAAGTCGATCGCCGCCGCCGCGCTCGCGGTCGAGGCGCTGCGCGTCATGGAGGCCCACGCGATCACCTCGCTTCTGTGCACCGACGCGGACGGCGTCGTCGTCGGCGCGGTCCATATCCACGACATCCTCGCCCGCGAGGTGGGGCTGGCGCGGAACGGGGCGTCCTAAGGTTCGGCCCCGCCATTCCCCCTATCCCATCGCCGCGATCCGGGGCATACTCCGTTCGGATTCTGAACGGGAGAGACAGGTCGGCGTGAACGGCGCCACGAACAGGTGACAGCGGGCGGCGGCAGGCCCGATCCCGGCGCGTCTGGAAGCGATGCCCCGGTTCCCAGGCGGCGCGCGCGTCTGGCGCTCGGCCTGCGGCGCGATCTTCTCGAACGGCTCGCGACCGAGGACGCGCCCAGCCAGCGGACCCTCGCCCGCGCGCTCGGTGTCGCGGTCGGGCTGGTCAACGCGCACCTCAAGCGCTGTGCCGCCGATGGGTTGATCGAGATTTCCGGGACCCGCGGACGACGCCATAGCTATGTGCTGACCGAGGCCGGCCGGGGCGCGCTGCGCCGCCTCGCGGCGCTCGACCTTCCGGCGGCGGGCGCGGGGACCGAGGGCGCGCCCGGCTTCTCCCCCGGCGCGCCCGACTGGTTCGCCACGGCCTGCGCGAGCTTCGACCGGCTTTACGCCGAGCTCGCCCAAGCGGGCAAGCGGCGGGTCGTGCTCGCCGGCATCGACGCGCTGACCGAGGTCGCGGTCCTGTGCAGCCTGGGCGCCGGGGTCCGGTTGCTCGGCGTTTGGCGGCACGCGGGGCGGCCCGTGGCCCTGCGCGGGGTCGCGAGCATCCTGCTCGACAATCTGGGCAACGCCGACGCCGTCGTGGTCGCGACCGGAACCAAGCCCGCCCAGGTCTACGCCGCGCTTCGCCGCCGCCTGCCGGCCGAGCGCATCGCCGTGCCCGACATGCTCGCGCCGGCGCTCGTCGCGCGCCGGGAGGACTAGGGCCCGTGTGCGGTATCGCGGGCGTGCTCGCCCCGGCCCCGATCGACGCGCCCGAGGTGGTCGAGGCGCGGCTCGCCGAGATGGTCGCGGCCATTCGTCACCGGGGCCCCGACGGCATGGGCGTCTGGAGCGACGGGACCGCCGGGCTCGGCCACGCGCGGCTCGCGATCATCGACCTGAGCCCGGCCGCCGCCCAGCCCATGGCATCGGACGACGGCGCGGTGTGGCTGGTGCATAACGGCGAGATCTACAATTTCCCGGCGCTGCGCGAGGAGTTGATCGCGCGCGGCCATCGCTTCCGCAGCCGCAGCGACACCGAGGTCATCGTCGAGGGCTACCGCGAGTGGGGCGAGGGCGTGGTCGCGCGCCTGCGCGGCATGTTCGCCTTCGCGCTCTGGGACGCGCGCGCGCGTCGCCTGCTGCTCGCCCGCGACCGGCTGGGGCAGAAGCCGCTTTACTACCGGCGCGGTAAAGGGGGGCGCGGCGACGGGGCGTTCCTGTTCGGCTCCGAGATCAAGGCGATCCTCGCCTGGCCCGGGGTGGCGCGCGAACCCGATCTCGACGCGATCCATGAATACCTCACCTATCAATATGTGCCCGCGCCCAAGACCGCCTTCGTCGGGATCGAGGCGCTGCCGCCCGCCCATTACATGGTGGTCGAGGCCGACGGGCGGGCGCGGTGCGCGCGCTACTGGTCGCTCGCCGAGCCCGAGGCCGCGCGGCCGCGCCCGCGCGCCGAGCTCGAGGCCGAAATTCGCGACCGCCTCGAGGAATCGGTGCGCCTGCGGCTGATCTCCGACGTGCCGCTCGGCGCGTTTCTCTCGGGTGGGGTCGATTCGGCGGGCGTGGTCGCGGCCATGGCGCGGGCGTCCTCGGGGCCGGTCAAGACCTTCACCATCGGCTTCGAGGACCGGACTTACGACGAGCGCCGCTACGCCCGCATCGTCGCCGAGCGCTACGGCACCGACCACCACGAGTTCGTGGTCGAGCCCCACGCCCTCGATATCCTGCCCCGGCTGGTCTGGCATTACGGCCAGCCGTTCGCCGATTCCTCGGCGCTGCCCACCTGGTACGTCTCCGAGATCACGCGCGCCCATGTGACCGTGGCGCTCAACGGCGACGGCGGCGACGAGGCGTTTCTCGGCTATCCGCGCTATGCCGGCTGCCGCGCGGGCGCCTGGTCGGACCGACTGCCGGCGCCGTGCCGCGAGGGCATGGGCGCGCTCGGCCGGGCACTGCCGTTCGCCACCAGCCGCCACCGGGCCTTGCGCTATGCGCGCCGTTTCCTGGTCGACGCCGCGGCCCCCGCGCCCGAGCGCTACGGCCGCTGGATCGCCTATTTCAACGATCTCCAGAAGGAGGCGCTCTACGGCGAGGGCATGCGGGAGCGACTGGCGCATCGCGCATTGACGCGGATCGAGAAATGGTTCGCGGGTCGGCGCTGCGACGACGCCCGCGCGGCCTACGCCGATATTCACACCTATCTCCCCGACGATCTTCTGGTGAAGGTCGACGTCGCCAGCATGGCGCATGGGCTCGAGGGCCGTTCGCCGTTCCTCGACCACGAGTTCATGGCCTTCGCCGCCGCGATCCCGGCACGCCAGAAAATGCGTGGCACGCGCACGAAGTCGCTGCTGAAATCGGCGCTCGAGCCCTGGCTCCCGCGCGAGATCCTCTACCGGCCCAAGATGGGCTTCGGCGTGCCCATCGACCGCTGGATTCGGGGCGAGATGAAGCCGCTGGTCTACGACACGCTTTTGTCCGAGCGCGCCGTCGCGCGCGGGCTGTTCCGCGAGGACGCGGTGCGCGCGATGCTCGACGATCACGTCGCCGGGCGGGTGCTGCATCAGCACCGCATCTGGGCGCTGCTCATGCTCGAGCTGTGGTTCGCCATGTGGATCGACCCGCCCAGCCCTCCGGCGCGGCCCTGAGCGGGGCGCAGCATGAAGATCTGTCAGCTCTGCGCGGTCGATTTCACGCTCTATCACTTCCTTCTGCCGCTGATCGAGCGCATGGCGGAAGCCGGGCACGAGGTGGTCGCCGTCTGCGCCGACGGGCCCTTGATCGCGCGGGTGCGCGAACGCGGCATCCGGGTCGAAAGGATCGCGTTCTCGCGCGATTTCGACCTCGCCAGCCATGCCCGCGCCTATCGCGCGCTGGTGCGTCTGTTCCGCGCCGAGCGCTTCGATCTCGTGCATGTGCACACGCCGGTCGCGGCGCTGATCGGCCGCCTCGCCGCCTGGCGGACGGGGGTGCCGCGCGTGGTCTACACCGCGCATGGCTTCTACTTCCACGACCGCATGCCCTGGCATGTCCGCGCGCCGTTCGTCGCCCTCGAATGGCTGGGCGGGCGGCTGACCGACGTTCTGTTCACCCAGGCCGAGGAGGACGCGGAGACCGCGCGCCGGCTGCATCTATGCCGGGGGGGCGCGATCGAGGCGATCGGCAACGGCGTCGATCCGGCGCGCTTCGCGCCCGCCGCCGACGGCGGCGCGACCCGGCGGCGCCTGCGCGAGGAGTTCACCACGCCCGAGGACGCGGTGGCGGTCGTCGCCGTCGGCCGACTGGTCGCCGAAAAGGGCTATCCCGAGCTGTTCAAGGCCATGCGCCGGGTCGAGGCGGTGCTCTGGGTGGTCGGCGAACGGCTGTCGAGCGACCATGCCCGCGCGATCGAGGCCGAGATCGCCGCCGCGACCTCGGACCCGATGCTCGCGCCGCGCATCCGCCTGCTGGGCCGGCGCGAGGACGTGCCCGACATCCTGCGCGCCGCCGATTTGTTCACCCTGCCGTCGCACCGCGAGGGCATGCCGCGCTCGATCATCGAGGCGATGA
>CAZHDF010000111.1:0-11311 GCA_964531525.1 uncultured Alphaproteobacteria bacterium | reverse complement strand
CGATGATGTAGGTGCGCGCGCCGGTGTCGAGAAAGTTCTCGGCCAGCGGGTCGCAATGGCAGGGCGCGAGCGCGACCGGGTGGCGGGCGAGCGCGGCGCGCACCTCGCCGGTCTCGGCGAGCACCTCGTCGTAGCCGTCGGGCACCCGCGCGCCGAGCTTGTCGATCAGGGCGAGATACTCGTCGACCTTGGCGAAGGGATCGAAGCGCTTGGCGAAGGGGCGACCGCAGTCGTGCAGGCGGCGGAACGCCACCCCCGCGCGCCGCACCCGGTCGAGGTCGCGGAAGGTCTCGGCGGTCATGGTCAGCGCGCCGTCGATATAGCGCGTGAGCATGGTGCCGTCGGCCGTGTCGAAGAACAGGACCTCGGCGTTCACGCCGGCGTCCGCCGCGATCCGCGCGTCATGGGCTTCCGCCGCGCGGTCGATGTACTCGCCGGTCCCCTCGCCCGCGATCCGGAGCACGAAACGCCCCGCCGGACAGTCGATGCGGTAGTTGCGGTTGGTCAGCCCGCCCAACCGCTCGGCCCGGATGTCGGCGCGGTCCAGCCCCTCGAACAGCGGTATGCGCGCAAGCGCGGCAAGCGCCTCGCCGGCGGTTTCTTCCATCATGACACCTCTCTTCGTCAGGCGAGAATGCGCGCGCGCTCGGGATCGTAGAGCGCGCGGGCGTGGCGGCGCGCGAGCACCGGCTCGCCGAAGACCTCGATCTCGAACAACTCGTGCGCCGCCTCCTCGACCGGCAGATAGCCATAAACGATGCTCTTACCCACCGTATAGCCGTAGTTGCCGCTGGTCGTCACGCCGACGACGCGGCCCGCGTGAATGATCGCCTCGCCGCCATAAACCGGCGCCCGGCGGTCGAGCGCGAACTGGCAAAGCCGACGCGAAACGCCCTCGCGCTTGGCCTTCTCGAGCGCCTCGCGGCCGAGGAACTCGCCCTTGCCCAAGGCGACGCAGAAGCCGAGCCCGGCCTCGAAGGGCGTGTAGTCGGGGGTGATGTCGGCGCCCCAGTAGAGATAGCGCTTCTCCATGCGCAGGCTGTCGATGGCGCGGTAGCCCACGTTGGCGACGCCCAGGTCCTGGCCCGCCCGCCACAGGCGCTCGTAGGCGTGGAGCGCGTATTCGACCGGAATATGGAGCTCCCAGCCGAGCTCGCCCAGGTAGGTCACGCGCAGCGCCAGCGCCGGAGCGTAGCCGACGCGGATCTCGCGGCACTGCATGAAGGGGAACGCCGCGTTCGAGAGATCGTCGTCCGAGACCCGCGACAAGAGATCGCGCGCGCGCGGACCGCAGACGTTGATCACCGCGCGCGCCGAGGTCGTCTCGACCAGGTCGACCGGACCGAAGCGGTGGCGATGGGCCTCGATCCAGGCGCCGTCATGGACCCCGAAGCCCGAGCCGGTGACGATGTAGAAGCGGTCCTCGTCGAGCCGCGCGATGGTGAGGTCCGCCTCGATCCCGCCGCGCGCGTTGCAAAGCTGGGTGTAGGTGAGCGACCCCGGCGGCTTGTCGAGATCGTTGGCCGCGAGCCATTGCAGAAGATCGAAGGCGCCCGCGCCGCGAACCTCGAACTTGGCGAAGGAGGACTGGTCGATCAAGCCGACGCGCTCGCGCACCGCGCGGTGCTCCTCGCCGACATGGTCGAACCAGTTGGGATGCTCGAAATCGGGCTTATCCACGGGCTCGACGCCCTCGGGCGCGAACCAGTTGGGCCGCTCCCAGCCGAACTTGGAGCCGTGAACCGCGCCCTTGTCGCAAAGCGTGCCGTAAAGCGGGCTCAGCCGCGCGCGGCGGCCCGATTGGAGCTCCTCGCCCGGCCAGTGGATCTTGTAGTAGCGGCCATAGACCTCGACCGCGCGCTCGTGCAGGAAGCGCCCGCCCGCGTGATGCGGCCCGAAGCGGCGCAGATCGAACGGCCAGAGGTCCATCTCGGGCGCGCCGCCCACGATCCATTCGGCGAGCGCGCGCCCCGCCCCGCCGGCCGCCGCGATCCCGGCGGTGAAGCCGCAGGCGACGAACAGGTTGTCGCGCCCGGGCGCCGGGCCGATCACCGGCTCGCCGTCGGCCGAGACCGGGATCGGGCCGTTGATCAGGCTGCGCACGCCGACCGAATTGAGCGCCGGCACGCGCTCGGCGGCGAGCGCCGCGAGCGGCTCGAAGCGGTCGAAATTCGACGGCAGGAGCTGCTGGCGGAAATCGGCGGGCATGCCGTGCTCGCCGAAGGGCTTGGTCCCTTCCTCCCAGCCGCCGACGGCGAGGCCGCCGACCTCGGGCTTCATGTAGACCAGATGATCGGGATCGCGAAAGGTCGGCAGATCGGCGGGCGCGTCCGGGATCGGCTCGGTAATCAGGTATTGATGCTCGACCGCCGCCGCCGGCACCGCGACGCCCGCAAGCGCGGCGATGTCGCGCGACCACATGCCGGCGGCGATGACCACGGTATCGGCGCGAATCGCGCCGTGATCGGTGATCACGCGATTGATCCGCCGGTCGTCGATCTCGAAGCCGGTGACGCGCGCCCCCTCGGCGATCGTCGCGCCGCCGGCGCGCGCGCCGCGCGCAAGTGCCTGGGTGACGCCCGAGGGGTCGATATAGCCATCGCTCGGCACGTAGGCCGCGCCGACCACCCCGGTCTTGTCCATCAACGGAAAGAGATCGTAGGCCTCGTCGGCGCCCATGAGGTGAAGCTCGAAGCCGAAGCTCTTGGCGGTGGTCGCCATGCGCCGGATTTCGAGCCAGCGCTCGGGCGAGGAGGCGACGCGCAGGCTGCCGGCGCGCTTCCAGCCGGTCGCCTGGCCGGTCTCGGCCTCGAGGGTCTCGTAGAGCGCGACCGAGTTCTGCATCAGCCGCGTGAGGTTGCGCGAACCGCGAAGCTGCCCCACCAGCCCCGCCGCATGCCAGGTCGCGCCCTCGGTCAGCGCCGCCTTCTCGAGCAACAGGACGTCGCGCTTGCCGAACCCGGCGAGATGGTAGGCGATGCTGCACCCGATCACCCCGCCGCCGATGACGACGATTTCGGCATCCCTGATTTCGGACATGACCCTCTCCCGAACCACCGCGTGCCCGGGCGGAGGATTGTCCGAAACGCCCCGCCTGTCGAGAGGGAAATCCGGTGCCCCGTCAGGCGGCGCGGACGGCGAGCAGGCGGGCGACGGCGCGCAGCTTCTTTTCCAGCTCGCGCGCCGAGAACGGCTTGAGGATATAGCCCGTCACGCCAGTGGCCCGCGCTTCCTTGACCAGGTTCAAATCCGCGGCCCCGGTCACCATGATGAAGGGAAAATCGGGGTCGACCGAGCGCACTTGGCGCAACAGTTCGATGCCGCTGAGCCGGGGCATGTTCCAGTCGCACAGGATGACGTTCACCAGATCGTCGCAGGCGCCGAGGAAGTCGAGCGCGTCCTTGCCGTCCTTGGACACGAACACCTGGTTGAGGCCGAGTTCCTGGAGCATGGCGCGGATCAGGTTCACGGCCTCGAGCGAATCGTCGATCACGAGAACGCGCAAATCACGGATATCGTCCTTGAACATGGTCTCTCTCTACATCGCGGACGGGGCGTCGGCCGCGCCGTCGCCGTCGTCGAGCACGTCGCGCAGGCAACGCGCCAATCGGTCGGGATCGAAGGGTTTTTGCAGGAACGGGGCGTCGGCCGGCACGTCGACCTTCTTGAGGCGGCCGCGCGCGGGGTAGCCCGACATGTAAACGACCTTGATGCCGGGCCGCGAGGACCGGACCACGCGCGCGACCTCGAACCCGCCGAGCCCGGGCATGACCACGTCGGTGAGCAAAAGGTCGATATCGCCCTCGTGGTCGTCCTCGGCCTCGAGCGCGGCGAGCCCGTCCTCGGCCGAGATGACTCGATAACCGAGGTCGTCGAGTGTTTCCTCGGCGAGCATGCGCAGCGCGTCGTCGTCCTCGACCAAAAGCACGGTCTCGCCTTGCCCCCGACAGGCGGCGCGCGCGGTTTCCGAGACCGCGACCGGGGCGCGGTCGGTCAGCGGCAGAAAGATCGAGAACCTCGACCCCTCGCCCGGCCGGCTCGCCGCTTCGATCGCGCCGCCCGATTGCTTGACGAAGCCGTAGACCATGGCAAGGCCGAGGCCGGTGCCCTTGCCCTGCTCCTTGGTCGTGAAGAAGGGTTCGAACACCCGGGCGAGGGTTTCCTCGTCCATGCCCTCGCCGTCGTCCTCGACGGTGATGCGCGCGTAGCGGCCGGGGCGCGTCGCAGGATGGCGCGCATGGAACCCGGCGTCGACCTCGACCGCCTCGACCGCGATCCGGATACGCCCGCCGCCGGCCATGGCGTCGCGGGCGTTGATCGCGAGGTTGAGGATCGCCTGATGAAGCTGGCCGGGATCGGTCTCGACGCGCAGGTCCTCCTCGCCGCGCTCGACGACCATCTCGATGGTCTCGCCGAGCAGCGACTGCAGCAGCGTCTCGATCTCGTCGATCTGGTCGCCGAGGCGCAGGACGCGGCGCTCGAGCACGTCGCGCCGTCCGAACAGGAGAAGCTGGCGCGTCAGCGTCGCCGCCTTGTCGGTCGAGCCGATCACTTGGGCGAGGCTGTCCTCGATGCGCGCCTTGTCGTCGAGGTTGGCGAGCGCGCGCCGGACATAGCCGTTGATGATCATCAGAAGATTGTTGAAGTCGTGCGCGACCCCGCCGGCGAGCTGACCCAGCGCCTCGAGCTTCTGGGACTCGCGCAGCCGGGTCTCGACCTTCTTGCGGTCGGAGATGTCGCGCATGGTGCCGATGAACATGCGCGCATCGCCCGGGTAGGTCGCGCCGACCACGAGCTCGATCGGAAAGGTCGCGCCGTCCTTGCGCCGCGCCGTGACCTCGCGCGCCACGGGCCGACCCTCGCGGGGGCCGTCCCGGGCGATGAAGGCCTCGAGATATTCGTGGTGCCGGGCGGCGATCTCCTCGGGCATCAGGGTTTCGACGGGCCGGCCGATGATTTCCTCGGCGCCGTAGCCGAACATCGCCTCGGCGGCGGCGTTGAACGAATGGATGATACCCTTTTCGTCCATGGTGATCAGGCCGTCGGCGATGTTCTCCATGATCGCGCGCACCTGGGCCTCGCTCCGGCGCAAATCGCTCTCGGCGCGCTTGCGCTGGGTGATGTCCTCGATCGTGACGACGACCCGCGACCAGGACCCGTCGTCGTCGTCGGGAAGCTGGTAGACCTCGCGCACCCAGATTTCGCGCCCATCGAGCGTGCGCTCGCGGCATTCCTGCGATGACATCGGGCGGCCGGCGGCGAAGGCGGACACCGCGGTGGCGACCGTTCGCCAATCGAGCGAGGCGAGGAAAGCGTCGAAATTACGGTAGATCTCCTCCTTGTCGGCGGCGCCGTAGAGCTCGACCGTGCGGGCGTTGAAATCGATGAACTGGATCATGCGCGGCAGATCCTGGACCTTGCCCTCCTCGGTCCGGAAATAGGCCTCGAAATCGGTGACGCCCTCGGCCGCGAGTCGGTCGACCATCGCCTTGACCCTGGTCCAGTCCTCCTCCCAGACCGACATGGGCACGTTGTCGAACAGGTGGCGATAGCGCGCCTCGCCGGCGCGGATCGCCTCCTCGGCCAGCTTGCGCTCGGTGATGTCGGCGAAGGCGACCACCGCGCCCTCGATCCCGCCCGATTCGCCGATCACGGGCGTGCTGACGTACTCGACCGGAAAGCTGGTGCCGTCCTTGCGCCAGAACAGATCGTCGCTCACGCGACGCTCGCGGCCGTCGGCGAACGAGGCGTAGACCGGGCAGTCCTCGCTCGGATACGGCGTGCCGTCCGCCCGGGTATGGTGGATGATTTCGTGCTGATGCGCGCCGATCATCTCCTCGATGCGAAAACCCGTGAGCCGCGCCGCCGCCGGGTTGGCAAAGGTCGTGTTCCCGTCGCAATCGACGCCGTAGATCCCCTCGCCGACCGCGTTCAGAATCAGCCGGTTCTCGCGCTCGAGCCGGCGCAGCTCCTCCTCGCGGGTCTTGCGCTCGGTGATGTCGCTGACGATCGTGAAGGTGCCGCCGTCGGTGGTGCGATGCTCGCGGATCAGCAGCCAGCCGTCCTCGCGCCGGATCTCGAAGGGCTTGTCGGGCCGATGGTGACGCGTGAGCCGGGTGCGCAGCCAGGCCCCCTTGCGACCGGCGTCGTCCGGAACGGCGCCGCGTTCGACCAGGGCGCGCGCCATCGTCTCGAAGGTGACGCCCGGCGTGATCAGGTCGGCGATTTCCGAGAACATTTCGCGGTAGCGCTCGTTGGCGACCATCAGCCGGTCGTCGGCGTCGAACAGCGCGATGCCCACGGGCACGCTTTCGATCGCGTCGATGAACTGGGCTTCGGCGCGACGCGCCAGGTTGCGGGCCTCGACCTCCTTGGTGACGTCGCGAATCGCGACCACCGAGAACCTCCGCCCCGCCCGGCGCATGACGCCGACCGCGAGCTCGACCAGAAACGATGTTCCGTCGCGACGATGGGCGGTCACCTGGCTGGCGGCGACCGCCGCCGGCGCGCATGGCTCGACATGTCCCAACCGGTTGGCGGCGGCGCCGACCAACTCGGCGAAGGGAAGCCCGGCGAGATCCTCCGCCGGCGCGCCGAACATGCGGCAGGCGGAGGCGTTGGCGGTGACGATGCAACCGTCCTCGTCGACCGTCACGATCCCTTCGGCGAGATTATCGAGGACCGCGTGAAGAAAGCTCTCCTGGTCGACGACCGCGAGCGCCGCGTGCTTGAGGTCGGAGATATCGCGGGCGATGACGATGGCGCTCCCGTCGTCGTCGTCGTCGACCGCGACCGCCTTCGCCTCGACATCGGCGAGGCTGCCGTCGAGGCGCCGGAGGCGCAGCGGCAGCGGCGCGGACTCGGCGAGCCAGTCGGCCATGTCGCCTTCGAGAATGGGCGCGAACTCGGGCGCGATCAGGTCGACGAAGGGCCGACCGAGGAGCGCGCTTTCGGTCTCCGCGCACAACAGCTTGAGGCCCGCCGGATTGACGGCGGCGACGCGCCCCGCGCGAACCTCGCAAACGAAGCTCGGCAGTCCCTCGACCAGACGCCGATAGCGGTCGCCGTCCTCGCGGACGCGATCCTCCTTCGGCCCGCGCCCATCCCGGGCGCGCTTTTGGAGAGAGACGTGCATCTGGCCGCCAAACCATCGTTCGGCGTCCCACGACGGACCGTCGGCTGCCCGGCCTGTTTATCCCTTATCCTTGGCCCCGCCGCTCGACGGCGAAGCGGGGCCACAATGCCAGTCAACGGTTAACAATCCGCTTATTCGGCGAGAGCCGGGGCGGGATCGGGCACGCCCTATCGCCCCCGACAGCGCTCGGCCTCCCGGTCGCCGCGCGGGCGGGTGGGGGTCGTATAGGCGTCGGCCGCGTCGGGCCGGGGCGTGCGCCCGTGTCGGCGCTCGCGCTGCGCGATATAAAGCGTGCTCGCGATGATGACCGCTGCCCCGGCGAGGGTCCCGCGGCCGGGCAGCTCGGCGAACAAATAATAGCCGGCCGCCGCCGCCAGCACGATCCGCAGGTATTGGAACGGGGCGACGAAGCTCGCCTCGCCGGCGGCATAGCCGCGAATGTCGAAATAGGTGCGAAAGGTGCCGATCGCGCCAACCAGAACCATCAGCCCGATCTCGACCATGCCCGGCGGCCGCCAGACCATGAGCGCCGGCGGCAGCGAGCCGATGGTCATGATCGTGCTGGCGTAGAGCATCATGGTATAGGGCGATTCGGTGGTCGACAGCTTCTTGCCGATCACCAGGATCAGGGCGAACATTACCGAGCTCGCCGCCGCGATCAGCATGACCGGGTGAAAGTTCGCCGTCCCCGGCTCCATCACGATCAGCGTGCCGAGAAAGCCGATTCCGGTCGCCGCCCAACGCCGCCAGCCGACCCGCTCGCCGAGGAGAGGCCCCGCGAAGATGGTGACGAACAGCGGCGCCGTGAAGAAGATCACCGTCACGGTCGCGAGCGGCAATGTCGAGACCGCGTAGAACCCTGCGTTGATCGCCCCGACGCCGAGAAGACCGCGCAGAAGGTGCAGCTTCCAGCGCTTGAACGAAAGCGGCCAGCCGCCGCGCGCGAGCGCGATCGGCAGGATCAGCGCGAGGCCGACGATGCTGCGCGCGAACGCCGTCTCCATCGAGGCGATATCGGAGGCGGCGAGCGCGCGCACGCCCACGGTCATCGCCGTGGCGGCGGCGCTGGACATGAGAATCCAGCCCGCTCCACGCAGGTTGTCGGTCATGGTGATCCGCTCCGCTGTCGGACGACGCCCCCGCCGGCACCGCGCCCGCGAGATCGTCGGCCCCACGATAGCACGACTTCCGGAGGCGGCGCAGCGACGGCGGCCGCGGCGGGGCCGCCCTTACGGGACGGTCAGGAGCCGGGCGCGTCCGCGATGAGTTGCTCGACCGGGCGCGTAAGCCGCGTCGCCACGCCCTCGGACAGCCGATAGACCCAGCCCTTGGTCCGCGCATCGATCGCCTCGGCCCGCTTGCGCGCCGCGTCCGGCTTGGCGGCGTCGGCGAGGGCCTCGGCCGAGACCGTCGCCCAATCGGCGTCGCCGATTCGGGCGAGGCGCAGGGTGATCGCGACGCCGTCGAAGGTGGTGACGCGCGCGGTGGTCGTCTTGTCCTCGGGCCAGGAGACCTCGCCCTCGGGCTTCACGTCTTCGAAATCGACATAGGCGAGCACGCCCGAGAGCCGGTCGTCGGTGTCGGGGTTGAGCTTGGCGTCCTCGCGCCCCAGGATCCGGAACGATCCCTCCCCGCCGTCGCGCACGGCGACGTAGGACGGCCCCTCGCGGGGTTCGATCTCGACCCGGGCGACGGTCTCGCGGGCGATATTCACGACCCGAGTGTCGAGCCAGTCGAAAAGCCGAGGCTCGACCTTCGCCCGGCCGCTCGCGAGCCAGGCCCGGGCCTCGCCCGGACGGCGGAGATAGACCCCGTTCGGCGCGCCGCCGGTATAGCGGAAGCGCCGCTTGCCGATGATCGCCTCGGCGAGCGGCTGGCCCTCGGCGTCCTCGAGCCGGACGCGGCGCGACTTGGCGCCGGGCGCCTCGACGTCCTCGACCTCGAGCCGCGCGTAACGCTCGGGAAGCCGGGTCTTGGGCTCGACCAGGCGGAGATCGGCGAGCCCGGCGACGAGCTCGCGGATCTTGGCCGCGTCGGCCGGATAGTCGAACTTGTCGGCCGCGACCCAGCGGCCGTCCTTCGTCCGACGCAGGGTGAATTTTTCCTCGGCGCTGGCGACGATGATCCGCGCGACCGCGTCGGGGCGCGCGCGGAGCGCCGGAAAAGCGGGCGCGTTGTCGGTCTCGACGGTCGCGACCGAGGGCGCACCGAGAACCGCGACCAGAGCCGCGACCACGGCGATCGCGGTCGCCACCGCCCAGCCCATGAAAACCTTAGGCGTCATGGCCTCTCTCCCGATCGGCGGTCAGGCGCGGCGCGCGGCGTGGAACCGCGCGGCGCGGGCGCGCCGGACCAGCGCGAGCGCGATCGCCACCAGCGCGACGACCACGGGCACCGCCCAGATGTCCAGAACCTTGATCCGCGTCTCGATCCTGGCCACGTCCTTGCGCAGCTCGTGCTGAACATCGCGCAGCGCGCGACGCGACGTCAGGAGCTCGGAACGGAAGCCGTCGATGGCGCGCTGCTGCTCGGCCGAGAGGGCGACGACGCCCTCCTTCTCGTTCTTCTGCAAATCGCGGATCTTCTTCTTGGTCTCCTCGATGCGGTCGAGAAGCGCCTTCTCCTTGGTCCGGTAGCGGGCCTCGGCGGCGCGGGTCATGTTCTCGATCACCGTGAAGGGCCGCGACGCGAGCCCACGCCCGCGCATGGCGATGAGGCCCGCGCTGCCGGTCAGGTTGTCGAGCGCGTTGACCGCGAAGTCGGCGTTGTTGGAGACCGGTACCTGGAAGGTCTGGCCGAAGGCCGACTGGCGGCGCGTCCAGCTCCGGTCGGCGAGGAAATCGGCGTCGGCCACGAGGACGAGCTGCAACGGCTCGCTCGCCTCGGCGCGATGGGCGGCGCGGATCGTCTTGTCGGTCACGGCGTCGGGCGGGCCATCGGGGAACGCGCTCTTGACCGGTCCGGTGACGCGCGCGGCGAGCACCAGCGCCTTGCCCGTCGGCTTGAAGTCGGCGAGTAGGCCCGTCGGGTCGGGCGCGAGACGGACCTTGTCCGCATCGATCTCCATCACGTCCGGAGTCGAGGTGACCAGCGGCTCGAGCGTCGTCGTCGCGCCCTCGCGAGGCGCGATCGCCCCGGCGCTGCGGAAGTCGAGGCGTTCGAGATCGGTCGTGATCACGTCGTCGCGGGCGAGATTGTCGGGACCCAGCGCGATCCAGGGCAGGTAGTTGACGATCACGGTCCGGCCCTGTTCGCGCGCCTGAACGCGCAGCGCGACGCGCCGGTCGCCGACCACCTTGTCGGCCGGGATATCGACCCCCCAGGCCTTGAACAGCGGCGCGAGCGTATCGATCGCACCCTTGCCGGGCGCGGGCGGCGCGCCGGTCGCGAGCTCCTCGGCGAAGGGATCGACGAAGGCGAGCACGCGGCCACCGCGCATCACGAACTGGTCGATGGCGTAGAGCGTCTTCTCGGAAAGCCCGCGCGGCTGGGCGAGCATCAGCACCTTGACGTCGTCGCCGATCTTGGCGATGTCGCCGCCGAGAAAGCGGAGGTCGAAGAACTGCTCGATCTCGCCGACCACCGCCCAGGGCCGGAACCGGTCGAACCGACTGCCTCGCAGCGGCAAGTCGCCGATCACCGCGACCACCGGCTTGTCGGGGTGGGCGAGGTCGTAGATCAATCGCGTGAGATCATATTCGAGGAAGTTGGCGCGCGCCGGCGACAGAACCGGAAACGCCTTGATGTCGTCGGTCGCGTTCGAGCCCGCGAGACCGAAATAGGCCTGGGTGCCGTCGGCGTCGACGACCATCGGCTCGATGCCATCGGCGACCGCCATGTCCTCCTCGGGGGAGAAGGGCTGCGGATCGTACCACTTGACCCGGACCTTGCCCGCCGAGATGCGGCCGTATTCGTCGAGAAGGTCGCGCAGGCGCCGCAGATAGTTGGCGTAGCTCGGCCCCATCCGGTCGAGCGACTTGGAATAATAGACCCGCAGCTCGATCGGTTCGTCGATCCCGGCGAGCACCGCGCGGGTCCCGTCGGAGATGGTGAACAATCCATCCTCGGTCAGATCGACCCGCGCCGCGCCGAAGCGCGCGCCCACGGCCAGGTTGACCGCGACGAAGAACACGACCGCGAGCGCGACGGTGCCGATCGCGAGCATCCGGCGGTCGG
>CAZHDF010000110.1:0-11345 GCA_964531525.1 uncultured Alphaproteobacteria bacterium | reverse complement strand
TTGATCAGCGATTGCGCGCCGATGATGCTGCGCGTGCGCCCGGCGCAGTTGACCACCACGGTGGTCTCGGGCGAGGGCGCGAGGTCGTGGACCCGGTAGACGAGCTCGGCCCCCGGCACGCAGGTGCCGCCCGGAATGCTCATGCGCGCGAACTCGTCCATGGGGCGGCTGTCGAGGATGACGATGTCCTCGCCGGCCTCGATCCGCCGGGCGAGCGTCCGGGCGTCGATATGCGGGGTGCCGTAGCGGTGCTCGACGAACTCGCCGAACGCCTTGCTCGGCACGTTGACGCCCGCGAACAGCTCGAACCCGGCGTCCGCCCAGCCCGCGACCCCGCGCGCGAGCACCGCGACGTCGCCGTAGCCGAGCGCCGCGAGCCGCCGGGCGGCGCGCGGCGCCAGCCCCTCGTCGCCGCCGTCGCAGAGCACGATCCGGCAGCCGGGACGCGGCACCAGGCTTTTGATGCGCAGCTCCAGGCGGCTGAGCGGCGCGGGCACGGCGCGCAGGATATGAGAGCGGCAAAAAACGCCTTCCTCGCGGACGTCGAGAAGCGCGATTTCCCCGCCGTCGGTCAGCATGGCGTGAAGCGCGGGCGCGGAAACGGTGCGGGGCATGGCGGGCGAGGGCTGTGGCGCGATATCGTTCGGCCCGCAGTCTAGACCATATTTTTTCGAAATGAATCGCCATCGCCGGGCCTCTTGCCCGACCGGGGGCGTTGTGAACTAATACGGGCGCTTTTTCAATCGTTTTACAGTGCGTGGAAGGACGCGAGCGTAATGATCAAGAAGAAAGATCCGGCGATGGCCGACGAAACCCGGATCGTGACCGCCGGCCGCAAGGAAGCGAAGCGGCTGGGGCTGGTCAACCCGCCGGTCTTTCATGCATCGACCGTGCTGCGCCCGAGCCTCGCGGCCCAGAAGGAGGCCATGGCGGCGCGCAAGCGCGGCGAGCGATTTTTCTATTATGGCCGCGAAGGCTCGCCCACGGCGCGCGCGCTCGAGGACGCGTTGGCGGCGCTCGAGGGCGCGCATGATTGCCTGACCTTTTCCTCGGGGCTGGGGGCGATCTCGACCGCGCTGCTCGGCTGTCTTTCGACGGGCGAGCACGCGCTCGTCACCGACGGCGTCTATCGGCCGGTGCGCGTCTTTTGCGACGGCATGCTCACGCGCTTCGGGGTCGAGACCACCTATTACCCGCCCCGGATCGGGGCCGGCATCGCCGAGCTGATCCGCCCGAACACCCGCGTGGTCTATGTCGAATCGCCCTCGTCCCAGACCTTCGAGATGCAGGATCTGCCGGCGATCGCCGAGGTCGCCCATGCGCATGACGCCCTGGTGCTGGTCGACAACACCTGGGCGACGCCGTACTTCCACAAGCCGCTCGCGCTCGGCGCCGATATGTCGATCCAGGCGGCGACCAAGTACATCGTCGGCCATTCGGACGCCATGCTGGGCATGGTCGCGACCACCGAGGCCGCCTGGCCGCTGTTGCGCCGGGCCACCCGCGAGCTCGGCCAATGCGCCGGCCCCGACGACCTTTATCTCGGCCAGCGGGGCCTGCGCAGCATGGCGGTGCGGCTGCGCCACCAACAGAAGGCGGCGATCGAGCTCGCGACCTGGTTCAAGGCGCGGCCCGAGGTCGTCCGCGTTCTCCACCCGGCGCTACCCGACGATCCCGGCCACGCCATCTGGAAGCGCGACTTCACGGGCGCCTCGGGGCTGTTCGCGGTCGAGCTTCGGCCCTGCTCGGAGACGGCGCTCGCGGCCATGGTCGACGGCCTCGAATACTTCGGGATCGGGGCGTCCTGGGGCGGCTACGAAAGTCTGGTCCTGCCGACCGTCCCCCTGCGCACGGCGATCCCCTGGACGGCCGAGGGGCCGCTCCTGCGCTTCCACGTCGGACTCGAGGCGATCGACGACCTCAAGGCCGACCTCGACGCGGGTTTCGCGCGGCTGGCCCGGGCGTCGGCATAGGGAAAATAACGAAATAAAACGGCGCGGCCGCGCGTCGATATCGGGTTGCGTCGCGGCCCGTGGGCCGCGGCGATCAGCGGCGGTGGGCCTGGGGCAGACGCGTCGTTTTCTTGCTCTTGGCGAGCGCCTTTTCGGCCTCGGCCGCCTCGGCGGCTTCCTTGTCGGCCGCTTCCTTGGCCAGGCGCAGGGCGCGCAGCTTCGCCACGCGCTCGGCGATCTCCTGGCGCGCCTTTTCCTTTTCCTTGAGGGCCTGCTTGGCCTTCTTCTGGGGGGCGGCGAACTGGGCCTCGGCCCTCGATTTCACTGACTTCCGCATTTCGGTAATCCTCCGCATTCGGTTCGAGGGGTCACGGGCGGAAATGATCGTTCCGTCGCGCAAGCACGCCGTCGCGCGGGCGGAACCGCTCGCGGACTGGCGCGCGGGATCGGCGACGGCACGGCGCATCGCGCCGTTTGTCTTTTTTGTTCGTCGTTTTTATCGGTGCCGAAGGAACGACGCGGGGCGTCGGTTCGTTTCCCTCGACCCGCCGGGCGAGCGCGAAAAGGCCGCGTCGCCGGCGTCGAGCGGCGGCCGCCCCGGACCGAAGTCGGGGGCGGCGCCTTGTCGGTTAGTCGACGATGGACAGGTTCTCGGCGGAAGATTTGCCGTTCTGTCCGGGCTGAAGCTCGTAAGAGACCTTCTGCCCTTCGCTAAGCGTGCTCAGTCCGGCGCGCTCGACGGCCGAAATGTGAACGAAAGCGTCCTTCGAGCCGTCCTCCGGCTCGATGAATCCGAATCCCTTGGCGGGGTTGAACCATTTTACGGTACCAGTAGCCATAGTTATTTCCTCTAACAAAAAGAGTCTTGGTCCCACGCCTCACACCATGCGTGGCGCAGTTGGTATAACGTTTACATTGTCAGGGGATAACTAAGCTAATCGGCGAGCCGATTATTTAGGTAACACAAAACAAGTGCAACACGTATGGGTAAATATATAAAGCATATATTCGGGGAAGTCAATGATTTGCGCGTTTCGGCCGAAATGCCGGCGGCGCGCGCCGCCGGCGCCCGGAATCCTCTCCTCCGGCAGGTTTCGATTCGAAAGCGGCGGGCTTCCCACTGCCCTTTTCCGCCCCCCGCCGCTATATAGGGGGCATGGGAACGACGACGATGACCCCGGCGCCGAAATCGGCGGATACGACGACGGACGCGACGCGGGACGCGGCGGCGATGCGGGCGGCGCTGCCCGGCGGCTTGCGGCCGGCGAGCGGGCGGGGGCGGTTCAAGCTGGCCTCCGAATACCAACCCGCGGGCGATCAGCCCCAGGCGATCGAGGCATTGGTCGAGGGCCTCGGCGCCGGCGAGCGCGACCAGGTGCTGCTCGGCGTCACCGGTTCGGGCAAGACCTTCACCATGGCCAAGGTGATCGAGCGCCTCGGCCGGCCGACGCTGATTTTGGCCCCCAACAAGACGCTCGCGGCCCAGCTTTACGGCGAGATGAAGGGCTTCTTCCCCGAGAACGCGGTCGAGTACTTCGTCTCGTACTACGACTACTACCAGCCCGAGGCCTACGTCCCGCGCACCGACACCTATATCGAGAAGGACGCCTCGATCAACGAGCAGATCGACCGGATGCGCCATTCGGCGACCCGTTCGCTGCTCGAGCGCGACGACGTGGTGATCGTCGCCTCGGTGTCGTGCATCTACGGCATCGGCTCGGTCGAGACGTACTCACAGATGATCGTCGCGCTCGAGGTCGGCCGGACGATCGACCGCGCCGACCTTCTGCGCCGCTTCGTCGAGCTGCAGTACCGGCGCAACGACGCCGCGTTCGGGCGCGGTTGCTTCCGGGTGCGCGGCGATTCGATCGAGATATTCCCGGTTCACTACGAGGATCGCGCCTGGCGGCTGAGCCTTTTCGGCGACGAGATCGAGGAGATCGTCGAGTTCGATCCCCTGACCGGCGAGCGCACCGCGCGGCTCGAGGCGATCAAGGTCTACGCCAACAGCCACTACGTCACCCCGCGCCCGACGCTTCGCCAGGCGATCGTCGGCATCCGCGCCGAGCTCGCCGAGCGACTCGCCTGGTTCCAGGCCCATGGCAAGCCCCTCGAGGCCGAGCGGCTCGAGCAGCGCACGACCTTCGATCTCGAGATGATGGAGACCACCGGCCATTGCGCGGGCATCGAGAACTATTCGCGCTATCTCACCGGGCGCAACCCGGGCGAGCCGCCGCCGACGCTGTTCGAGTACCTGCCCGAGAACGCGCTGGTGTTCGTCGACGAAAGCCACGTCGCCGTGCCCCAGTTGGGCGGCATGTACCGGGGCGACTACAACCGCAAGTCGACGCTCGCCGAGTTCGGCTTCCGGCTGCCGTCCTGCGTCGACAACCGGCCGCTCAAGTTCGAGGAATGGGACGCCATGCGGCCGCAGACCATCTTCGTTTCGGCGACTCCGGGGCCGTTCGAGCTGGGCCGCACGGGCGGCGTGTTCGTCGAGCAGGTGATCCGCCCGACCGGGCTGATCGATCCGGTCTGCATCCTGCGTCCGGTCGAAAACCAGGTCGACGATCTGCTCGCCGAATGTCGCGCCGCGGCCGAGAAGGGGCAGCGCGTGCTGGTCACCACGCTCACCAAGCGCATGGCCGAGGACCTGACCGAATACATGCACGAGGCGGGCATTCGGGTGCGCTACCTGCATTCCGACATCGACACCCTCGAGCGGATCGAGATCATCCGCGACCTGCGGCTCGGCGCCTTCGACGTTCTGATCGGCATCAACCTTCTGCGCGAGGGGCTCGATATTCCCGAATGCGCGCTGGTCGCGATTCTCGACGCCGACAAGGAGGGGTTCCTGCGCTCGCGCACCTCGCTGATCCAGACCATCGGCCGCGCGGCGCGCAACATCGACGGTCGCGTGATCCTCTACGCCGACACCATGACCGACAGCCTGACGGCGGCGATCGAGGAGACCAATCGTCGGCGCGCCAAGCAGGAAGCCTACAACCGCGCCCATGGGATCACGCCCGAGAGCGTGCGCAAGCAGGTTTCCGACGTGCTCGAATCGGTCTACGAGGCCGACTACGTCACGGTCGAGACCGGCGACGAGGAGACCCGCCATCTCGTCGGACACAATCTCAAGGCCTATCTCGCGGACCTCGAAAAGCGCATGCGCGAGGCGGCGGCGGACCTCGAGTTCGAAGAGGCTGCGCGGCTGCGCGACGAGATCCGCCGGCTCGAAAGCGCCGAGCTCGGCATGCGGACGCGCGGCGGCGCGCGGTCTTCGATCGGCGGGCCGGGTCAGCCCTACAGCCGCGAGCGCGGCGGTCAGTCACGCGGCGGCCGCGCCAGGAAACGCCGGCGCGGGCCTTAAGCCGCGAGGGCGCGGCGTCATTCGCCGATTGTCGGGGTCGTCCGGGCCGGCTATACCCCGACGGACCGCACCCCACGCAACAGGGCCATGATCGCGCCGCTTCTTTCCTTCGCTCGTCTGGTCCTGGGGACGGCCCGCGACTTGGCGCCGATCGTCCTGGTCATCGCCTTCTTCCAGATCGTCGTTCTCGATCAGCCGCTGCCCGATCTCGAACGGCTGGCGGTCGGGCTTTTGCTGGTGATGGGCGGGCTCGCGCTGTTCGTCCAGGGGCTCGAGATGGGGCTGTTCCCGATCGGCGAGGCGATGGCCGACGCATTCGCGCGCAAGGGAAGCCTCGCTTGGTTGATGGCGTTCGCCTTCGCGCTCGGCTTCGGCACCACGGTCGCCGAGCCGGCGCTGATCGCGGTCGCCGCCGAGGCCGCGCGGGTGGCGGGCGAGGGGGGCATGATCGCCGACAGCGGACCGGCGCGCGACGCCTACGCCGAGGGGCTCCGCTACACGGTCGCGCTCTCGGTCGGGATCGCGCTGATGCTGGGCGTGCTGCGCATCCTCAAGGGCTGGCCGATCCAGTATTTCATCATCGTCGGCTATGTGCTGGTGGTGATCCTGACTGCCTTCGCGCCGCCCGGGATCGTGGGAATCGCCTATGATTCGGGCGGCGTGACGACTTCGACCGTGACGGTGCCGCTAGTCGCGGCGCTCGGCGTCGGGCTCGCGAGCGTGATCCGCGGCCGCAGCCCGATGATCGACGGCTTCGGGCTGGTCGCGCTCGCGAGCTTGGTGCCGATCGTCTTCGTGCTGATTTACGGCATGGCGGTGTGAGGGCCGATGGCGGATCTTCCGGAGATCGGCGCGACGCTTCTCGACACCGCGCTCGACGTGTTGCCGATCGTCGCTATTCTCCTGTTCTTCCAGATCGTCGCCCTGCGCCGGATGCCCGCCAATCCGAGGCGCATCGCCATCGGCTTCGTCTATGTGGTGATCGGGTTGGCGCTGTTCCTGGTCGGGCTCGAGCAGGCGTTGTTCCCGCTCGGCGAGATCATGGCCAAGCAGCTCACCCAGCGCGCTCTTTCGGGGGCGGCGGGTGCGGCGCCGGGCTGGAGCGATTATCTCTGGGTTTACGCCTTCGCCTTCGCAATCGGCTTCTCGACCACGGTCGCCGAGCCGTCGCTGATCGCGGTGGCGATCAAGGCGCGCGAGGTCTCGGGCGGAACGCTGAACGCCTGGGGGCTGCGGCTCGCGGTCGCGCTCGGCGTGGCGGTGGGGGTCGCGCTCGGCAGCTTTCGGATCGTCACCGGCACGCCGCTTCCCTGGTATATCATCGCGGGCTATGTGGTGGTGATCGGCCAGACCCTGTTCGCGCCCCGCGCGATCGTGCCGCTCGCCTATGATTCGGGCGGCGTGACGACCTCGACCGTCACGGTGCCGCTGGTCGCGGCGCTCGGGCTCGGGCTGGCGAACGCGATCCCCGGCCGCAGCGCGTTGATCGACGGCTTCGGCCTGATCGCGTTCGCGAGCCTGTTTCCCATGATGACGGTCATGGGATATGCCCAAATCGTCGCCTGGCGCGAAGGGCGCGCCGCCCGTCGGCGTCCGAAGGAGGATTAGATGCCCCGCAGGAGGTGCAGATGAAGTTCAAGCTGATCATGGCCATGGTGGACAATCACCAGACCGAGACCGTGCTCGTCACCGCGCGCGCCGAGGGCGCGACCGGCGCGACGGTCATCACCAGCGCGCGCGGCGAGGGGCTGAAGCCGGCCAAGACCTTCCTCGGCCTCGAGCTCGCCGGGCAACGCGACGTGGTTCTGCTGCTGGTCGAGGAGCATCTCGGCCGCGCGATCCTGGAGCGCATCGCCGAGGCCTGCGAGTTCGACGAAACGCCGGGCACCGGCATCGCCCTGCAAATCGACATCGAGGACGCCGTGGGGCTCGCTTCCCAGATCGGAACCATCTGCTGCGAGATCGAGGACCAGCTATGACCGGACACGAACAGGATTACGTGCGGGTGCGCGCGGTGATGACGCCGTCGCCGCGCCGGATCGACGGACTCGCGACGGTCGCCGAGGCCGCCGCGCTGATGGGACGCGAGGGGATCTCCTCGCTGGTCATCGACCGCCGCCACGAGGGCGACGAGTTCGGGCTCGTCACCGTCACCGACATCGCCGCCAAGGTGATCGGCGCCAATCGCTCGCCGGCGCGCACCAACGTCTACGAGATCATGTCGAAGCCCGTGCTCACGGTCGATGCGGACATGGACATCAAATACGCGACCCGCTTTCTGTCGCGCTTCGGCGTCTCGCGCGCCCTGGTGACCGAGGGGGGGCAACTGGTCGGCATCGTCACCACGCGCGACATGGTGTTTCGCTGCCTCTGCGATCCGCCGGCCAAGGGCTGAGGGACACGACGGGCGGCTTGACGGCCCCGCCCGCCGCCCTATCTCGCCGTCAGGACCGCGACGGCGCGATCAATCCACGGGAGGACGGGATGGACGAGGAGGTTTTCAACATGTCGCTGCGCAAGTTTCTCAAGAAACTCGGCATAACGGCGCAGCGCGAGATCGAGGGCGCGGTGCGCGCGGCGCTCGCCGACGGCCGGCTTTCGGGCGACGGACCGCTGCCCGCCAAGGCCCGCGTCACGCTCGAGGGGCTGGACGTCGAGATCGTCGTCGAGAGCGAGATCGCGCTGCGCTGAGACGAAGCGCATGCCTGCCGCTTCGGCGGTTGCGCGGCCTCGGCGGCGGGCTTAAGGTGCCGGCGTTCCCTCCTTTCGACCCATAGTGGAGCGCGCCATGAGCTTCCTCGCCGCTCGCCTCGATCGCATCAAGCCGTCGGCGACCATCGCCGTGTCCACCCGCGCCGCCGAGCTTCGCGCCGAGGGGCGCGACGTCATCGGCCTCGGCGCGGGCGAGCCCGACTTCGACACCCCCGACAACATCAAGGCGGCCGCCAACAAGGCGATCGCCGAGGGGCAGACCAAATACACGCCCGTGGACGGCACGCCGGTGCTGAAGGCGGCCATCGTCGCCAAGTTCAAGCGCGAGAACGGGCTCGACTACACGCCCCGGCAGATCACCGTCGGCGCGGGCGGCAAGCACGTCCTGTTCAACGCGCTGATGGCGACGCTGGATCCGGGCGACGAGGTGATCGTGCCGGCGCCCTACTGGGTCTCCTACCCCGACATGGTGCTGCTCGCCGAGGGGACGCCGGTGTTCGTCGCCTGCACTGCCGCGAACGGCTTCAAGCTTCAACCCGAGGACCTCGAACGCGCCATCACCAAGCGCACCAAATGGCTGATCCTGAACTCGCCGGGCAACCCCTCGGGCGCGGCCTACGGCGAGGCCGATCTCGCCGCGCTCGCCGAGGTGCTGCTGCGCCATCCCCATGTCTGGGTGATGACCGACGACATGTACGAGCATCTCGTCTACGACGGCTTCGTGTTCCGGACCATGGCCCAGGTCGAGCCCCGGCTTTACGAGCGCACGCTGACCGTGAACGGGGTGTCCAAGGCCTACGCCATGACCGGCTGGCGGATCGGCTATGCCGGGGGGGCGCAGGACCTGATCAAGGCGATGGCCAAGATCCAGTCGCAGAGCACGTCCTGCCCGAGCGCGATCAGCCAGGCGGCGGCGGTCGAGGCGCTATCCGGCCCCCAGGACTTCATCGCCGAGCGCGCGGCCGCGTTTCGCGAGCGCCGCGACCTCGTGGTGGGAATGCTGAACCAGGCCCAGGGGCTCGACTGCCCGCGACCCGAGGGCGCGTTCTACGTCTATCCGAGCTGCGCCGGCGTGATCGGCAGGAAGACTCCGGACGGCGCGATCATCGAGACGAGCGCCGATTTCTCGGCCTATCTACTCGATGCGGAAGGGGTCGCGGTGGTCCACGGCGAAGCCTTCGGGCTGGACCCGCATTTCCGCGTTTCCTACGCCACCTCGACCGAGGCTCTGACCGAGGCTTGCACCCGCATCCAGCGCGCCTGCGCTGCGCTGAGATAAGCCTTGCGAGGGAGGGTGGCTCGGCGTTTCCTAGAATTAGAAAAATTATAAAAACACGTTGAATATCCTGTTCGGGCGAGTATATTAGGGGAAGCAGAAAGACTCATTCCGGATCGGAGAGAGAGACATGACCATCGATATCGGCATCCCCGAGGCGGACCGCAAGGCGATCGCGGACGGCCTGGCGCGGGTCTTGGCGGACAGCTACACGCTGTATCTCAAGACCCATAACTTCCACTGGAACGTGACCGGCCCCATGTTCCAGACCTTGCATCTCATGTTCGAGCAGCACTACACCGAGCTCGCCACGGCGGTCGACGAGATCGCCGAGCGGATCCGCTCGCTGGGGCATCCGGCGCCCGGCAGCTACGCCGCCTACGCCAAGCTGGCCTCGATCGAGGAGGCGGAGGGCGTGCCCGCGGCCGAGGACATGATCCGCGAGCTGGTCAAGGGCCACGAGACGGTCGCGCGCACCATTCGCGGCGTCTTCCCGGCGGCCGAGAAGGGCGGCGACGAGGCGACCGCCGATCTCCTGACCCAGCGGCTCCAGATCCACGAGAAGACCGCCTGGATGCTGCGCAGCCTGCTCGCCTAACACCCCGAACCCCGGACCGGGGCGCCCGCGGGCGCCCCGGTTTCCGTTTCGGCGCGACCTCACGCGCTGGTGAGTTGCCCTCGCGCGGCCACCGCCCCACATTGAAGCGGGAACCGAGTCCGGGTCAGGAAAGGGGGCCAACGACATGCTGATCAGCCGTAAGCGCGGATGGGAGCTGCCGGAAAGCGCGGCGACGCCCGAACAAGTCTTTCGCGACCGTCGTCGCCTGATCAAGGGGCTCGCGGCGGGACCGATCCTCGCCGCCTCGGCGCCGCTGCTGGCGGGCGCGGCGCGCGCCGCCTCGGATTCACCCGACCCCACCGCCGATCTCTACCCCGTGCCGCGCAACGGGCGCTATGTCATCTCGCGCCCGATGACCGATGAGCGGGTGACCGGACGCTACAACAATTTCTACGAGTTCGGCTCGCACAAGCAGATCTGGCGCGCCGCCCAGGCGCTGGAGACCCGGCCCTGGACGGTGGTCTTCGACGGCTTGGTCGAAACCCCGCGCAAGGTCGCGATCGACGATCTCATTCGCCGCATGCCACTCGAGGAAAGGGTCTACCGCCACCGCTGCGTCGAGGCCTGGTCGATGACCATTCCCTGGTCGGGCTTTCCCATGCGCGCCCTGATCGAGTTCGCCAAGCCGCTGGCGGCGGCGAAATACGTCGTCATGGAGACCTTCAAGGACACGTCGATGGCCCCGGGCCAGCGCCAGTTCTGGTACCCCTGGCCCTATGTCGAGGGGCTGACGATCGCCGAGGCGACCAACGAGCTCGCCTTCATGGTCACCGGCGCCTACGGCAAGCCCATGGCCAAGCAGTACGGCGCGCCGCTCCGGCTCGCGGTGCCGTGGAAATACGGCTTCAAGCACATCAAGTCGATCGTCCGCTTCACCTTCTCCGAGGAGCGCCCGCGCACCTTCTGGGAGACCCTCGCGTCCAACGAATACGGCTTCTGGGCCAACGTCAATCCCGAGGTGCCGCACCCGCGCTGGAGCCAGGCGACCGAGCGCTTCCTCGCCACCGGCGAGCGCCTGCCGACGCAGATCTACAACGGCTACGGCGCGTTCGTGGCCGGTCTTTACTCGGGCCTCGAAGGCGAGAGGCTGTTCATGTGAGGTCCGTGCCGCTCAGGCGTTCTCCCGGACGTATGAGTCGAGCGCGGCGATCATCTCGGCCTTGCGGGCGTCGTCGGCGAAGGATGCCTCGAAGGCGTTGCGCGCGAGCGCGGCGATCTCGTCGCGCGTGAGGTCGAGCGCCTCCTGGACGGCGAGGAAGTTCTCGCTCATGTAGCCGCCGAAGTACGCCGGATCGTCCGAGTTCACGGTTGCCTTGAGCCCGCGCGCGAGCATCTCGCGCAAGGGGTGGCGGCGCAGGTCCTCGACCACCCGAAGCCGCAGGTTCGACAGCGGGCAGACCGTGAGCGCGATGC
>CAZHDF010000109.1:0-11477 GCA_964531525.1 uncultured Alphaproteobacteria bacterium | reverse complement strand
TCGTTGAGAAAGCGGTCGGCGAAGCTCGTCCAGGGGACGAACTCGAAATTCATCTGGATTCCGCTCTCGGCCGTGAAATCCTTGGAAAGCTCGCGCAGGGCGTTGGCCGGGTCCCAGGCCGCCCAGCATAGCGTCAGGCTTTTCTCCTGCGCCCGCGCCGGCGTGGCGGCGGTCGTCGCGACCAAGCCCATGGCCGCAACGGCTCCCAGAAAACTCGTAATGGTCCGTTTCATGGTCACCTCCCGATGCGATGGACCTCGGCGCGACGCCAGGGACGGCATCGCGCGACAATAAACCTTTCCCGTTCCGGAGAACGCGGCCGACGGCTCGGTTGGCGGACCGCGAATACGCCGACAACAACCTGGAATTCCAGATGATTCGTCAACGACAGTCTCCCAGCGGGTCTCCTTGCGGCGGCGCGGGGCGCCCCCGGTTTGTTTATTATTTTTGTTTAGTAAACGATGATTACTAAACATGAGCGAGTCAAGCGCTTTTCCGCCCGCGCGGCGCGCCTCACGGCGCGCGGACGCGTCTTTTCGACGGCGTCGCGATGGACATGGACGCCGGACCGCGCGATTGTCACGATCCATGAATGGGAGGATCGAAATGCCGCTTCGAGCCGATACGCAACGGCTTTGGGACAGCCTCGTCGCGATGGGAAAGATCGGGGCGACCGCGGGCGGCGGCTGCCGCCGTCTCGCCCTGACCGACGAGGACCGCCGCGCGCGCGATCTGTTCGTCTCCTGGTGCGAGGAGGCCGGCTGCGCGGTCACGGTCGATCGGGTCGGCAACATCTTCGCCCGCCGCGCGGGCGCCGAGCCGTCGCGTCCCGCCGTGGCGAGCGGCAGCCATCTCGACACCCAGCCCCACGGCGGCCGGTTCGACGGGGTGTTCGGCGTTCTCGCGGCGCTCGAAGTCATCCGCGGCCTGAACGACGCCGGCATCCGCACGCAAGCGCCGATCGAGGCGATCGTCTGGAGCAACGAGGAAGGGGTCCGCTACCACCACGCCATGCTCGGCTCGGGCGTGTTCTGCGGCGCCTACGACCTCGACGAGGTGCTCGCCTCGGAGGACGCGCAAGGCAAGCGCTACGGCGACGAGCTCGAACGGATCGGCTATGCGGGCGCGCTCGCGCCCGGCGCGCGGGCGTTCGACTGCTTCCTCGAAGCGCATATCGAGCAAGGCCCGATCCTGGAGCGCGAGGGCAAGACCATCGGCCTGGTGGACCGGGTCCAGGGCGGCCGCTGGTTCGCGGTGACGGTGACCGGGACCGACGGCCACGCCGGGACGATGCCGATGGACCTGCGCCGCGACGCGCTCGCCGGCGCCGCCGAGATGGTCCTGGCGCTCGAGCGGATCGGGCGCGACGGGGGCGCGGACGCGCGCCTCACGGTCGGGCGTCTCGACGTCGCCCCCAACGCGACCAGCACGATCCCGGGGCGCGTCGCGTTCTCGATCGACCTGCGCAACCCGAGCCGCGAGACCGCCGATGAGCAGGAGGCCGAGCTGACCGAGCGCTTCCGGGCGATCGCCGAGGCGCGCGGGCTCGCGGTCGCGATCCGGCGCGAATCACGGGTCGATCCGGTCCGCTTCGACCCCGCCTGCGTCGCGGCGCTCGGCCAGGCGACGCGCGATCTCGGCTATCCCCACCGCGAGATGATCAGCGGCGCCCTTCACGACGCCTGCTGGATCGCGCGCGTCGCGCCGACCGCCATGCTGTTCGTCCCCTGCAAGGACGGCGTCAGCCACAACGAGGCGGAAAGCGCGAAGCCCGAGGATCTGGGCGCGGGCTGCTCGGTTCTGCTCAACGCCATGCTGGCGCGCGCCGGAATTGCTTGACGCCTATCGTCCGGTCTCCCTCGCGACGTCGTCGACGGCGCCGCGCGCGGCGTCCACGATCCGGTCCGCCTCCGCCCGCGTCAGACAGAGCGGCGGGGCGAAGCCCAGGATGTCGCCCTGGGGCATGGCGCGGGCGATCACGCCGCGATCGAGCATGGCCGCCGCGATGCGCGGCCCCACCTTCTTCTCGGGGTCGAAGAAGCGGCGCGCGGGCTTGTCCGCGACGAACTCGACCGCCGCGAGCAGCCCGACGCCGCGCACCTCGCCGACGATCGGGTGATCGGCGAGCGCCTCGGCAAGCGCCCGGTTGAAATAGGCGCCGACGTCGCGCGCGTTCTCGACCAGCCCCAGGCTGTCGATGAGCTCGAGGTTGGCGATGCCGGCGGCCGCGCAAAGCGGGTGGGCGGAGTAGGTCCAGCCATGCCCGATCGGGCCGAGCGCGTCGGAACCCTCTTCGAGCACCGTCCAGACCCGCTCGCCGACGATGACGCCCGACAGCGGCGCATAGGCGCTGGTCAGCCCCTTGGCGATGGTGATCAGGTCCGGCCTCATGCCATAGAGATCGGCGCCGAACATCGCGCCGGTTCGGCCGAAGCCCGTCACCACCTCGTCGGCGATCAAGAGGATGTCGTACTTTCGCAGGACCGCCTGGATCGCTTCCCAATAGCCCTCGGGCGGCGGCACGATGCCGCCGGTGCCGAGCACCGGCTCGCCGATGAAGGCGGCGACCGTCTCCGGCCCTTCCGCGAGGATCAGGGATTCGAGGTTGGCGGCGCATTGGGCGGAGAACGCCGCCTCCGACTGCGAGAGATCCTCGCGGCGGAAGTAATAAGGCGCGTCGGTGTGCAGAATGGGCGCGCGCGGCAGGTCGAAGGCCTTGTGGAACAGCTCGAGGCCGGTGAGGCTCCCGGTCATGACGCCCGAGCCGTGGTAGCCGCGCCAGCGCGAGACGATCTTCTTCTTTTCGGGCCGGCCGAGAACGTTGTTGTAGTACCAGACCAGCTTGATGTTGGTCTCGTTCGCGTCCGAGCCCGAAAGCCCGTAGTAGACGCGGCGCATGCCCTCGGGCGCGCGTTCGATGATCATCCGCGACAGCCGGATCGCCGCTTCCGATCCGTGCCCGGCATAGGCGTGGTAATAGGCGAGCTTGCGCGCCTGCGCGGCGATCGCCTCGGCGATCTCGCGGCGGCCATAGCCGACGTTCACGCAATAGAGCCCCGCGAAGGCGTCGAGGCTGCGGTTGCCGTCCCGGTCGACGATATGGACCCCTTCGCCGCCTTCGATGACGCGCGCCGGCGATTCGCCGCGGGCGTGCTGGGCCATATGGGTCGAGGGATGGAAGAAATGTTCGCGGTCCCATTCCTCCAACTGGTTGCGGTTCTCGATCATGCTGCGTCTCCGGTTCGCTGCGGGGGTGCGTCTTCGTCGATCATGCGGCGTCGATGCAGAGGTATTTGATCTCGGTAAAGGCCTCCATGCCGTGGCGGGCGCCCTCGCGGCCGAGCCCCGAGCGCTTCACGCCGCCGAAGGGAATGGGCGCGCCCGTGAGCTTCGCCCGGTTCGCGGCCACCATGCCGAACTGCAAGGCGCGGCCGAAACGGCTGATCCGGCGCCAATCGCGCGTGTAGAGATAGGCGACGAGGCCGTATTCGGTGTCGTTGGCGGCCGCGAGCACCGCGTCCTCGTCGTCGAACCGCACGAAGGCCGCGACCGGACCGAAGGTCTCCTCGCGCATGATCCGCGCGTTTGCGGGAACCTCCGCCAGCACGGTGGGCTCGAAGAACAAGGAGCCGGGCCTCTGCCGCCGCCCGCCCGTAACAAGCCGCGCGCCCTTGTCCAGCGCGTCCGCCACATGGGCCTCGCATTTGGCGAGCGCGCGCTCGTTCGCCAACGGGCCGATCTCGGTGTCCTCGTCGAGGCCGTCGCCCAGCTCGAGGGCGCGCGCGCGGGCGGCGAAGCCCTCGACGAACCGGTCGTGGATGTCGCCATGAATGAAAAGCCGTTGCGCCGCGAGGCAATCCTGACCCGAGGTCGCGAACTTCGCGGCGATCGCGCCGGCGAGCGCCTTGTCGAGATCGGCATCGGGAAAAACGATGAACGGCGCGTGTCCGCCAAGCTCCATGACGAGCCGCTTGATCCCCGGCGCGCATTGCGCGGCGATCCGCCGGCCGATCGCCGTCGAGCCGGTGAAGCTCAGCACGCGAACCGCATCGCTTTCGCAAAAGGCGCCCACGATCTCGGGCGCCTCGCCGGTCACCACGTTGAAGACGCCCGCGGGCAGGCCCGCGCGCTCCGCGAGCTCGGCCAAGGCCAGCGCAGAAAACGGCGTCTCCATCGAGGGATGGACGACGACCGGGCAGCCCGCGGCGAGCGCGGCGGCGGCCTTGCGCGTGATCATGGCGGCGGGGAAGTTCCACGGCGTGACCAGCGCCGCGACGCCGAGAGGCTCGCGCCGGACGATGACGTCGGCGTCGGGAAAGGGGCTCGTTACCGATTCGACGTTGAGCCGCTCGGCCTCGGCCGCGTACCAGGCGACGAAGGACGCCGCGTAGTCGATCTCGCCGCGCGCCTCGGCGATCGGCTTGCCCTGTTCGAGGGTCATGAGAAGGGCGAGATCCTCGCGGTGGGCGACGATCGCGGCATGCCAGGCCGCGAGATACTCCGCCCGTCGCCTTGGCGCGCGCCCGCGCCAGCCATCGAACGCGGCCTGCGCCGCGGCGATCGCCTCTTCCGCCTCGGCCGCGCCGAGCAGGGCGACCGCGCCGAGGGTCTCGCCGGTCGCCGGGTTCAGCACCTCCCTGGCGGCGCCGTCGGCGCTCGCCCGCCAGCGCCCGCCCAGATAGGCGTATTCGCGGAACAGGCGGGGGTCCGACAAGCGCGACAGCCCGGTCTCGATGCTCCTTTCCACCAACATGATCCACTCCCGACCAGTTTCCAGGCGCACGATGCCCGAACGCGGGAGCGAGTTGGGACCAAAGAGGAGCATGGAACGGACCGCTTGGTCCGTTCATCGGCCCTTGGCGGAAAAATCCTCTGACTCGCCGCCCACCACCGGCGCGACCAGGCTCACCGGCGGCTGGGGCGCGGCCTTGACCGGCCGCGTCACGACATAGGTGAAGTAGCGGTCGATTCCGATATCGGCCATCAACAAGCCGTCGACGAGCCGCTGATAGGCGTCGATGTCGCGGACCACGACCTTGAGCAGATAGTCGACGCCGCCGCCGGTCGCGTGGCACTCGACGATCTCGTCGATGGCCCTGATATGGCGCTCGAAGGTCTGGAAGTCCTGGTAGCGATGCTGCTTGAGGGTCAACTCGACCATCACGGTGGTGAGCGGGGCGAGCTTGTCGAGCGCGATGTCGGCGTGATAGCCCCGGATGAAGCCGGCCTTCTCCAGGCGCCTCAGACGTTCCCAGCAGGGCGTCGGCGACAAGTTAACCCGCTCGGCCAGCGCGCTCTTGGTCATTCGTCCCTCGCGCTGCAATGCCGACAATATCCGGAGGTCGATCGAATCCAACTTGGGCGAACGCATGACGGGACGATGCGCGGATGCGTAAGGATTGTCAATTGTCCTGGGATCGAGCATGATTGAACCATGACAAATTGGATTCCCCGCCCGTCCGCCCTCAAGCGCCCGGTCTATCTCTCCCTGGCCGATCACATCGCCCGGGCGATCGGGAACGGCGACCTCGATCCCGGCGCGCGCCTGCCGACCCATCGCAGCCTCGCGCATACTCTCGGCGTCAGCGTCCAGACCGTGAGCCGGGCCTACGAGGAATTGATCCGCCGCGGGCTCGTCGGCGGCGAGGTCGGGCGCGGCACCTTCGTGCGCGCGGGCGCTTCCGAGCCCGCGCCTCCCTTCATCCCCGAAGGCCGACAGGTCGGCCTCATCGATCTCTCGATCCTCAAGCCAGTCAGCGAGCAACTCCATGTCGAGCGCATGGCGGCCGCGCTTGCCGAGCTTCAAGAAACGCTGCCGCCAACCACTCTCTTCTCCTTCCGGCCGAGCGTGGTGCAGCGGCGCTACCGCGAGGTCGCGCTGGACTGGCTCGAAAGATGCGGGATCGAGGCATCGCCCGACAGGGTCCACATCACGAACGGCGCCACGCCGGCCATGACGATCGCACTCATGTCGGCGGCGCCTCCGGGCAGCCTCGTGGCCACCGAGGCGATCGGCCATCACACGGTGATCCCGCTCGCGAAATACCTTGGGCTGCGCCTGAAGGGCATCGAGATCGACGAGGACGGCATCATTCCCGAGGCGCTCGCCGAGACCTGCCGGACGAGCGAGGTCAAGGTGCTGATCCTCACGCCTTCGGCCGCGAACCCGACCGTTACCCGGGTTTCTCTCGCGCGACGCGAGGCGCTGGTCGAGACGGCCCGACGGCACGACCTTCTCATCATCGAGAACGACGCCTGGGGGCCGTTGGTCGCGGACCGGCCGCCGCCGTTCGCCGCGCTCGCGCCGGAGCGCAGCCTTTACATCACCAGTTTCACGAAATGCGTGATGCCCGGGCTTCGGGCCGGCTACCTGGTCGTGCCGGAAGTCATGATCTCGGCGGTCGCCAACCGGCATCTCGTGACCAATTGGATCGCAACCCCGCTCATCGTCGAAATCGCCACGCGATGGATCGCGGACGGCACCGCCTGGGAGCTTCTCGAATGGCAGCGCGCGGCGCTCGAGGCGCGCCACGCGATCGCGGACCAAGTGTTCGGCGCGCTGCCACGGCGCGCCCATCCCAACAGCCTGCATATCTGGCTGCCACTGGAGCCCCCCTGGGACGAGGACGCACTCGTCAGCCACGCGCGGCTGCAGGGCGTGGCGGTCGCGCCCGGCAGCGCCTTCGCGACCGAGCCCCCGGTCGCGCCGCCGGCGGTCCGAATCAGCCTGGGATCGACCTCGGCGTCCGAGCTGCGCCAGGGAATCGAGGTCATCGCCCGCCTCGTCAGGGGCGCGCCGGAACCGGCGTTGCTCGCGATTTGACGGTTCGATATATTGTACTGATTTTATATTTCGATTGACCCCGAATTGTCATTGTTTCATCGTTTCCTGAAAGCATGACAATTTTTCGGGACGAGATGTGGTCCCCATGTCTGGACCGATCATCGAAATCGACGGTATCTCCAAGAGCTTCGGGGCGCATCGGGTCCTGAGCGAGCTGCACTTCACGGTCGCGCCGGGCGAGAAGCTCGCGCTGATCGGCCCGAGCGGCTCGGGCAAGACGACGATCCTGCGCATCCTGATGACCCTGGAGACGATCGATTCCGGCTCGATCAAGATCGAGGGCGAGCATCTCTGGCATATGGAGCGCGGGGGCCGGCTCGCGCCCGCCTCGGAGGCGCATCTCCACCGGATGCGCGAGAAGATCGGCATGGTCTTCCAGCTCTTTAACCTGTTCCCGCACATGACCGTGCTGCGCAACGTGATGCTCGCGCCGATGCTGACCAAGGGGCTGCCGCGCGAGGAGGCCCGGGCGCGCGCCATGGCGCTCCTCGAGATGGTGGGCATGGTGGACAAGGCGGACGACAAGCCGGCGCAGCTTTCGGGCGGGCAGAAGCAACGCGCGGCCATCGCTCGGGCGCTCGCCCTGCAACCCAAGATCATGTTGTTCGACGAGGTGACCTCGGCGCTCGACCCCGAGCTCGTCGAGGAGGTGCTGAACGTCATGCGCAGGCTCGCCGAGGAAACCGACATGACGATGCTCCTCGTGACCCACGAGATGAGCTTCGCGCACGACTTCGCCGACCGCGTGTTGTTCTTCGACGGCGGACGGATCGTCGAGGAAGGCCCGCCGGACCGGATCTTCACCGATCCGCGGGAGGAGCGGACCCAGGCGTTCCTGAAAAAGATCATCGCGGCGGGCCAGCGCATCTGACCGTCGCGGACGGCTCCCGGGCAACCGGGTGACGAGAACCGCTTCCCAATCGGGGGGCATAAGAGAAACGGGAGGTTTCAGATGAAAGATATTTCCATTACCAGGCGGGATATTCTTCGCGGAACGGCGACCGCCTCGGCCCTGGCGCTCGTGCCGACGATCGGCGTGGCGTCGAGGGCCTGGGCCGGGGAGGACAAGCTCGACCAGCTCCGCGCCCAGGGCTTCGCGCGCATCGCGATCGCCAACGAGCCTCCCTGGACCGAGGTCAAGGCGGACGGCAAGGTCACCGGCGCGGCGCCCGAGGTCGCGCGCGCGGTGCTCAAGAAGCTCGGCGTGCCGGAGATCGTCGCCTCGATCTCGGAATACGGCGCCATGATCCCCGGGCTTCAGGCGCGAAGGTTCGATCTGGTCGCCGCCGGACTCTTCATCAAGCCCGAGCGCTGCCAGGCGGTGATCTTCTCCGAGCCCGACCTGTGCGACGCCGAGTCCTTCGCCGTCAAGAAGGGCAATCCACTCGGAATCGAGACCTACGAGGACATCGCCAAGCACGCCACCGCCAAGGTCGGCGCGCCGGGCGGCGGCACGGAGGAACGGCTCGCGCTGACCGCCGGCGTGCCGCGCGACCGCGTGGTCGTCGTGCCCGACGCCCAGAGCGGCGTCAAGATGCTTCAGGACGGGCGAATCGACGTCTATGCGCTTCCGATCCTGTCGATCAGCAGCCTTCTCAAGAAGGCGAACGACCCCAACCTCGAGATGATCGCGCCGGTCAAGGGCACGCCCGTCTATTGCGCGGGCGCGGCCTTCCGCAAGCAGGACGTCGATTTGCGCGACGCCTACGACGTGGCGCTCGCGGAGCTGAAGAAGAGCGGCGAGTTCGCGAAGATCGTCGAGCCCTTCGGCTTCTCGGGCGAGGCGCCGAACCTGACCAGCCGCGAGAAGCTTTGCGGCGGGCCCAACTGACGTGAACGACGGCGGCGCGCGGCGGCCATGCCCGGCGCGCCGCCGTCTTCCGCCTTGGGAGCCGTGATGTCCCAGTGGTTCGGCTACCTTTCGATGATCTTCGACGGCGCCTGGGTGACCGTCCAGCTCACGGTTCTGGGCACCGCGCTCGCGCTCGTCGCGGCCTTCGCGGCGGGGCTCGGTCGGCTGTCGCGTTGGTTCCTCCTGCGCGCGGTCGCCACCGCCTATATCGAGTTCTTCCGCGGTACGTCGATCTTCGTCCAGTTGTTCTGGGCCTATTTCGTGCTGCCGTTGTTCGGCCTGCCGCTTAGCCCGCTCCAGGCGGGAGTCCTCGCGCTCGGCCTCAACGTCGGGGCCTACGGGGCCGAGGTGGTGCGTGGCGCGATCCAAGCGGTTCCCCGGGATCAATACGAGGCCAGCATCGCGCTCAACCTCAAGGCCTGGCAACGCCTCCGTTATGTGATCCTGCCCCAGGCCTTCGTCATCATGCTACCGACATTCGGCAACAACGCCATCGAGCTGCTGAAGGGCACCGCCGTCGTGTCGCTCATCTCGCTCACCGACATGACCTTCCAGGCCCAGGTCGTGCGCGCCCAGACCGGGAACACCTTGATCCCGTTCGCGACGATCCTTGTGCTCTACTTCGTTCTGGCGACGATCATCACCACCGCCACGCGCGGGCTGGAAAGCCGGCTCTCGCGCGGGCTCGACGTGACCAAGGCCTGAGGCCCGCCATGGAATGGGATTGGGGCTTCGTCCGGGATATTCTGCCGACGCTTCTCGACGGGGTTCTCGTCACCATTCAGGCGACCCTGCTCGGCACGGCGCTCGCCATGACCGTCGGCCTCGTCTTCGCGATCGCCCGGCGATCGCCCAACCGCCTCGTGTCGCGCCCGGTCGGCCTTCTGGTCGACTTCATCCGCGGCACGCCGCTGTTGGTGCAGCTCTATTTCCTGTTCTATATCCTGCCCGATGCCGGCATCCTGCTGAGCCCGCTGGTCGCCGGCGTGATCGGGCTCGGATTTCATTACGGGACCTACACCGCCGAGGTCTATCGCGCCGGCATCGACAACATCCCGCGCGGGCAGTGGGAAGCGGCCAAGGCCGTGAACCTCGATGCCGCCCAAACCTGGCGTTACGTGATTATCCCACAGGCCGTGCCCCCCATGTTTCCGGCGCTTGCCAACTATTTCATCGCGATGTTCAAGGAAACGCCGCTCCTTTCCGCCATCACGGTGCTCGAATTGATGAACCAGGCGCGCAGCGTCGCCAACTTCAACTACCGCTATCTGGAGCCGATGACCCTCGTCGGCGCGTTCTTCCTTCTCATCAGCATTCCCTCGGTCATCGCCCTGCGCGCCCTCGAGCGGCGCTATGGCGCGCGGTCGCGGTAAGGGAGGGCCGGGCATGCAGGAGAACCCGACGTGGCGCGGCGATCACGCCCTCGCGTTCGATCGACGGCCGGTCCGGCGTCGGATCGGGCTCATCCTTCTCGCGACCGATCACACGACCGAGCGCGACTTCGCGCGGATTTGCCCGCGCGACGGGCTCGGCATCTATGCCAACCGCATCGCCAACGAGAATCCCACGACACCCGAGAACCTGCGCAAGATGCAGCCCCGGCTGACCGCCGGCGCGGCGCTTATTCTGCCGGGCGAGTCGCTGGACGCGGTTTGCTATAGCTGCACCTCGGCCTCCGCCGTGATCGGCGACGCGGCGGTCGCGGCGGCGGTGCGCGAGGCCAAGCCCGGCGTGCCGGTCGTCACCCCGACGGGTGCCGCGCGCGCCGGGCTCGAGGCGTTCGGCGCCGCGCGCATCAGCATCCTCACGCCCTACCTCCCCGAAACCGGCGCGCCGATCGCGGCGTATTTCCAGCGCCACGGCTTCGAGGTCGCCAACCAGATCAACCTCGGGCTCGCCGACGACCGCGAGATGGCGCGCGTCACCCTGCCGACGATCATCGCCGCCGCCGTCGAGACCATCGCGCCCGACGCGGACGCCCTTTTCATTTCCTGCACCGCGCTCCGGGCCGCCGAGGTCGCGGACGAAATCGAACGGCGGATCGGCAAGCCGGTCGTCACCAGCAACCAGGCAAGCGCCTGGCAAGCCCTGCGCCAAGCCGGGATCGATGCGCCGATCGCGGGCTATGGGCGATTGCTCGGCTTGCCCGGGCATGAATAGGCCGAGAGATCTTGCGTGGAGGATTCCCGGTGCGTGAGCCAATTCCTGTTTCCCTCGCCGACATCGAGCGCGCGCGCCGGGCCATCGCGGGGCATGTCCGGCGCACGGCCTGCGAGCCCTCGCCGGCATTGAGCGAAATCGCCGGCGCGCCCGTCCACCTGAAACTCGAGCACCATCAGATCACCGGCAGCTTCAAGCTGCGCGGCGCGACCAACGCGGTTCTGAACCTGACCGACGCGCAAAGGGTCCGCGGCGTCGTCGGCGTCTCCACGGGCAATCACGGCCGCGGCCTCGCCCATGCCGCGCGCATGGCGGGCGCGCGCTGCGTGGTTTGCATGTCGAGGCTCGTGCCGCGTAACAAGATCGACGGGATCCGCGCCCAGGGCGCCGAGGCGCGGATCGTCGGCGACAGCCAGGACGACGCCCAACTCGAGGTCGATCGCCTGGTCGAAGAGGACGGGATGACCCTGCTGCCCCCCTTCGACCATCCCGACATCATCGCGGGTCAGGGGACGCTCGGCCTCGAGATTCTGGAGGACGCGCCGGAGGTCGAGACCATCGTCGTGCCGGTCTCGGGCGGCGGGCTCATCGCCGGCGTGGCCGCGGCGGCCAAGGCGATCA
>CAZHDF010000108.1:0-11581 GCA_964531525.1 uncultured Alphaproteobacteria bacterium | reverse complement strand
TGACAGGGAGCGCCGCGTTGTGGCGGAAATGGCCCAAATCACCGGGAAAGGGAGGGACGGCGATGGCGCGGAAAACGGTCGGCTTCACGTGCATGACCGACGGCACGGCCGAGGACTACGCGCTTCTCGGCGCGGCGCTCGAGACCGAGCGGGCCAAGGTCGCCGACAATCTGCTGGCGCTGCTGCGCGGGCTTCGGGGCCATAATCCGGGCTATCGGATCGACCGCTACCGGCATTCGCTCCAGACCGCGACCCGTGCCCTTCGCGACGGCGCCGACGAGGAGATGGTCTGCGCCGCGCTTTTCCACGACGTCGGCGACCTCTATGCGCCCGACAACCACTCGGCCTTCGCGGCGGCGATCCTGCGGCCCTACGTCTCCGACGAGACCCACTGGATCGTCGCCCATCACGGATTGTTCCAGGGCTATTACTATTTTCACCACGAAGGTGGCGACCGCGATGCCCGCGACCGCTTCCGCGATCACCCGCTCTACGGTCGCACGGTCGATTTCTGCGCCCGCTGGGACCAGTGCTCGTTCGACCCCGATTACGAGACCCTCGACCTCGATGCCTTCGAGCCGATGGTCCGCCGTATCTTTGCGCGAAAACCGAGAGAATTCGTGTAATTTATTATTTCTTCTTGCTTTTTTCTCTACCCAACGCGGCCTCCTCGACGCGGATGCGGTGGGTGAGCAGCAGCGCGTTCAGGAGGCTGAAGACGAGCGCCACGCCGTAGGCGCCGAACATCAGCGGCACCACGGCGATCTCGGCGCAGACGACGGCGTAGTTGGGGTGACGCAGGTAGCGATAGGGGCCGCGTCGGACGAGGGCCGCGCCGGGGAGCGTCAGGACGCGCGTCGTCCAGCGCCCGCCGAGGCTCGCGATCACCCAGAGTCGCGCCGCCTGTAGCGCCGCGAAAACCCCCAGCAACAGCGGGTTCGCGGGGGCGTCGGCGGGAATCAGGACGGCCAGCGCCGCCCACCACCCGGCGTGCAGCGCGATGAAAAGCGGATAGTGCCCGGCGCCCGTCTCGACCGCGCCCATCGCTCGCAGCCTCCGCGTATTGCGCGCGGCGAAGGCGAGCTCGGCCAGCCGCGCGGCCAGAATGAAGCCGAGAACGGCGTGGAGCGCGCTCACCCCTCGATCACGGCGAAGCCGGCGCTGAACCCGGGGCCGAGGGCGGACAGAAGCCAACGGCGCGCCCGGTCCTCGCCCCGCGCCCGGCTTTCCGCGAGCGCGCGTTCGAGCACGAAGAACACCGTCGCCGCCGACATGTTGCCGTGCGCCGCCAACACCGCCCGGGCCTCGGCCATCGCGCCGGCGGGGAGGTCGAAGGCGGCCTCGAGCGCGTCGATCACCTTGGCGCCGCCCGGATGGCAGACGAAGCCGTCGATATCGCCGAGCCCGAGCCCATGGCGGGCCAGGAACCCCTCGCTCGCCGCGCGAAGCTCGCGCCGCACCAGCACCGGGATATCGCGCGAAAAGCGCACGCCGAAGCCGTCGTCGGTGATTTCCCAACCCATCACGTCGAGCGAGCCGGGCCAGGTATGCTCGCCCCAGGCGGTAATCGCCGGGCCGTCGCCGTCGGGCGCGAGCACGAGGGCCGCGGCCCCGTCGCCGAACAACGCCGTGGCGACCAGATTGCTTTTCGAGCGGTCCGCCGGGCGGAAGGTGAGCCCGCAAAGCTCGACCACCAGGAACAGAACGCGCCCCTCGGGAAGGCTTCGCGCCATCGCCGCCGCGCGTCCGAGGCCGATCACCCCGCCCGCGCAGCCGAGCCCGAAGATGGGTAGCCTCTGCGCATCGCGGCGAAACGCGAGGCGTTCCATCAAGAGGGCGTCGAGCGAAGGGGTCGCGATCCCCGTGGTCGAGACCGTGACGATGGCCTCGATATCGCCCGGCCCCAGGTTCGCCGCCGCGAGCGCATCCCGCGCGGCGGTCTCGAGAAGCGCCGTCGCGTTCTCGATATAGAGCCGATTGCGCTCGGCGAAGCCGTGGTCGCGCATGTACCACTCGGCCGGCACGCAGGAATGGCGCGTCTCGATCGCGGCGTTGTCGAACACGCCGAGCAGGCGGTCGAGATCGGGAAAGGCGCCGTCGAACAGCCGCGCGGCCCGCGCCATGACCTCGCGCTGATCGAGACGATGGGACGGAACCGCCGTCGCGATGGCGGCGAGCCGAGGGGAATGCGGCATGTCGGCGTATCCAATTCCGATTCGGCGCGCGCGGCGGCACGACCGGTCAACAGTTGAAGATGCACCGCGCGCCGCGACCGGCAAGAGGCGCGCCCAAGAGCCGTGCCTTGGCCCGCGATCTCCCTTCGTTTTATGTATACGCGCGGGCACCCCGGGTTATTCCCCGACGGCGGCGGCGCCTTGCATGGGGGGGGGCGAGCGCTCATATTGAAAGGTCCGTGTCCATTCGATCGAGAGAGTAAGGATTCGCCATCCGATGAATGACCGAAGCGACCCGCCCGTCGAGGAAAACGCGCCCCAGGCGATGCAGGGGCCGCCCCACAAGGTGCCCAAGGTGAAGCGCGGCCTGTTCGCGCGGCTTCGGACCTATTTCTTCGCCGGCGTCATCGTCACGGCGCCGGTCAGCATCACGCTGTATCTCGCTTGGCTGTTCATCGATTTCGTCGACAGTAGGGTCACGCCGCTGATTCCGGCGAAATACAACCCCGAAACCTACCTGCCGATCACGATTCCCGGCCTCGGCCTTTTGGTCGTGTTCATCGTGATGGTCCTGATCGGCGCGCTCGCCGCGGGCTACGTCGGCCGGGCGATGGTCCATTGGGGCGAGCTTCTGCTCGCCCGCATGCCGGTGCTGCGCAACGTCTACAGCGCCCTCAAGCAGATATTCGAAACCGTGTTCGCCGAGCGCTCGACCGCCTTTCGCCAGGTCGTGCTGATCGAGTATCCACGAAAAGGGTGCTGGGCCATGGGGTTCGCGACCGGAACGACCAAGGGCGAGGTGCAGGACCTCATCGAAGACGAGGTCGTCAACGTCTTCCTGCCGACGACGCCCAATCCGACCTCGGGTTATCTTTTGTTCCTGCCCAAGCGCGACGTCACTTTCCTTGAGATGACGGTCGAGGAGGGCATCAAGATGGTCATCTCGGGCGGCGTCGTCACGCCCCCGATCCCCGGCGGCGCGTCGGTCGAGGATCTGCCGACGCCGGCCTTCGATCCGGACGCGCCGCGCAAGGCGGCCGGCGGTTCGGGCAAGGGGCGCTGAGGCGCGGTTCGTTACATCGCGCCGACCCGCTAGCCAGAATCGAGATAGCCCACCGCGCGATCGCGCTCGAACAGGTAGAGAAGGCAGCGCAGCGCCTCGCCGCGCGGCGTCTTGAGCGTCGGGTCGCGGGCGAGGATCAGCCGCGCGTCGTCCCGCGCCACGGCGAGCAGCGCGCCGTGGACCGCGAGATCGGCGAGCCTGAAATCGGGCAGGCCGCTCTGGCGGGTGCCCAGCACCTCGCCGCCGCCGCGCAGGCGCAGATCCTCCTCGGCGATCCGGAAGCCGTCGTCGGTCTCGCGCATGATCGCGAGCCGGGCGCGCGCCGCCTCGCCGAGCGGCGGGGCGTAGAGCAGCAGGCAGGTCGAGGCCGCGCTCCCCCGGCCGATGCGCCCGCGAAGCTGATGAAGCTGGGCGAGGCCGAAGCGGTCGGCGTGCTCGATTACCATGACGCTCGCGCTGGGCACGTCGACGCCGACCTCGATCACCGTGGTCGCGACCAGGATATCGACCGACCCTTCGGCGAAGGCGGCCATGACGGCGTCCTTCTCGGGCCCCTTCATGCGCCCATGCACGAGCCCGACGCGCTCGCCGTACAGCTTGGCGAGCGTTTCGTGGCGGGCGACGGCGGCGGCGTGATCGACCGACGCCGATTCCTCGACCAGCGGGCAAATCCAGTAGACCTTGGCGCCGCGCTCGATCGCGCGCCCCACGGCGGCGACCACCTCGTCGAGCCGCGAAAGCGGCATGACCCGGGTTTCGACCGGTCGGCGGCCGGCGGGCTTCTCGGTCAGCTTCGAGACGTCCATGTCGCCGTAGGCGGTCAGCAGCAGGGTGCGCGGAATCGGGGTCGCGGTCATCACCAGCATATGCGTCTCCGCCCCCTTGGCGCCGAGGGTCAGCCGCTGATGGACGCCGAAGCGGTGCTGCTCGTCGACCACCGCGAGGCCGAGGTCGCGGAAGGCCACGTCCTCCTGGAACAGGGCGTGGGTGCCGATCACGAGATCGACCGCGCCCGAGGCGATCTCGGCCAGGCGCTCGGCGCGCGCTCTTCCCTTGTCGCGCCCGGTGAGCAGCGCGACGCGCAAGCCCGCCCGCTCGGCCAGCGGCGAGAGCACGGCGTAATGCTGGCGGGCGAGGATCTCGGTCGGGGCCATCAGGGCCGCCTGGGTTCCGGCCTCGACCGCGATCAGCATGGCGAACAGGGCGACCACGGTCTTGCCCGACCCGACGTCGCCCTGGAGAAGGCGCAGGCAGCGGTGCGGGCCGGCGAGATCCTTGGCGATCTCGTCGATGGCTTGGGTCTGCCCCTCGGTCAGCCGATAGGGCAGGGCCTCGGCGACCCGGGCGCGCAGCCGTCCGTCGCCGGTGAGCGGCCGGCCCGGCCGGCGGCGTCGGCGGGCGCGCAGAAGCGCGATCGCGAGTTGGTTGGCGAGCAGTTCGTCATAGGCGAGCCGCGCCCGGTCGGGGTCGTTGGGGTCGAGCATCGCCTCGCCCGACGGCGCATGGACCCTTAGGAGCGCTTCGCGCCAGCCGCGCCAGCCCTCGCGCTCGCGAAAGGCGGAATCGAGCCATTCGTCGAGATCGGGGGCGCGTTCGAGCGCCGCGCGGATCGCCTTGGCGAGCGGCTTGGGCGTCAAGCCCTCGGTCAGGGGGTAGACCGGCTCGACGGTCTTGATCCGGGCCGCTTCCTCGGGCGGGGCGATGTGGTCGGGGTGAATCATCTGGACCTCGTCGCCGTAGCGCTCGACCCGCCCGCTCACCACCCGGGTCGCGCCCTCGGGCAGCACCCGGCGCAGGTAGTCCTCCTTGAGATGGAAGAACACCAGATTGATCGTCCCGCTCGCGTCCGCACAGCGCACCTTGTAGGGGCGGCGCGCGCGCTCGGGCGGAACATGGCGTTCGACCCGGACCGTCAGGGTGGCCACGCGGCCCGACGGCGCCTCGGCCACCGGGGGCGAAAAACGGCGGTCGATCACGCCGCTCGGCAGATGCCACAGAAGATCGACCACGCGCGGCCCGGCGAGCCGCGCGATCAGCCGCCCGATGCGCGGGCCGACGCCCGGCAGCGCGTTGATCTCGGCGAACAGCGGAAACAGGATCTGGGGGCGGGCCACGGGCGGCGTTTTCTCCGGAACCTTCGGATCGAGGCATCTTGCGGGAGCCGGGCGGGGCCGGAAGCGACAGGCCGGGGCTGACAGCCCGCCGGCAACCCCTTATAAGCTATTGCCCCAATGCGAGACAGTCACGGGCGAAACCCGCCATGGCCGAAAGCCTCGATATTCGCCGCAAGCGCCTGCGCTACCGAAGCTGGCATCGCGGCACCCGCGAGCTCGATCTGATCCTCGGCCGTTTCGCCGACGCGCATATGGATGCGCTCGACGTCGCCGCGCTCGACGATTTCGAGGCCCTGCTCGACATTGCCGACGCCGAGGTCTTCGCCTGGATCAACGGCCATGCGCCCGCGCCTGTGGCCTTCCGGAGCCGGATCGGTGAATTGATACGGAACTTTAAGTACCATTCGTAATATAGCGAATTCACTTCACGATATTTTCGAACGCGAAGGGCGAACCGTCCTTTGCGGCGCACCCGAGGGGCTGGATGCCCGGTGCCTCGGCGCGGCGGCGCGCGTGTCCGGTACAACCCTCCTGCACGTCGCCTGCGACGACGCCCGCATGGCGCGCTTCGCCGAGACCCTGCGGTTTTTCCACCCCGAGGTCGAGTGCCTGACGCTACCGGCCTGGGACTGCCAGCCCTTCGACCGCGCCTCGCCCGACAGCGCGATCGTCGGCCGACGCATGGCGACGCTCGCGCGGCTCGCGGAGGGATCGCCCCCCGCCCAGGGCCGAATCGTGATCACCACCGTGAACGCGCTTCTCCAGCGCCTACCGCCGCGCGAGGCCATGACGGGCGCGCGGCGCGTTCTGCGCCTCGGCGACCGGGTCGCGCTCGACGACCTCGTGGGCTTTCTCGAGGCCGGCGGCTACGGGCGCACCGGCACGGTCATGGAACCCGGCGAGTTCGCGCCGCGCGGCGGTCTGGTCGACGTCTTTCCGCCCGGCGCGCGCGAGCCGGTGCGGATCGACCTGTTCGGCGACGAGATCGAGAGCCTGCGCCATTTCGACCCTTTCAGCCAGCGAAGCGGCGCGACGGTCGGCGAGGTGGTGCTGGGGCCGGTCGGCGAGGTCCGGCTGGATGCGTCCGCGATCGAGCGGTTCCGCGCCGGCTACCGCGAGCTGTTCGGCGCCGACATGCGCGACGATCCGCTTTACGAGGCGGTCTGCGCCGGGCATCGCCACCCGGGTTTCGAGCATTGGATCGCGCTGTTCCACGAGCGCCTCGAGACCCTCGGCGATTACCTGCCGGGCGCGCCGGTGAGCCTCGATCCGCTGGTCGAGGAGGCGCGCGCGGCCCGCCTCGCCGCGATCGCCGACCATTACGCCGCCCGTCGCGAGGGCCTGGGCGGCGGCAGGACTGGCATCGAGGCGGCGATCTACCGCCCGGTGCCGCCCGAGCGGACCTATCTCGACGAGGCCGGCTGGGAGGGCCTTCTCGCCGGCCGCGCGGTGGTCGAGATCGCCCCCTTCCGGGTCGCCGAAGCGCCCGGCCGAGTGGTGATCGACGCCGGCGGCCGCCCGGCCCGGGACTTCGCCGAGGCGCGCGCCGATCCGTCGACCAACCTGTTCGACGCCGCCGCCACCTATCTCGGCCAGGAGGCGAAGGCCGGCCGGCGGGTGGTGATCGCCTGCTACGGCGCGGGCTCGCGCGACCGCCTGGCCGATCTCTTGCGCGATCACGGGGCCGAGCGCCTGGCCCGCGTCGACGGTTGGGCCGAGGCCGAGGCGCTGGGACCGGGCGAGGCCGGGCTCGCGGTGCTGGGCATCGACCGGGGCTTCGAATGCGCCGATCTGGTCGTCCTGTCCGAGCAGGACCTTCTCGGCGAACGCATGGCGCGCCGCGCGCGCCCGCGCCGCCGCGCCGCCGACGCCTTCATCGCCGAGGCGAGCAGCCTCGCGCCGGGCGATCTCGTGGTCCACGCCGATCACGGCATCGGCCGGTTCGAGCGCCTCGAGACCCTGACGCTCGAGGACGCGCCCCACGACTGCTTGCAACTGGTCTATGCCGGCGACGACAAGCTCTACCTGCCGGTCGAGAACATCGAGCTTTTGTCGCGCTACGGCCCGGGCGACGGCGAGGTCGCGCTCGACCGGCTGGGCAGCGTCAACTGGCAGGCGCGGCGCGCCCGGCTCAAGGAGCGAATCCGCGAGATGGCGGGCGATCTGCTGCGCGTCGCGGCCGAGCGCAATCTGCGCCGCGCCGCCGCGCTGACTCCGCCCGAGGGGCTGTACGACGAGTTCTGCGCCCGCTTCCCCTTCGTCGAGACCGAGGATCAGCGCCGCGCCATCGACGACGTGCTCGCCGATCTCGCCTCCGGACGGCCCATGGACCGGCTGGTCTGCGGCGACGTCGGCTTCGGCAAGACCGAGGTCGCGCTGCGCGCCGCCTTCGTCGCCGCGATGAACGGCCGCCAAGTCGCCGTGGTGGTGCCGACGACGCTTCTCTGCCGCCAGCATTTCGCGACCTTCTCCGAGCGCTTTCGCGGCCTGCCGCTGCGCATCGCGCAGCTTTCGCGCCTGGTCGCGCCCAAGCGCGCGGCGGAGGTGCGCGCGGGCCTCGCCGACGGCCGCGTCGATATCGTGATCGGCACCCATGCGCTTCTTGGAAAATCCATCAAATTCAGCGATCTCGGGCTTCTTGTCGTGGACGAGGAGCAGCATTTCGGCGTCGCCCACAAGGAGCGCCTCAAGCAGCTTCGCGCCGACGTCCACGTGCTGACCCTGACCGCGACGCCGATCCCGCGGACCTTGCAGTTGGCGCTCAGCGGGGTGCGCGAGCTCAGCCTGATCACGACGCCGCCGGTCGACCGGCTCGCGGTGCGCACCTTCATCGCGCCCTACGACCCGGTGGTGGTGCGCGAGGCGATCCTGCGCGAGCATCTGCGCGGCGGGCAGGTGTTCTACGTCTGTCCCAGGATCGAGGATATCGACCGCCTGGTCGCGCGGCTGCGCGAGCTGGTGCCCGAGGTGCGCATCGCCGCGGCGCACGGGCGCCTCGCGGGACGCGAGCTCGAACGCATCATGAGCGCCTTCTACGACGGCGCCTACGACGTCCTGGTTTCGACCGCGATCGTCGAATCGGGGCTCGATATCCCGCGCGCGAACACCCTGGTGGTGCATCGGACGCATCTTTTCGGCCTCGCGCAGCTTTACCAGCTTCGCGGACGCATCGGGCGCGCCAAGGTTCGCGCCTACGCCTATCTCACCCTGCCGCCGCGCGGTGGGTTGACCGAAGCGGCGACCAAGCGGCTCGAGGTCATGCACAAGCTCGACAGCCTGGGGGCGGGGTTCAACCTCGCGAGCTACGATCTCGATATCCGGGGGGCGGGCAACCTGCTGGGGGCCGAGCAGTCGGGCCATATCCGCGAGGTCGGGCTCGAGCTCTACCAGCAGATGCTCGAGGACGCGGTGCGCGAGCTGCGCGAAAGCAGGGCCGGCGAGGGCGAAGAGGCCGCGCGCGCGGCCGACCGGAGCTGGACGCCGCAGATCAACCTCGGCGGCGCGGTCCTGATCCCCGAGGACTATGTCGCCGATCTCGGGTTGCGGCTCGCGCTCTATCGCCGCCTGGGCACGCTCGAGACCGCCGCCGACATCGACGCCTTCGCCGCCGAGCTCGCCGACCGCTTCGGCCCGCTGCCGGCCTCGGTCTCGCATCTCCTGCGGATCGTGGGGGTCAAGCAGCTCTGCCGCGCCGCCGGGGTCGCGCGCCTCGATGCCGGGGCCGAGGGGGCGGTGATCGCCTTCCACGAGGACAGCTTCGCCAACCCGCCCGGGCTGATCGCCTATATCGGCCGCGCGGCGGCGGGCATCCGCCTGCGCCCCGACCACCGCCTGGTGATCAAGCGCGACTGGGCCGGCCTGGACGCGCGCCTGTCCGGCGCCGAGGAGATCCTGAAGAGCCTCGCGGATATCGCGCGAGACGCAGCATGATAATAAATTATATATATCAGATTATTGAGATAAGAACTTAATCTGATTTATTGGATTTGCGCGGCGGCTGCTTCCGGATCATTGGCGGCCTGCTCGGCGGTCTCGATCACCCGCAGAAAGACCTCGGGCGCTTGGGCGCCGGAGACAGCGTAGCGGCCATCGACGATGAAGCAGGGAACCCCCGTGACGCCCAGCCGGCGCGCGCCCAGGTCCTCGCGCCGGACCGCGTCGAGCGCCTCGTCGCCGGCGAGATAGTCGGTCGCGACCGCCTCGTCGATACCGGCGGCGCGGGCGATGGCGACCAGCTCCTCCTGCGCGCCGATATCGACGCCTTCCAGGAAATAGGCGCGGAACAGCGCTTCGACCACCGCGTCCTGGCGGTCCTGCGCGGCCGCCAGCCGGATCAGGCGGTGAGCGTCGAGGGTGTTGGGCGTGCGCGCGATGCGCGAGAAATCGAACGCGATTCCCTCGGCGTCGCCGGCGGCCGCGATCTCGTCGTAGATGCGCCGCGCCTGGGCGGCCGAGCCGAACTTGGTTGCCAGGTAATGGGCGCGGTCCATGCCCTCGCGCGGCATGTCGGGGTTGAGCTGGAAAGCGCGCCAGACGAGGCGCGGCGCCTCGCCCTCGCGCGCGGCGAGGGCGCGCTCGAGCCGGCGCTTGCCGATATAGCACCAGGGGCAGACCACGTCGGAGACGATGTCGATGATCACCCGGCAAGTTTAGCGCGTTTTCGGCCCCGGCGGAACCAGACGTCCGTCAGGGCTTCTTGAGCCCCGCCGCCCGGGCGCGGGCGAGGAGCGTCTCGGGCGCCTCGCCGGGCCGGAAGCCGGCGCAGCCCATCCGGGCGCAGACCGTGACCGCCGCCTCGCCCGTGGGTAGGCCGAACTCGGTCAGGCCGATGATGTGCTTGATCCGCACCAGGGCATCGCGCGCATCCTCGACCGGGGTCGCCGCCATGACGACGCAAAACCGGTCGCCGCCATAGCGCGCGGTCAGGTCCTCGCCGCGAACCAGCCGGCCGAATAGGCCACCCACCTGGCGAATAACCGCATCGCCCGCCGCGTAGCCGAAGCGGGCGTTGACGTCGGCCAGGCGCTCGATGTCGTAAAGCGCGACCGTGAAGGTCCCGCCCGCGGCCTCGGTCTCGGCGATCAGGCTCGTGAGATATTCGTGCAAAAAGCCAAAGCTGTAGAGCCCCGTGAGCCCGTCGGCGGTCTCGCGCCTGAGCGGCGAGCGATAGGCTTCCTGGAGCAGACGGCGGTAGCGTTGCTGGCGCAGAAGCATGCGGAGATGGGCGGCGAAGTCCCGGGCATCGCTCGGGCTCGGCAGCAGATCGACGAAGCCTCGGCCATAGGCGCGCTCGGGCTCGTCGAAGACGTCCGGCGCGCCGATCATCAGGATCGGCAGGTTGAACAGCCGGGGGTTGTCGCGGACCGCGTCGCACCAAGCGAGGGTCTCCTCGGGCGCGGGGCCGATAGAGACCACCGCGAGATCGTAGCGCCCCTCGTAAAGGGTTTCGAGCGCGGCCCCTTGCTCGCCTGAGAAGGTGAGGCGAAGCGTCGCGTCGCCGGCGGCGGCGATGGTTCTGGCGGCGTCGCCGAAATCGCCCACGGCGAGGACGGCCGCGGTCTCCGGGGGCCCGACCGTATCGTCGAGAGACACGGGCCTTTGTTCTTCAAGGCCGAAGCGAAGTTCGATCGCCCGGCGTCGTCGCAGCTCGGTCTGCATGACCGCGATCCGCGCGAGCCCCCGGACCCGGCTGACCAGCGCCGCATCGGCGAAAGGGGCCTCGAGGGTGCTTTCGACGCCGTTTCCGGCCTCGGGCTCGCCTCCGGCCTCGGCCTCCGGCGCACCGCCCAGAACCAGGATCGGCGTCGCCTCGTGCTCGGCGCGTGCGCGAAGACGCCGCGCGAGCGCGATCGAGGGGCCGGGGGCGTGGGCGGCGTTAACCACGATCACGTCGGCGCGGGGGAGGAGCGCATCGTCCGCGTCCGGGCCCAGGGTGCGCGTCGTCGCGCAGCCGTGCGCATTCAGGGTGGCGGCGAGCGCGGCGGCCGTGGTCTCGTCCGGGTCGATCAGGGCGATGCGCGGATGATGGGTCATCAAGGGCTCTTTCGGTTGTCCTGTTGGCGATAAGCTATTCCGGGAGCGGCTAAAAAGCGGTTAACTGTTGCTTGCCGACGCGGATGGGCTCAAGGCGATCGCGGGAGGGAGGACGATCTGAAATGTCGGGGCGAGGGGAGCGGGACCACGTTTACGAATCGGGCCTCGGGCGCCGCGCGGCGAATTATACGCCGCTG
>CAZHDF010000107.1:0-11665 GCA_964531525.1 uncultured Alphaproteobacteria bacterium | reverse complement strand
TGGGTGGCCGGGCGGGGGAGTGGGCCGGTGCCGACTTAAACTCATCATGCTTTAGGGATTGATTTTTTAGACTGAATCGGCGCCTCTCACGCCTCGGCCCTCACCCCCACCCAACCCTCCCCCGTCGAGGGGGAGGGCTTTTCGTTCGGGTCCGCGCCATGATTCCCTCCTCCCTTGGTGGGAGGGGGCCGGGGGGAGGGGTAAACGCCGGTTTGAGAGCGATCAATCGCGCTTATCGATCCGGCTGAGCGCCCATTTGACGGTGGTCGTCGCGCCCTTGATCGGGCCCGAAAGCACGACCTGCTCGGCGCGGCGGGTTTGTCCGTCCTCGCCGAGATAGACGCTTTCCGCGAGCTGCATCGCCGCGCCCGCCGCGCGCAGCCGCCAGCCGCCGCCCCGGCGCAGCCGCAAGAGCGCGCCCGAGCCGTCGCCCACCAGCGACGCCTTGACGCCCGGGTGGAGATGGAAGCGGATCGCGAAGGTCCGGGTTCCCTTGCCGTTGCCCTTGCCGTTTCCCGGGCCGGTTCCGGCGTCGCGAAACACGTCCTCGCCGCGCAGATCGGCGCCGTTGGCGGCGAGGTACATGCGGCGGCGGTGGGTCAGCCCGAACAGCCGGCGATAGCCGTCGTGCTGGGCATCGATCCAGATATTGCCCTCGTCCTCGTGGCGCGCGCAGGTGACGCGCGGCGGCTCGCGCGGCGGCGCGCCGTCGTCGCCGATCTCGAAGGCGTTGGTGTCGTCGATGGTCGCGGTCGAGTGCGCCGCGGTCGCGCGCCGGGCCTCGCGCCAAGCGGGATGGTCGCTGGCATGGGCGCCGCAGTTCACGATCAGGCGCTCGCGCCCGACGCCGAATTCGAACGACAGCGGCCCAGCGTGGGTCAGCGCGCTCGCGATCGGGGGCGGCGCGCCGACGTCGGCGATGACCAGCGCCGCGCCGGCCTCGAGCCGCTCGAACCCGGTGTGCGGCGCGCTCGCCGGCGGGCGGCCCTCGGCCTCGCCCAGCGCGAGCGCCGCGTCGATCGCGGCGACGTCGCCCTCGGTCGCGCCGTTGAACAGCGCCAGCCCGCCGTCGCCGTGGCGGAAGAAGCGCAGCATCGGCGCGGCGCGGTCGATCGCGCCCTGAAGCGGCGCGGGCGTCGGCACCCGCGCCTGGGCGAGCGCCGCGCGCAGGGCGACGAGGTCGCGAAAGACACGGAACTGGGCGGCCGGGCTGCGCTCGAACTGGCCGCCGTCGGCGAGGATCTGGCGGCCGAGCTCGTGACCGAGGGTCCGCAGCCCCTGGCCCGCCCGCCGCGCCTCGCCCGGCAGCGCCAGCCCGGCGATCACCTGCCCGACGAGCGCCGCGATCCGCGCCTCGCCGTCGACGTCGGTCGCCGCGACCCGTGAAAGATGGCGAAGCTGGGCGGCGAGGCTGGCGAGAAACGCGCGCTGGAACGCGGGCTCGGCCCCGTTCATCAGGACGTCCGCCTGGCCGAGCCAGGCCACGAGGCGGCGGCCGATCACGTCGGCGCGCCAGACCGTGGGACGCCAGTTGCCGCAGCGCTCGATCCAGCCGACGATCGCGGCGCGCATGGCGGCGCGCGCGTCCTCGCCGCCAACCGCCGCGAGATCGCGCAGCCAGCCGAAGCCATGGGCCTCGACGATCCAGGCGCCGCTCGCCGCCGCCGGGTGCCAGGGCACGCCGTCGCTCGCCGAGACCGCCTCGCCGGCGAAGGAATAATGCCCCGCCAGGATCATGCGCCCGCGCGCGTCCTCGCCCGCCCAGGGGTCGACGGGCGCGCGCGCGAGCCGGTCGGGGGCGCGCCCGCGCAGGCTCGCGCGGTAAAGCGCCGATCCGTACAGCAGATGGCGCAGCCGTCCGCCGAGCCGCAGCCGCGCCGCGACTCCGCGCGTCGGGCGGGCGATGGCGATGGCGCGGCTCTCGCTCATGGCGTGGTATCAGCCTCTGATGCGCGCGATATTGTCGGCGTAGGATCCGGCCCCGCCGGCGAAGACCGCCGAGCCCGCGACCAGCACGTCGGCGCCGGCGGCGCGCGCCTGGGGCGCGGTCTCGGCGTTGACGCCGCCGTCGACCTCGAGGTCGATCGTCCGCCCGCTCTCGTCGATCCGGCGGCGGAGATCGGCGATCTTGTCGAGCGTCGAGGCGATGAACGTCTGGCCGCCGAAGCCCGGATTGACGCTCATCACCAGGACCAGATCGACCAGGTCGAGCACATGAGCGACCGCATCCACCGGGGTCGCCGGGTTGAGCGAGACGCCGGCGCGCTTGCCGAGGCCGTGGATGACCTGAAGGCTGCGGTGCAGATGCGGTCCGGCCTCGGCGTGGACGGTGATGATGTCGGCGCCCGCCTCGGCGAAGGCGGCGAGATAGGGGTCCGCGGGCGCGATCATCAGATGGACGTCGAACGGCAGGTCGGAATGGGGGCGCAGCGCCTTCACCACCGCCGGGCCGATGGTGATGTTGGGCACGAAATGGCCGTCCATCACGTCGATATGGATGTAATCGGCGCCTGCTTCGGTGATCGCGCGCAATTCCTCGCCGAGGCGGGCGAAATCGGCGGCGAGGATCGACGGCGCGACGCGCGGGCGCTGGAGCATGGCGGTTTGGTAGCAGCTTACGCCATGCGCCGCAAGCGCACCGCGTAAAAGCCGTCGAGCCCGCCGCGCTCCGTGAGATGGCAGGGCAGCGTGCGCAGATCGCCCTCGGCGGTGATCGCCGCCGAAAGCCCGCCGATCTCGACCGCCGCGATCGGCTCGCGGGCGAGATCGTCGCGCCGGGCGAGCAGGGCGCGCGCGCGCTCCGGCCCCTCGCGGGGCTCCAGCGAGCAGACGCAATAGACCAGCCGCCCGCCGGGCGCGAGCATGTCCACGGCGGCGTCGAGAAGCGCGTCCTGCACCCGGGCGAGCCACTCGACGTCGGCGGCCGACTTGATGCGCGCGACGTCGGGATGGCGGCGGATCGTGCCGGTCGCCGTGCAGGGCGCGTCCAGCAGCACGAAGGGCGCCGGCGCGGGCGGCCGCCAGCGGGCGATGTCGGCGGCCACCGTCTCGGCGGCGAGGTTCAGCCGGGCGAGATTTTCGCGCAGCCGCGCAAGCCGCTTGGGACGATCGACCGCGACCACTCGCGCCCCCGCCGCCGCGAGCTGCGCGGTCTTGCCGCCGGGCGCCGCGCCGAGGTCGAGAACGGTTTCGCCCGCGATCTCGCCCAGCAGGCGCGCGGGCATCGCGGCGGCGGCGTCCTGCACCCACCAGGCGCCCTCGTCATAGCCGGGAAGGGCCTCGACCGCGCCGCGCAAGGGGCGGCGCAGCGTCCCCGTCGGCAGGATCTCGGCCTCCAGTCGCTTGGCCCAGGCCGCGGGATCGCGCGCCGCCGTGATGTCGAGCGGCGGCTCGGCGAGATGCGCGGTCGCGATTCGGCGCGCGGTCTCGGCGCCATAGGCGGCGGTCCAGCTTTTCCACAGCCAGTCGGGGGTGTCGAGACGCGCGGCATCCTGTTCGGCGGCGATCTCCGCGCCGGTTCGCGCCAGCCGCCGCAGGATCGCGTTCACCAGGCCGCGAAACCGTGCTCCGTCCCGGAGGGCGGCGGCGAGCGTCACGGCGCTGTCGACCGCGGCGTGCGGCGCGGTGCCGAGAAAGACGAGCTGGCAAACCCCGAGGCGGAGCACATGGCGCACACGGCGCGCGCGCTCGGGCAGCGGGCGTTCGAGGCAGGCGTCGATCAGCGCGTCGATCTGGCCCAGGCGGCGCAGGACGGTCGCGACCATGAGGCGAGCGAAGGCGCGGTCGCGCGGGGCCAGCGCGGCGAGGGCGGCGTGCCCGGCGACCGCTTCGTCGAGAGGACGGGCACGGTCGAGAACGGCGGCGAGGAGATCGAGCGCCGAGGCGCGCGCATCGGGGGCGGAGCGGGACATGGCGCCATGGTGCGCGAAGCGCCGCGCCCTGTCGACGGCGTCGTCAATGGCCGTGGAGCAGCCGCGCGCCCGGGCTGTCGGATTTCTTGACAGTTTCGCGGGGGCGGAATTTTTTCCGAAATCGGAGCTAGGGTATTGTTTTTCAACGAAACCCTTCGACAATGCGGTGCAAAACGGCCGATTTCGAAGGGAACGGGGTGTCGGGACTCTTTACAGTTCCGCTCTCCCGGCCCCGGCTCCGCGCGCGCCCGAGACGCGATTAACTACGGATTACCTTGAATCCGTGGGCAATCGCGCGGGTTGGCATGGATATTGCGAGGAAAGGGGCAGGGAGACCCGATCCATCGTTTCAGGGATGTACGGTGGAAGGGAGCCTTCGGAAGGAAGGCTATCGCTCACTCCCTCCACACTCCTCCAGGGATCCTTAGGGGCGGTTCACACAGAATCGCCCCCTTTTTTTGGTTTTCCCCAACTTCAACCCCAGGGACCGACGGCGCCGGCCATCTCGCGCAGGCGGCGAATGCGCTCGTCCATCGGCGGGTGGGTCGCGAACAGCCCCGCCATGCCGCGCGCGCGGAGCGGATTGACGATGAACAGATGGGCGGTCGCCGGGTTGGCCTCGGCGGCGCGGTTCTCGACCCGCCGCGCGCCGCGCTCGAGCTTGTCGAGGGCGGCGGCGAGCCACAGCGGATGGCCGCAGATCTCGGCGCCGCCGCGGTCGGCGGCGAACTCGCGGGTGCGCGAGATCGCCATTTGCACCAACGAGGCGGCGAGCGGCGCGACGATCATCATGAGCAGCAGCCCAATGATGCCGAACGGGTTGTTGCGGTTGCCGCCGAAAAAGAACGCGAAGTTCGCGAGCATCGCGATCGCGCCGGCGATGGTCGCGGTGATTGTCATGGTCAGGGTGTCGCGGTGGCGCACATGGGCGAGCTCATGGGCCATGACCCCGGCGATCTCCTCCTGGCTGAGCGCGCGCAACAGCCCGGTGGTCGCGGCGACGGCGGCATGCGCCGGATCGCGCCCGGTCGCGAACGCGTTGGGCTGCGGGTTGTCGACGATGTAGACCCGAGGCATGGGAATCCGCGCGCGGTCGGCGAGCTGCTCGATGATGCCGACCAGCGCCGGGGCCTCGCGCTTGGTCACCTCGCGCGCGCCATACATCGACAACACCATTCGGTCCGCGTTCCAATAGGCGAACAGGTTGATGGCGAGCGCGAGGGCGAAGGCGATCACCATGCCCGCCTCGCCGCCGAGCATGTAGCCGACGCCGAGGAACAGCGCCGTCAGGGCGGCGAGCAGCGCGGCGGTTCGGATCAAGTTCATTCTCGGCGTTCCCAGTCCGGTCGGCGCGATTCCACGTCGGTGTCTCATACCGACGAGCCGATTGCTCGGCCCGCCGGGCGTTCAAGCGCCACGCAGGCTTTCCTCGCATAAGCTCGGGCGCGCGGTCGCGCTTGCCACCGAGCCGATGAAGATTTCTTCATCGGCTCGGTGGTGGAATGCGTTAGACATGTAGGAAGATGCTCGCCCCCTTCAACCCGCCCGCCGGAGGAGACATGGTGACCAAGCCCGACGAAACCCCGACCGATCGCGCGACCGAGACGGCGGGCAAGAAAAAGCCCCCCGTTGCACCCGAGACCGCTTCGCCAAAGACCGCGCGCCCCGACAAGCCCCGCCCGGTCGAGATCGGCGGCCGCGACGGCCCCGATCCGACGCGCTACGGCGACTGGGAAAAGAACGGCCGCGCGATCGACTTCTAGGGCGGGCTCGCCGCCGGCTCGCGAGAGCCTGGAACATTACATTATTAGTTGTTCAGCGGATCATGTCCGTCTTGTATCTAACGGCAGAGTGCGGTGTACGGTCATTAGCGCAGCCGCTCGGCCTCCATTCCGGAGGCCCCGAGCAATATCCTTTTATATTAAGGGCGTAACGCCTGATTGAAAATGTGGTAGCGAGGTTTTTTGGCGAGGAGACGCGCGAATTTGCGATGCTGTAATCCGTTCATCGCTCGGATGAACTCGATGCCACTATGTGAAGGGCTTCCGGGGCGCCCCGTCTCCTTCACGGGCTTCACGGGGCGATGCTTAAAGGCATCTTCCTGCCCCCTGTTCGAGTCAAATACCCATGACGGGCCATTCGAACAGCTCCGGATACGCACGTCTGCCTTACGACCACAATTTACATAATTTTGGATTTTGTTGACATACAAAGCCACATCACCTTGGCCATCCTGCCGGACAGCACGAAAATACTCTGCAATTTCCCTTTGTGGTTCAACTTCGGTGCTGTTTACTGACAAATGTGCTTTGTCCGGATTTTGTAGATCTTCCGGAATTGGGAGAAATGCACTTGCAGCAGCATGCCCGTCGCCGTTCCGCTCATCTGGGTCTATGTAGCGGGCAAGTTCTCTACCCCCCTCGAAGGTTGGGGCGTTCCCCAAAATTAACCACCCCACTTGAAAGGGTTAGTGTGGCGAGATTGGAGCATGATAACCAACTCGGATACTTTCTCTCGCCCCTCGTGGATCACGTTTCCGTGAAAAAGGCCATAGAACACGTCACCGGTATCAGTGAATTCAACATCTAAATGCCGTTTCCACGAGGCATGCCATTCGGCATACAGATGACCGTTCGGGGCAAGAGTCACAAACGGTTCGACAGCGTTCTCTTTAACCAAACTCCAGAAAATCAGGAAATGGTGGAGAGAGCCCGCACTAAGGCGGCGGGAGCCCTTTCCGCGCCACCCGTCTAGCTTGTTCGCGAGCTTCTGTAAACGACTGTATAATCCCTCACTGAGCCCGGATGTTGCCAGGCGCTGCCAGTTATCGCGAATACTCTCAGGAACCGCATCAGATGAGCGGCTATTTTTCGTTTTTTGCGAAGATCGCAAGGATAATATTATAGCTTTCTCAGCAAGAGCACTATTCCCTGCGGGGTCTAATCTTGCATAGAAATTATATAAATATATGGTTTGCCTGAAAGAAGGTGCTAAGCTATCGTAAAGCACATCGTACCGCCCCTCAGTCAAGTCAGGGTTTACATCTGAGTAATTCTTGGAGATATCTATCTGTTGTATAGCCGTCACGGCACAACCTTATTTTTATTTGAATTTCTCGAACACGTCTTGTTTTACGAAGTCCTTAAAAAAAGGACTGGTAATACCATGGGCCTTTTCGAGCCACGTCCTTAGTTTGGTGGAAAATATGGCTGACTGCCCAACCGGGATCACTCGCCCTGCCTGAGTAATCACCTTACTCTCCAAACGAATAACCGGTATATCCCCCTTTTTTCCCGTTCCTATATCAACCGCGAATACCGTATTTGCCATGCCTTTTACGTCGGTATTGAACTGCACTCGCATCCGCTTCTCATGGCTAAAAATAGAACGATTTTCCAAAAATGGTGAAAGCTCAATTTTCGTGGTGGTCGCCTTCCCGATAAATTCCAGGAAATTCGAAGATCCAATCAAATCTTCTTCAAATGCATCAATATATCGTAATTCAAGCTGTGTAATTTCAAGCGCAAATTCCTTGAATTTCGGATAGTTCTTTATGATATCGGTAGCACCCTTTTCAGCTAGTGCTCGGAATGATTTCCATTCATATTGGCTTGAGTCATTAGCTGCGAAAATGCCTGGCCCAATTTGCAATAACGGGAAGTTTTCTTCACCTCGATAAAAGCGTCGAGAGATCCCATGCGCAAGCCCGCCGTACACCAGCTCCTGAATGTTCACATGCCTTTTAAATCCACTTTTGCGGGCAAAGCTCGTGAACGTATCAACAATGGAGGGATAGCCTGGATCAGGTGAAAGTGGGGGTGGAATATCTGATGGTTGCGCTACGCCCCAGCGCATCTCGAAAACGACTTCCGTTAATGGCGCATTGGGTAGACGTGACGGCATAAACCGGTATCCCCCAGATGACTCCTCAAACGGGGCCCGAAGATAACTGAAACTTTCGGATCAGGGAATCGGAAATCGAAATCCAATCGGTGTGTGAGAGGATTGAATGGGGAAACTTGGAACGGCCGACTCTCATTCGGGCCGGGTGGCGGGGCCTTGTTCGACCGCCTTTCGGCGCGCCGGAGGCGGCTGCAAGTTGGCGCAAGCCAGGGAGGCAAGCACGACGGCGCCGCCGGCCAGGCCCAGGGCGCCCGGCGATTCGCCCAGCGCCAGCCAGACCAGCAGGGGCCCGATGATCGCCTCGCCGAGCAGTAGCAGGCTGACCTGGGGCGCGGGGAGGTAGCGCGGCCCGAGCGTCACCAGACCGAAGCCGAGCGGCAGGACGACGAGGCCCATCAGGGCGACGTAGAGCGCATTCTCCGAGCCGATGGACAACGGCGCGGCAAAGGGGAGCGCGACGGCGGCGGTCATCAGCCCGGCCAAGCCCACCGCCGCCACCATGCTGCGCGCGCGGCCCTTGCGGGCCAGCACGACCGTCACCGCCATCGCGAGCGCCGCGCCGAGCGCGACGACGTCGCCCAGCACCGAATCGCCGCCGCGCGCGACGCTTTCCGACGCGATGAGACCGATGCCGACCAGGGCGAAACCGATCGCGGCCCAGGTGACGCGCGAGACATGCTCGCGCAGCACGAAATGCGAGATGAGGGCGGCGAACAGGGGCGCCGTGTTGGTGATGAACAGCGTATTGGCGACCGTGGTCAAGGTGATCGAGAGGATGAACAGCACCGAGACGACGGTGAAGAAAAAGACGAGCCAGAGGCCCGTCGCGCCGATGGCGCGGATTTTTCCGGGCAGGGCGCCGCGATGGATGATCGCCAGCGCGGCGAAGATCGCCAAGCCCGACAGCAGCCCGCGCCAAAACAGCAGGGTCCAGTCGTCGGCGGCGATCAGGCGGATGAGCAGGCCGTCGGGAGAGAGCGCGAGAACGCCCGCGGCGGTGATCAGAACGCCCTTGAGACGCGCATCGCCGTTCACGGAATGAACCGGGGCGTCGGAATCGGGCCGGGCGGCCGGAGAGGCCGATGAACCGGGCGCGTCGCGCCGGATCTTCCCGCTTTCATGCGAATGCCGCGCCGGGCCATCGATCCCCTTTCTCCGCTGTCCCCGGGAAGGGGCGAGAGAACGCGGCCCCGACAAACCAAGCGCCCCCCGGCTGGCTTCCGTATTTATCGAACTTGGATTTTTCCGAGTCAACACACCCCGGCGAAGCCGCCTTCGAGCGACCGGCGACATTGCGCGACCTCTTCATGCATTTGGTTCGGTGGGGGGCGCGTCGAGGCGACTCGAATGTTCTTTATTCGTTCTCAATCTTTCATTAAGCTACTCAGGGTTGTCGGATCTTGGGTATGCGCGTAATGCGCGTATATTATCATCAATAAAGCAACGACTGCGGGCGCGTCGTCCGAGAAGATCGGCACGCGCCTCGTCGGCGAGGCGGCATGGATGGCGTGAACACGAATTTTCGGTCGCGGGAGAGGATGGGCCCCGAACCGGACCCCGGCAGGCGTTCCGGCAGGCGCGCGTTCGCGCTCGGGTTGCTGCTCGCCGCCGGCGTCGCGGTGGCGCTCGGCGCGGCGCGGGAGTCGGACGGCGTGCCGGGGCCGGTGTCGGCGCGGGTGCTCGACGTGATCGACGGCGACACCATTCTCGTCCGCGCGCGCATCTGGATCGGCCAGGAGGTCGAGACCCGCGTCCGCCTCGTCGGCGTGGATGCGCCCGAGCTGCGTGGCGCCTGCGCCCATGAACGCGGCCTCGCCGTCGCCGCGCGCGACTTCGTCGTCGCCGCGCTCGCCGGCGGGCCCGTGCGGCTCAGCGACATTCGCCACGGCAAGTACGGCGGCCGGGTTCTCGCCCGCGTCGTGACGGCCGAGGGCGACGATCTCGGCGCGCTGCTTGTCGCCGCGGGGCTTGCGCGGGCCTATCGCGGCGGGCGCCGCGGCGGCTGGTGCGACGAGGCCGCCGCCCGACCCTGACGCCGCGCATCCGCGCGGGCTTGGGCGCGCAGAACCGGGGCGCCCGCGCGCGTCGGCTGTGCTAACGTTCGGCCATGACGTTCGCGCGCCTTCCGACCCTGCCCACGATGGCCCGGTTTGCTCCCGGTCTGCTGGTTCTCGGTCTTCTGGGGGGCTGCGTGTCCGTCGGCCTCGACGCTCCGGCCCCGGGCGGGCCGAGTGCCGTGTCGGCCGCGCCGGTCGTCCCGGATGCGTCGGCCGCGGCGGCCAAGTCGACGGTCGCCGATCTCGCGCGCGCCGGCGACGCGGAGGCCCAGGCGACGCTCGGCTGGATTTACGAAACCGGGCGCGGGGTCGCGCGCGATCCGGCGCGCGCGGCGCTCTGGTACGAACGCGCCGCGCTTCAGGGCAACACCCTCGCGCAATACGCCCTGGCCGAGCTCTACAGCCGCGGCCACGGCGTTCCCCGGGACGATGACGCCGCCGCGCGGCTGTACCGCGCCGCCGCCGAGGGCGGCAACGCGAGCGCCCAATACAAGCTCGGCGCGCTTTACGAGACCGGGCGCGGCGTTCCCCGCGATTACCGCCTCGCCGCCTATTGGTATGCGCGCGCGGGCGAGACCTGGGCGGCGACCGCCAACCCGCCGCCGGGGATCGAGCGCGTGACCGGCCCGCCGGCGGCCCCGGTCCTCGTCCCGCCGACCCCCGCCCCTGCGCCCAGCGAGGACGCGGCCGTGAAGGCGGGGCTCGCCCTGCTCCCCGAAGGCGCGGAGACGCCCGGGAGCGACGCCGAGGCCGCGCCGCCCGCCGCCTGGCGGGTTCATCTGGCGTCGTTCCGCACCCGGCGCGGCGCGGCGCGGGCGCGCGCCGAGATCGAGGAGAAGGCGGGCGATGCGATCGCCGGCTATGGGTTCGACCTGGTCGACGTCGATCTCGGAAAGCCGCTCGGCGCCTGGGTGCGCGTCACCCTCGGCCCGCTGAAGGGGCGGGCGGCGGCGCGCGCGCTTTGCCGGCGGCTCGAAGCCCGCGACCTCTACTGCCGCCCCCTCGCCCCCGGACAATAGCGCATGTCTTTCCCGAAATAAAAAACGGGGCGCGGTCGCTCGCGCCCCGTGGGGAAATCGTCGCCGCCGCCGCCTCAGCGGTTCATGCGGTTCTCGACCAGATGGCTGACCACGGTGGGATCGGCGAGCGTGGTCGTGTCGCCGAGGTGCTCCTGCTCGTTGGCGGCGATCTTGCGCAGGATGCGGCGCATGATCTTGCCCGAGCGGGTCTTGGGCAGCGCCGGCGCCCATTGGATGAAGTCGGGGGTCGCGATCGGTCCGATCTCCTTGCGCACCCACTGGACGAGCTCCTTGCGCAGTTCCTCGCTCGGCTCGGTATCGGCGGTGAGCGTCACGTAGGCGTAGATCCCCTGGCCCTTGATGTCGTGGGGGAAGCCGACGACCGCCGCCTCGGCGACCGCGTGATGGGCGACCAGCGCGCTTTCGACCTCGGCGGTGCCCATGCGGTGGCCGGCCACGTTGATCACGTCGTCGACCCGGCCGGTGATCCAGTAGTAGCCGTCCTCGTCGCGGCGCACGCCGTCGCCGGTGAAGTAGAGTCCCTTGTAGGCCGAGAAATAGGTCGCGACGAAGCGGTCGTGATCGCCGTAGACCGTGCGCATCAACCCCGGCCAGGCGTCGCGGATGCAGAGGTTGCCCTCGCAGGCGCCCTCGAGCTCGTTGCCGTCGGCGTCGACCACCAGCGGCTGGATGCCGAAGAACGGCCGCGTGGCCGAGCCGGGCTTGAGCGCGGTCGCGCCCGGCAGCGGCGTGATCAGGATGCCGCCGGTCTCGG
>CAZHDF010000106.1:0-11696 GCA_964531525.1 uncultured Alphaproteobacteria bacterium | reverse complement strand
ATTCTACGATCCCGTGGGTGGCCGGGCGGGGGAGTGGGCCGGTGCCGACTTAAACGCATCATGCCTTAGCCCCGCGCCGCGCGGACGCCGCCCGCGAGATCGGCGACCAGCGCGAGCACGTCGTCGACCAGCCCCGGGCGCGCGGCGCCGGTCTCGTCGAGATTGGCTGCGACACGATCGACGATCGCCGAGCCGACCACCGCCGCGTCGGCGACTCGCGCGATCGCCGCCGCCTGGTCGGGCGTGCGAATGCCGAAGCCGACCGCGATGGGAAGCTCGGTATGGCGGCGCAGCCGCGCGGTCGCCTGGCCGACCACCTCGGCGGCGGCGCCCTTGGTCCCCGTGATCCCGGTGATCGAGACGTAGTAGACGAAGCCCGAGGTGTTGCGCGTCACCCGGGGCAGGCGCTCGTCATCGGTGGTCGGCGTCGCGAGGCGGATGAAGTTGACCCCCGCCTCGAGCGCCGGCAGGCAAAGCTCGTCGTCCTCCTCGGGCGGCAGGTCGACGACGATCAGCCCGTCGACCCCGGCCTCGATGGCATCGCCCAGGAAGCGCTCGTTGCCGTAGATGTAGATCGGGTTGTAGTAGCCCATCAGGATGACCGGCGTGTCCCGATCGTCGCGGCGCAGGCGGCGCACCATGTCGAGGGTGCGGGCCATGGTCTGCCCGGCGGCGAGCGCGCGCAGCCCCGCCGCCTGGATCGACGGCCCGTCGGCCATGGGATCGGTGAACGGCATGCCGATCTCGATCAGATCGGCGCCCGCCCCGGGGAGCCCGAGAAGGATCTCGGTCGCGCGGTCGAGGTCGGGATCGCCGGCGGTGATGAAGGTGACGAGCCCGCCGCGCCCCTCGCGCGCCAGGGCCTCGAATCGGCGGGCGATGCGGCCGGCGCAGGAAGCATCCCTCATAGCGTCACCCCCAGCGCCTCGGCGACGGTGAAGATATCCTTGTCGCCGCGCCCGCAAAGATTGGTGAGGATGATGTCGTCCTTGGGCATCTCGGGCGCGATGCGCGCGACCTGGACCAGCGCGTGCGCCGGTTCGAGCGCCGGGATGATCCCCTCGAGGCGCGAGCAGAGCTCGAACATCTCGAGCGCCTCGTCGTCGGTGGCGGAGACGTACTCGACCCGCCCCACGTCCTTGAGCCAAGCGTGCTCGGGGCCGATGCCGGGATAGTCGAGCCCCGCCGAGATCGAATGCGCCTCGGTGATCTGACCCTCCTCGTCCTGCAGGAGATAGGTGCGGTTGCCGTGCAGCACCCCGGGCGAGCCGGCGGTCAGCGAGGCCGCGTGCTCGCCGGTCTCGATGCCGTGGCCCGCCGCCTCGACCCCAAAGATGCGAACCTTCTCGTCGTCGAGGAAGGGATGGAACAGACCGATGGCGTTCGACCCGCCGCCCAGGCAGGCGACCAGCGCGTCGGGCAGCCGTCCCTCGGCCTCGAGCATCTGGGCGCGCGCCTCCTCGCCAATCACCGACTGGAAGTCGCGCACCATCATCGGATAGGGGTGCGGGCCGGCGACCGTGCCGATGATGTAGTAGGTGTCCTCGACATTGGTCACCCAGTCGCGCAGCGCCTCGTTGAGCGCGTCCTTGAGGGTGCGCGAACCCGAGGTCACGGGCACCACCTCGGCGCCGAGAAGCTTCATGCGGAACACGTTGGGCTGCTGGCGCGCGATATCGACCTCGCCCATGTAGACCACGCAGGGCATGCCGAACAGGGCGCAGACCGTGGCGGTCGCGACGCCGTGCTGCCCGGCGCCGGTCTCGGCGATGATCCGCCTCTTGCCCATGCGTCGGGCGAGCAGGATCTGGCCCATGCAGTTGTTGATCTTGTGGGCGCCGGTGTGGTTGAGCTCCTCGCGCTTGAAGTAGATCTTGGCGCCGCCGAAATGCTCGGTCAGCCGGCGCGCGAAGTAAAGCGGGCTGGGACGGCCGACGTAATGCTTCTTGTAGGCGTCGAGCTCCTCGGCGAAGGCGGGATCGTTGCGCGCCGCGTCGTAGGCCGCCTCGAGCTCGAGGATCAGCGGCATCAAGGTCTCGGCGACGAAGCGCCCGCCGTAGTCGCCGAACCGGCCGTGCTCGTCCGGGTCGGTCCGAAAGGTGTTCAGTGGTTCCATTCGCAACCAGTCCTCAATCCGCCCGATCCCGGTCGAGCCCGCCGTCGCCGAGCTCCGCGACCGTCGCCAGAAAGGCGGCGATCAACGCCGGGTCCTTGTGTCCGCGCCGGTCCTCGACGCCCGAGGAGACGTCGACCACGCGCGCGCCGGTCGCGGCGACCGCCCGGGCGACGTTTCCCGCGTCCAGCCCGCCCGACAGCATCCACGGCACCGGCCAGCGACGCCCGGCGAGCAATCCCCAGTCGAAGCTCAGGGCATTACCGCCCGGCAGCGCTCCGGTCAAGTCCGCGGGCGGCCGGGCATCGAACAGCAGCCAGTCGACCACCCCGGCGTAGGCCGCCGCCGCGTCCAGATCGGCCGCCTCGGCCACCCGGATCGCCTTCATCACGGGCCGGCCGAAGCGCGCGCGAATCTCGCCGACGCGCGCCGGCGTCTCATCGCCGTGAAGCTGGATCAGCCCCAGCGGAAGCGCGGCGAGCACCGTGGCGATCGCGGCGTCGTCCGGATCGACGAACAGGCCGACGCGGCACGGACGATCGGGCAGACCCGCGACCAGCGCCGCCGCGCCGGCCGGGGTCACGGCGCGCGGTGACGGCGGATAGAAATTCAGCCCCATATGGCTCGCGCCACCGGCGACCACCGCGCGAACCGCGTCGGGCGCGTTGACGCCGCAAATCTTCGCCGAAACGCTCATGAGGTTCTCAAACGGTTGAAGCCATGTCCTCGACGATCCGCCGCGCCGCGTCGGCGGGATCGTCGGCGCGCAGGATCGGACGGCCGATCACCAGGTAATCGGCGCCCCGGCGGATCGCCTCGGCGGGGGTGACGATGCGCTTCTGATCGTCGGCCGACGACCAGGCGGGGCGGATGCCGGGCACGACGAGGGTGAAATCCTCGCCGCATTGGGCGCGCATGGCGGCGATCTCGTGGGCCGAGATCACCACGCCGTCGAGGCCCGCGTCCTGCGCCAGATCGGCGAGGCGGCGCACCTGATCGCCGAGCGGGCCGCGCATGCCGACCTCTTCGACGTCGTCGTCGTCGAAACTCGTCAGCACCGTGATGCCGATCACGAGCGGGCGCGGGCCACCGGTCTGATCGGCGATCCGGAACGCGGCCGCCGTCGCCGCGCGCAGCATGGCCGCGCCGCCCGCGACATGAACCGTGAGCATGAAGGGCGCGACCCCTAGCCCCGCGCGCACCGCGCCCGCGACCGTGTTGGGAATATCGTGGAACTTTAGGTCGAGAAACAGCGGCAGGCCGCATTCGGTCACCGCGCGGATGCCCGCGGGCCCATGCGCCGTGCAGAACTCGAGCCCCAGCTTGACCCCGCCGACGATCCCCGAAAGCGCGCGCGCGACCGCGACGGCGCGATCGAGATCGACCGTGTCGATGGCGCACAGAAGACGCTTCGCGCAATCCGGCTTCGCGGTGGTCGCGTTGTCCATGAGACTCCTCCAGACGGCCTCTCGAGACCGGGCCGATTGTTTCTTCGCCAGTATAGCAGATCGGGTGTCATCGCGACGCGACCCGCGCGCCGATGCGCATTAGGCGCCCCCGACGCGCGCGGCGAGGAATTGGGCGGTGGCGAGATCCTGGTTCGACCCGCCGCCGTTCTTGAAAAGCGTGATCTCGCCGGCGTCGCCGCGCCCCGGCCGCTCGCCCCGGCAAAGCTGGGTCAGGTCGGCCGCGATGTCGTCCTCGGCGATCACGCCCGCGGCCAGCGGTCCGGCGATATCGCCGACCTCGGCGAGCGTGCCCTCGCGGGTATCGACGAAGACCCGCGCGCGGCGAACGGCGGTATCGTCGGCCTCGCGCATCTCGGGCGTGAAGCCGCCGACCAGATCGAGATGCGCGCCGGGCGCGAGCCAGTCGCCTCGGATCAGGGGCGCGCGCGCCATGGTCGCGCAGCAGATCACGTCGGCGCCGCGCACGGCGGCTTCGAGATCCTCGGTCGCCGCGACCGACAAGCCGGGGCGGTCGAGTTCGGCGGCGAGATCGCGGGCGCGCGCCGCCGTCCGGTTCCAGATCAGAACCCGACGGATCGGGCGCACGGTCGCATGGGCGGCGATGAGATGGGGCGCGAGCGCGCCGGCGCCGACCATGACCATGCTCGCGGCGTGCCTGCGCGCGAGAAACCGGGCCCCGAGCGCCGAGTTGGCCGCGGTCTTGTAGAGCGTCAGCACGGTGCCGTCGATGCAGGCGAGCGGCGCGCCGGTCTCGCCGTCCATCAGCACGTAGATCCCGAGCACCGAGGGAAGCCCCTTCGCGTTGTTGTCGGGGAACACGGTGACCAGCTTGACGCCGATGTTGCGGTCGCGCTGCCAGGCGGGGCGCAGCAAAAGGTTGGCGACCGTGCCGCTCGCGCCCGCGAGGTCGAGGCGGAACAGCGCGTTGCGATCGACGCCTTGGCGATACATCTCGGCGAGCGCCTCGATCAGCGCGCCGTAATCGGCGGCGGCGTGAACCGCCGCGCCGTCGATCATGCGGAAATTATCCATGGGCGGTCTCGAACGTGGTCGCGTACGGGCGGCGCGTGGGCGGTCTCAACGACCGCCGGCGGCGCGGCGCGGCAGGCCGACCACCGATCCGCCCCGCGCGCGCATCTCGCCTTTCAGGGGGCCGCTTTTGGAGCCGCGCAGCTCGGCGAGGCGCGCGACCTCGCGCTCGAGCGCCTCGATCCGGCCGGCCCGACGGCGCGCGAGACGGCGCCATTTATGGCCCGCGAGCCAGACCGCCGTCGCGCCGATGGCGAAACCCAGCACGCCGCCCGCGAAGGCGACCAGGAACAAGGGCGCCTCGAAGGCGAAGGGCAGCGGGTCGAGACTGACGGGGACCGGCGCGCGGTTGGCGATCGCGAAGGCGACGACGCCAACGCCGACCACCAGACCGGCGATCCACCTCAATGCCTTCACGTGGCCCCCATCACCGCAAACGTCGCCGCGAATCGCGTCGAGCGGCGCTCAATTGGCGTTGAGCCGCTCGCGCAGGTCCTTGCCGGCCTTAAAATAAGGAAGATGCTTGGCCGCGACATGAACCGATTCGCCGGTCCGCGGGTTGCGCCCGACGCGCGCCGCGCGGCGCTTGACCGAAAATGCGCCGAAACCGCGCAACTCGACCCGGTCGCCCCGGCTCAGCGCGCTCGAGATCTCCTCGAAGACCGTTGCGACGATCCGCTCGACATCGCGGTGGTACAGGTGCGGATTGAGCTCCGCAAGCCGCATGATAAGTTGTGATCGCGTCATTCTGGCCCCTCCCGATGCGCTTCCCTCCGCCGTGGCGCTTCGAAGGGACGTCGCTCGCGCTCCCCCTTGGTGTCCATGGACACCCTTTCGCGCCCCACGGTCGGTCAAACGCCCGGCCGATAGGATTGTCTCTTGGACTTCCCTAACGTCACTCCAGATCAGGTTGCCAAACGGAGACCAAGCCGTCAAGTGTAAGTCGTTCTGAAAACAGGATTTTTCTACTCATCGCCGAGAGCTTGGGCAGCCAGGCCGACTCATCGTCGCGAATCCGCGCATCGAACACGGGCAACGAAGCCGGAACGCCCTTTTCCGAAGCCAGCCAAGCGCGCGCGTCGATTTCGTCGCCGATCGCGTCGACCAGCCGGTTCTCGACCGCCTGGCGGCCCGAATAGACGCGTCCGTCGGCGAGCACCCGCACGGTCTCGGGCGAGAGCCCGCGACGGCTGACGACCATGTCCATGAACAGCGCGTGCATGTCGTCGATGATCGCGCGCACGGCGGCGCGCACCTCGTCGGTCAGGGGCTCGAACGGCGACGGCGCGGCCTTGAGCGGGCCGCTCTTGATCGCCTCGGCGCTGACCCCGAGTTTGTCGAGAAGTCGGGTGACGTCGGTAGTCTGCATGATGACGCCGATCGAGCCGGTGATTGTGCCGTCATGGGCGAACACGCGGTCGGCCCCGAGCGCGGTCATGTAGGCGGCCGAGGTGGCGAGCGTGCCCATCACGGCGACCACGGGCTTGGTCTCGGCGACCCGGCGCAAGGCGCGGAACAGCGATTCGCCGCCGACGAAGGTGCCGCCCGGGCTGTCGATGCGGACCACGAGCGCCTTGGCGCGCGGATCCTCGGCGACCCGTTCGATCGCCTCGATCATGTCGCGGTCCTCGGCGATGAAGCCGTCGACCGTGAGCCGCGCGACGTGGTCGCGCAAGCTCGCGCCACCACCGAAGCGGTCAAGCGCCACGAGCACCGCGACGAGAAGCGCCACGATTCCGAGGATGCGCCAAACCGCGAGATGCCGCTTGAGCCGGCGGCGGTCTACCAGAAGATCGGTCTCGGGCGTCATGCCACGAGGACCGCGTGTCGTTCGCGACCGCGCCTAGGACTCGTCGTCGCCGCTCTCCTTCGCCGCGTCATCGGCCGCATCGGCGTCGGCCTCGTCGTCGGCCTTCTTGGCCGTCTTCTTCTTGACGCCGGACTTGGCCGCCTTCTTGGCCGCCGGCTTGGCCTTCTCCTCGCCTTCGTCCGCCGCCTCGGCTTCGGGCTTGGCTTCGGCTTCCTTCGGCGCGGCCTCGTCGTCCGGGGCTTCCTCGCCCCGGGCCGCGGCCTCCTGGCGCTTGCGCATCGCCGCGCCGAGAATATCGCCGAGGCTCGCGCCGCTGTCGGACGAGCCGTACTCGGCCATGGCCTGCTTTTCCTCGGCGATTTCGAGCGCCTTGACCGACAGCGAGAGCCGGCGGCTGGAGCGGTCGATGTTGGTGATCTTGGCGTCGAGCTTCTCGCCGATGGCGAAGCGGTCGGGCCGCTGCTCGGAACGGTCGCGCGACAGATCGGAGCGGCGGATGAAACCGGTCGCGCCCGTGCCGCCGACCTCGACCTCGATGCCGTTGTCCTGGACCGCGGTCACGGTGCAGGTGACGCGCTCGCCGCGCTTGAGTTCGTTCGCCGCGCTCGCGAAGGGGTCGTCGGTGAGCTGCTTGATGCCGAGGCTGATGCGCTCCTTGTCGGCGTCGATCCCGAGGATCTTGGCCTTGACCACGTCGCCTTTCTTGTAGTCCTTGATCGCCTCGTCGCCGGGGCGGTCCCAGGAAATGTCCGACATATGCACCATGCCGTCGATTCCGCCGGGAAGACCGACGAACAGGCCGAACTCGGTGATGTTCTTGATCTCGCCCTCGATCTCGCTGCCGACCGGATGGTTCTGCTGAAGATCGGTCCAGGGGTTCTCGCGGCACTGCTTGAGCCCCAGGCTGATCCGGCGCTTGTGGGGGTCGACGTCGAGCACCATCACCTCGACCTCCTGGCTGGTCGAGACGATCTTGCCGGGATGGACGTTCTTCTTGGTCCAGCTCATCTCGGAGACGTGGACCAGCCCCTCGACGCCGGGCTCGAGCTCGACGAAGGCGCCGTAGTCGGTGATGTTGGTGACCCGGCCGAGGAACTTGGTCCCCACCGGATACTTGGCCTCGACCCCGTCCCAGGGATCGGATTCGAGTTGCTTCATGCCGAGGCTGATGCGCTGGGTCTCGGGGTTGAAGCGGATGACCTGCACCTTGACGGTCTGACCGATGGAGAGCACCTCGGTCGGGTGGTTGATCCGCCGCCAGGCGATATCGGTGACGTGCAGCAGGCCGTCGACGCCGCCGAGATCGACGAAGGCGCCGTAGTCGGTGATGTTCTTGACCACGCCCTCGAGGACCTGGCCCTCCTTGAGGTTCTTGATCAGCTCGGCGCGGGCCTCGGCGCGCGCTTCCTCGAGCATGGCGCGGCGCGATACCACGATGTTGCCGCGGTGGCGGTCCATCTTGAGAATCTGGAACTCGTGCTCGACGCCCATCAGGGGCGTGATGTCGCGCACCGGGCGAATATCGACCTGGCTGCCCGGCAGGAAGGCGACGGCGCCCGAAAGATCGACCGTGAAGCCGCCCTTGACGCGTCCGAAGATCGAGCCCTTGACGCGCTCGCCCGCCTTGAAGGCCTTTTCGAGCTGGACCCAGGCTTCCTCGCGGCGCGCCTTTTCGCGGCTGAGCACGGCCTCGCCCTGGCGGTTCTCGAGCCGGTCGAGATAAACCTCGACCTCGTCGCCGACCTTGATCTCGGGCGCCTGCCCGCCTTCGCCGAATTCCTTGACGGGAACTCGGCCCTCGGCCTTGAGACCGATGTCGATCAGCGCCATATCGTTTTCTATGGCGATGACCGTGCCCTTGACGACACGGCCCTCGACGACGTCCCTCTCCTTGAGCGAGGCGGCGAACAGCGCCGCGAAGTTCTCTTCGCTCGATGGCGTGTCCCCAGCGGACACGGCATTCTGATTCGTCATTCGATCTCCCAACCTTCGATCGGCGTGCCGCGGCGCCGGACCCGGCGCGCGCACCGCGCAAAATCGCACGACACACCCCGGCGCCGCGCCGCGGCACCGGGAATGGTCGTCCAAGGGCCGGAATCTATACAGATGCCAGCATGATTCCGCAACCGATTATGCCATGGCCGGGGTCCCCATGGCGGCCTTTTTCTCGGCGGCGGCGCGATCGGGCGTGGATTCAGCCCCTCGCGCCCCGGGAAGGCCCCGCGCCGCCCCCCGGCGGAGCCGCGCCGATCGCCGCGAGCGCCGCCGCGAAGGCCGCCTCGATGTCCATGTCGGTGGTGTCCAGAACGATCGCGTCCGCCGCCGGGGCGAGCGGCGCGACCGCGCGCGCGGTGTCGCGGGCGTCGCGCTCGACGAGGTCGCGCAGGACCGCCGCGCGCGTGGTCGCGACGCCGCGCGCGACGAGCTCGCGCCAGCGGCGCTCGGCGCGCGCTTCGGCGCTCGCGGTAACGAACAGCTTGTGGGTGGCATCGGGGAACACGACCGTGCCGATATCGCGCCCGTCGATCACCGCGCCCGGGGGTCGGTGGCCGAACGCGCGCTGGTAATCGAGCAACGCCCGGCGCACCGCCGGTATCGCCGAGACGATCGAGGCCGCGCGCCCCACCCGCTCGTCGCGCAGATCGGCGGCTTCGAGGTCGGCCTCGCGAAGATCGCGGGCGATGGCGGCGGCGCGCGCCGCGTCGGTCGGATCGCCGCCCTCGCGCAGAAGCCGCGCCGCCACCGCGCGATAGAGCCGGCCGCTTTCCAGATACCGCAGGCCCAGGCGATCGGCGAGCCGGCGGGCGAGCGTGCCCTTGCCGGCGGCCGCCGGGCCGTCGACGGCGATGATCGTCGCCGGGCGCGCGTCGCCGTTGGAGCGGGTCTCAGTCAAGGCGCGCGCCGAGTTCGCGGAAAAGATCGACGAAGTCCGGAAAACTGGTCGCGATGGGCCGTGAATCGTCGATCGTGACCGGCGCCTTCGCCGCCAGGCCGAGCACCAGGAAGGCCATGGCGATGCGATGGTCGAGCCGGCTTTCGACCCGCCCCCCGCCGGGCGGCGGGCCGGCGTGGCCGCTGATCCGGAGATCGTCGCCCTCGGCCTCGGCCTCGACGCCGGCGACGCGGAGGCCGGCGACGATCGCGGCAAGGCGGTCGCTTTCCTTCACCCGCAACTCGCCCAGTCCGCGCATCACCGTCTCGCCCCGGGCGCAAGCGGCGGCGACCGCGAGGATCGGGTATTCGTCGATCATCGACGGCGCGCGGTCGGCGGGCACCTCGACGCCCGCGAGCGCGCCCGCCCGGACGGTGATGTCGGCGACCGGCTCGCCCGATTGTTCGCGCCGGTTCTCGAGCGCGATATCGGCGCCCATCTCGGCGAGGGTCTCGAACAGGCCGGCGCGAAGCGGATTGACGCCCACGCCCCGCAGCGTGACCTCGGACCCCGGCACGATCAGCCCGGCGACCATGGGGAAGGCGGCCGAGGACGGATCGCCCGGCACCGCGACCGCGCGGGCCTCGAGCTCGGGCTCGCCGGCGAGCGTGATCCGGCGCCCGCCGTCCTCCAGCGTCTCGACGCCGACCTCGGCGCCGAAATGGCGCAGCATGCGCTCGCTGTGGTCGCGGGTCGGGCGGGGCTCGATCACCCGGGTCTCGCCCGGCGCGTTGAGCCCGGCGAGCAGCACCGCCGACTTGATCTGCGCCGAGGGAACGGGGAGCCTGTAGACGATGGGCAGCGGCTCGGCGGCGCCGATCACCGCGAGCGGCAGGCGGCAGCCCGCGCGGGCTATGATGCGCGCGCCCATTTCCTCGAGCGGACGGGCGATGCGCCCCATGGGCCGGGCGCAGAGGCTTTCGTCGCCGGTGAACTGGCAGGTAATCGGCTGGCTCGCGACCATGCCCATCATCAGCCGCACGCCGGTGCCCGCGTTGCCGAGGTCGAGGGTCTCGGCGGGCTCGGCGAGGCCGCCGACGCCGACGCCACGCACCCGCCAGCGTCCTTCCTCGTCGCGCGCGATCTCGGCGCCCAGGGCGCGCAGCGCGCGCGCCGTGCACATCACGTCCTCGCCCTCGAGCAGGCCGGCGACGACCGTCTCGCCGACCGCGAGCGCGCCGAGCATCAACGCGCGGTGCGAGATCGACTTGTCGCCGGGCACGGAAACGCCGCCGGAAAGCCGGCGGGCGGGATGGGCGGTCAGCGGCGCGGGCGTGGTCACGGCGTGAATTCGGCGGTCCGTCTCGGGTTGCGCGGGGCGTTTCGAGCGTTTCGACCCCGGGCGCGGCGGGGATGGAAAGCGCGCGCGATCCGGTCTTGCGTCGGCGCGCGGGCCGTGCGCATGTTACCCGCGTCGGCGGCCCGTTTGAATTTGCTTTTGACAGAAACGGCGGATCATGGCAATTGGCCTCGCACCGAATGCCTGAATGCGATGAATGGGGAGCGTGGAATCGGTGGCTAAACCGGAATGGGGCATCAAGCGTCTATGCTTGAACTGCGGAGCGCGGTTTTATGATCTCAAGCGCGATCCGATCGTCTGCCCGCGCTGTGAAACGGTTTTCGTGCCCGAGCCGCCCCCGCGTGCGCGGCGGAACGCGGCGCAGGCCAAGCCCGCGGCGCCCAAGCCCGAGCCGGTCGAGAAGGTCGTCGTCGACGAGGACAAGGAGATCGCCGAGCTCGTGGTCAAGGCCGAGGTCGCGGTCGAGGTCGACGGGGACGACGAGGACGACGCGGACGCGCTGATCGAGGACGCCTCCGAGCTCGGCGAGGACGAGGACGACGTGGCCGAGGTTCTGGACGGAACGATCGAGACCAAGGAAGAAGACCGCTGAGCGGGGTTCGCTGAATCGGCGGCCGTCCGTCCTTTCGATCCCTCGCTTTTCGCCTTCCCGCTTTTTTGCTTGCGTCGCGGGGGGCGCGTTCCTACTTTTCCGACGGCGGCGCGAAGCGCCCGCGCCGCCGTCTCTGGGGCCGTAGCTCAGTTGGGAGAGCGCTTGAATGGCATTCAAGAGGTCGTCGGTTCGATTCCGATCGGCTCCACCAGTCAAAAAAGGGGCTAGGCCATAACGGCCTGGCCCCTTTGCTTTTCGAGACCCCGGTGAACCGCCGCCCCATCCCCGGGCCGGATTGTGATCTTGTCACGGTCGTTTGTCCCCCGGGGGCTATTCCATCTCCTAGAGCGGGATGATTTTAAGTCGGCACCGGCCCACTCCCCCGCCCGGCCACCCACGGGATCGTAGAATATGGGTGGCCGGGCGGGGGAGTGGGCCAAGGACATTGGAT
>CAZHDF010000105.1:0-11881 GCA_964531525.1 uncultured Alphaproteobacteria bacterium | reverse complement strand
TCCTACGTCTCCCAGACGTGAAGCCTCCCTGTATGAACTTGGCCGGACCTTCGGGTCCGGCCTTTTTTTTCGCTCGACGGAGGCCGTCGGAACGGCTGCTCGGGCGGTTTGTGTCAATACGGAATCTTGTCGGGCTTCTCGGCCCAGGCGCGCAGGAGCGCGCGCGCCTCGTCGGCGAGCATTCGGCGCGAGGCCAAGCGGCGCTCGGCGGGCGGGCGCGGGATCTCGTCGTAGATCAGCGCGTCGTCGAAGCCGACCCGGGCCGCGTCCTCGCGCGCGGCGCCGTAGACCAGCCGGTCGATCCGCGCCCAGTAGATCGCGGCGAGGCACATCGGGCAGGGCTCGCAGCTCGCGTAGATCACGCAGCCCGCGAGCGAGAATCGCCCGAGCCGCGCGCAGGCCGCGCGAATGGCGACGATCTCGGCGTGCGCCGTCGGATCGTGGTCCGAGGTCACCCGGTTCCAGCCCTCGCCCACCACCGCGCCGTCGCGAACCACGACCGCGCCGAACGGCCCGCCCGCGCCCGCGTCCATATGCTCGCGCGCGAGCGCGATGGCCCGGCGCAGATAGGCCGCGTCCGCGTCGTCCGTCCGCGTCGCGTTTCGCTTCTCGTCCCCGGGCGTCATGGCCCTCTCCCTTGGTTGGTCCCCAGCAGATCGTTCAGGCGGAAGGCGGCGATTTGCGCGATCTCGTCGAGCGCCGTCGCGATCTCGGTCTCGCGGTCGTTGCCGAGGCGCGCCGCCATCGCCGCCAGGATCTCGTCGCGCCCGCGCGCGCGTACCGCGATCACGAAGGGAAAGCCGAAGCGGGCGCGGTAGCGGGCGTTGAGCGCGGCCTGGCGGCGGCGCTCGTCGGCGCCGCCGGCCCCGAAGCCGACCCCCGCCTGCTCGGCGCGCGAAAAATCGGTGAGCGGCCCGGTCCGATCCCCGGGCGCGGCGAGTTCGGGATGGGCGCGGATCAGCGCGAGCTGGCGGTCGCGCCCGGCGTCCGCGACCGCGCCGACCATCGCCCGGTGCAGCGCCGCGATCGTCGCGAAGGGGCGCGCCGGCCAGACCGCCTCGGCGACCCAGGGGGAATGCTCGAAGATCTCGCCCAGCGCCGCGACGAAGTCCGCGCGGTCGAGCGCGTTGACGGCGGCGAGCGACAAGCGCGCCGTCATGCCCTCGAACCTTGCGGAAAGGCGACGATTTCGTTGACAGCCGGCGTGCCCGCGCCGACCCTGCCGAGGCAAGGCCGCGCAAAACGAGAGGACGGAACCGCATGGGCCGATTGACGACGCATGTTCTCGATGTCGCGGCGGGCCGGCCCGCGCGCGGCATGGTGATCGAGCTCCGCGCGCTCGACCCCGAGGTTCTTCTCGGCCGCTTCGAGACCAACGCCGACGGGCGGCTCGACGCCCCGGCGCTCGAAGGCGCGGCGTTCCGGCCCGGGCGCTACGAGCTTTTGTTCCATGTCGGCGCCTATTTCGCCGCCCGCGGCGCGGAGACCGGCGTGCCGCCCTTCCTCGACCTCGTGCCGGTGCGCTTCGGGATCGACGACGCGGCGGCGCACTACCACGTGCCGCTTCTCGTGACGCCCTGGAGCTACTCGACCTATCGGGGAAGCTGAGGCCACCGCGCGCACCCCTATTCGGCGTCGAGCGACGCGCCCTGGCCGATCCAGCGGCCGAGCGTCGCGCGCTCGTCCGCGGTCATGCCGGTCGCGTTGCCGAGCGGCATGGTCTCGCTCGCCACCGCCTGGGCGTAGATGCGCGACGCCTGGGCGCGGATCTCCTCGGCCCGGTCGAGAACGACGCCCTTGGGCGGCGCGTCGAACCCGGGATAGCGCGGCTTGGCGCTGTGGCAGGCGGCGCAGCGTGTCTCGATGATCGCGGCGACCGCGCGGAACGGCACCGCCTCGCCCTCGGCCGTGGCTCCGGTCCCCGGTGCGCGCGGCGTGGCGACGACGGCGAGCGCGACCATCGCCAGGGCCGCCGCGCCCAGAATCCAGGACGCGCTCCGGCCCCGGTTGCGAAGATTGAAGAAATGGCGGACGCCGATCCCGATCGCCGCCAGCGCCGCCAGGATCGCCCAGTTGTAGGGCTGGCCGAAGGTCGCCGGATAATGGTTGCTGATCATCACGAACAGCACCGGCAGGGTGATGTAGTTGTTGTGGAGCGAGCGTTGCTTGGCCTCGACCCCGAGGCGCGGCTCGGGCCGCTCGCCGGCGAGCATCGCGGCCACCGCCAGCTTCTGGTTGGGGATGATGACCCGAAAGACGTTGGCCGCCATGATCGTGCCGAGCATCGCGCCGACCAGAACATAGGCCGCCCGGCCGCTGAACAACGCATCGGCGACCGCCGCGACCAGGATCGTCCAAGCGAACACCAGCGCCGCGAGCGCCAGCGTATTGCGCCCCACCAGCAATCGGCACAACCCATCGTAGACGAACCAGCCCGCGATCAGCAGCGCGAGCGCGGCGGCCACCGCGAGCGGCGGCGAAAACGGCGTCGCCCCGTCGATCAGATAGACCGGCGCGCCCAGGAAATAGATCACCGCGAGCAGCGAGAAGCCGCTGATCCAGGTGGTGTAGGCCTCCCATTTGAACCAGTGCAGCAGCCGAGGCAGGCGCTCGGGCGCGACCAGGTATTTCTCGACCCGGTAGAAGCCGCCGCCGTGGACCATCCACATCTCGCCGGCGACCCCGGGACGCGCGGGCTCGGCGGGCTCGAACTGGCTGTCCATCCAGTTGAACAGGAAGGACGAGCCGATCCAGGCGATGCCGACGATCACATGGATCCAGCGCAGCGCGAGCTCGAGCCAGTCGGAGCCGAGAATCTCGACCGGGATCATGTCCATCCCGGACGGCCCGCGTCATCGGGTCCGGTCGCTTCGCGCACGCGGATCGGTCTCATCGATTGCACACAATCCATTTCCCGCATCTTTGTAGCAGCCCCCCGAAGCACGCGCAGCATTCTTTTGAGAATCTCGAAATATTCGTTTCATATCAATAAATAACACTGATATTTCCATATGCCTGTCAAGGCCTCGCAAAACGGTTCAAGGCGATATTTCTGTAGACAAGGCAAGGACACCGTTTCATCCTGATCGGGGCGAGCGATGCGCGCGCCTTCCTTCGAAAACGGAAACAACGCCATCGCGAATGGCGGCGATTAGGGGTGCGAGCGGTGCGGCGAGGCGGAACGATCAGATACGTCTCCGGCGGGCGGGTCGAGGAGATCCGCAACCTCGACCCGACCATCCCCCTGCTCGACTATCTTCGCATTCACCGCCGCCGCACCGGCACCAAGGAGGGCTGCGCCGAGGGCGACTGCGGCGCCTGCACGGTGGTCCTCGCCGAGCTTCGCGGCCGGGGCCTGCGCTACCGCGCGGTCAACGCCTGCATCCATTTCCTCGCGATGATCGACGGCAAGGCGCTGATCACGGTCGAGGACCTCGCAACCGCCGGAAAGAACGGCGCACCCCACCCTGTTCAGCGCGCGCTCGCCGACCATCACGGCTCGCAATGCGGCTTCTGCACGCCGGGGTTCGCGATGTCGTTGTTCGCGCTCGGCAAGGCGCGGGCGATGGCGCGGCAAGGGCCGCCCGACCGCGCGGCGCTCGACGAGGCGCTCGCCGGCAATCTCTGCCGCTGCACGGGCTATCTGCCGATCGCGCGCGCGGCGCAAGGGCTGGACCCGGCCGCGCCCGACCGCTTCGCCCGCGAGGAGGCCGAAACCATCGCCCTTCTCCGCCGCCTGCGCCGCCGCCGGGGCCTCGCCTACCGCGCCGGGACCAAGCGCTTCTTCGCGCCCCGCAACGCCGACGAGGCCGCCGCCGTCCTCGCCCGCGAGGCCGGGGCGACGATCGTCGCCGGCGCGACCGACGCCGGGCTCTGGATCACCAAGGAGGGCCGCGCGATCGAGACCACGGTCTGGCTCGGCGCGGCGCGCGATCTCGCGCGCGTCGAATTGAGCGCCGAGGCGCTCGCCGTCGGCGGAGCGGCGACCTACGGCGACGCGATGGCCGCGCTCACGGACGCCTTCCCGGCCGCCGCGCCGATGCTGAAGCGGCTGGGCTCGGTCCAGATTCGCAACATGGGCACCATCGGCGGCAATCTCGCCAACGCATCACCCATCGGCGACATGGCGCCGCTGCTGATCGCGCTGGATGCGCGCCTCGATCTCAGGCGCGGGGACGCGCGGCGCAGGATCGCGGTCGAGGACTTCTTCACCGGCTACCGCGAGACCTTGCTCGCCCCCGGCGAGTTCATCGAGACGATCCGCATCCCGCGCCCCGCCCCCGGCGCCCATCTCGCGGTGTATAAGGTCTCGAAGCGCTTCGACGAGGACATCTCGGCGGTGCTGGCCGCGTTTTCGCTGACCGTCGAGGACGGGGTCGTCCGCGCGGCGCGCATCGCCATGGGGGGCATGGCGGCGACGCCGGCGCGCGCCCGGCTGACCGAGGCGGCGATCCTGGGCCGCCCCTGGACGGCGGAGACCGTGGCGGCGGCCAAGCGCGCGCTCGCCGACGAGTTCGCGCCGATCACCGACATGCGCGCCTCGGCCCGCTACCGCGCGCTGGTCGCGGAGCGGCTCTTGGACCGGCTGCTGATCGAAACCACCGCGCCCGGGACCGCGACCGATCCGCGCGCCCTCGCCCCGGTGGCCGCGGAATGAACGACCGCCCGAAAATGACCGAGGCGCCGGCGGCGCGGGCGGTGGTCGGCGCGGCGCTCGCCCATGACAGCGCGCTCAAGCACGCGACCGGGGAAGCGATCTATGTCGACGACATTCCCGAGCCGCCGGGCACGCTGCATCTTCATGTCGGGCTGAGCACCGAGGCCCATGCCGACGTCGCGCGCCTCGACCTCGACGCGGTGCGCGCCGCGCCGGGGGTGGTGGCGGTGCTGACGGCGGCCGACATTCCGGGCGTCAACGACGCGGGCCCGGTCCGCGCCGACGACCCCATCTTCGCCGAAGGCGTGGTCGAGTACGCGGGCCAGGCCTTGTTCGCGGTCGCCGCCGAGACACTCGCCGAGGCGCGCGCGGCGGCCAAGCGCGCGGTGGCCGAATACGCCCCGCGCGAGGCGATCCTCACCATCGAGGACGCGCTCGCGAAAGAGTCCTATATCGAGCCGCCGCAAAGCTTCCGCCGGGGCGACGCCGCCGCCGCGATCGCCCGCGCAGCCCACCGCCTTTCGGGCGAGATCCGGATCGGCGGCCAGGATCATTTCTACCTCGAGGGACAGGTCGCGCTCGCGATCCCGATGGAGGACGGCGACATGCTCGTCCAGTCCTCGACCCAGCACCCCTCCGAGGTCCAGCACCTGGTCGCGCGCATGCTGGGCCGGGCCGACAACGCGGTGACGGTCGAGGTCCGGCGCATGGGCGGGGCCTTCGGCGGCAAGGAGACCCAGGCCGCCGCCTTCGCCTGCATCGCCGCGCTGGCCGCGCACCGCACGGGGCGGCCCGCGAAGCTGCGCCCCGGGCGCGACGACGACATGCGCATGACCGGCAAGCGCCACGACTTCCTGGCGCGCTACGAGGTCGGCTTCGACGAGACCGGGCGCATCCTCGGCGCGGAGATCATGCTCGCCGGGCGCTGCGGGCGCTCGGCCGATCTTTCGATGGCGATCAACGACCGCGCCATGTTCCACGCCGACAACGCCTATTTCCTCGAAAACGTGGCGATCCGATCGTACCGCTGCCGGACGCACACGGTCTCCAACACCGCGTTTCGCGGCTTCGGCGGGCCGCAGGGGATGATGGCGATCGAGGCGGCGATCGACGATATCGCGCGCGAGCTCGGACGCGACCCGGCGGCGGTGCGGCGGCGGAACCTCTACGGCGCCGCGCCGCGCAACGTCACCCCCTATCACATGACGGTCGAGGACGGCGACCTGCTCGCGATGCTGCTCGACCGGATCGAGGCGTCCTCGGCCTATTGCGCGCGGCGCGAGGCCATCGCCGCCTTCAACGCCCGAAACCCGGTCATCAAGCGCGGCATCGCGCTCACGCCGGTGAAGTTCGGCATCTCGTTCACCACGCCGCACCTCAATCAGGCGGGCGCGCTGGTCCATGTCTATGCGGACGGCAGCGTGCAGCTCAACCACGGCGGGACCGAAATGGGCCAGGGCCTGTTCGTCAAGGTCGCCCAGGTGGTCGCCGAGACCTTCGGGATCGGGATCGAGCGCGTCAAGATCACCGCGACCAACACGGGCAAGGTGCCCAACACCTCGCCGACCGCCGCCTCGTCGGGGAGCGATCTCAACGGAAAGGCGGCCGAGGCGGCGGCCAGGACCATCCGCGACCGGCTCGCCGCCTTCGCCGCCGAGCGCTTCGGCGTCGATGCGGCGGACGTGGCCTTCGCGGGCGGACGGGTGCGCGCGGGCGCGAACGAGATCGCCTTCGACGCGCTCGTGGGTCTCGCCTATCTCGCGCGAGTGAGCCTGTCGGCGACCGGTTTCTACAAGACGCCCAAGATCCATTTCGACCGCGCGGCGGGACGCGGGCGGCCGTTCTTCTACTTCGCCTGCGGGGCGGCGGTCTCGGAGGTGGCGGTCGATACCCTGACCGGCGAGTACCGGCTGCTGCGGGTCGATCTCCTTCACGACGTGGGACGCTCGCTCAACCCGGCGGTCGATCTGGGCCAGATCGAGGGCGGATTCATCCAGGGCATGGGCTGGCTGACGACCGAGGAGCTTTGGTGGGACGAACGCGGACGGTTGCGCACCCATGCGCCGTCAACGTACAAGATTCCGGTGATGAGCGACGTGCCGGAGGATTTCCGCGTGACGATCCTCGAAGGGTCGGCCAACCGCGAGGAGACGATCTACCGCTCGAAGGCGGTGGGCGAGCCGCCCCTGATGCTCGCGATCTCGGTGTTTCACGCGCTGCGCGACGCGATCGCCTCGGTCGGCCGGGGACCGGTCGCGCTCGACGCCCCGGCGACGCCCGAGCGCGTGCTGATGGCGCTGGAGGCGCGCGCATGAGCGCCGACTGGCTCGACGCCCTCGATGACGCGCTGGCGGCGGGGCGCGGCGCGGCGCTGGTCACGGTGATCGAGGCCCGGGGCTCGACCCCGCGCGACGCGGGCACCCGCATGGCGGTCACCGACGCGGGCATCGCCGGGACCATCGGCGGCGGGCGGCTCGAACTCGTCGCCATCAAGCGCGCGCGAAGGCTGCTTTCGGACCCCGCGCGACCGGGCGCGATGGTCGAGAAGCTGGCGCTCGGCCCCTCGCTCGGCCAGTGCTGCGGCGGCGCGGCGCGCATCCTGGTGCAGCGGATCGGCGCGGCGGACGCGGGCTGGATCGGCGAGGCCCGCGCCCGCGTGGGCCGACACCGCCCCTTCGTGATCGCGACGACCCTGGAGGACGCGCCCAAGACGACGATCATCGACGCGGACACGCCCGAGGCGCCCGAGGCCGCGCGCGCGATGCTCGCCCCCGCCCCCGCCGGCCCCGGAGCGGCCTTGATCGAGGCCCGCGACGATGCGCCCGCGCTCGTTCTCGGCCTCGTCGCGCCGAGCGATTTCGTGATCTTTCTGTTCGGCGCCGGGCATGTGGGCCGCGCCATCGCCCGCGTCCTCGAAGGCGTGCCTTGCCGGCTGGTCTGGATCGACGACCGCGCGGACATTTTCCCGCCGGCGCGGCCGGGCCATGTGGAGACCCTGTTCGCCGCCGAGCCCGCGCGGCTCGTCGCCCATGCGCCCCCGGGCGCCTGGTTCCTGGTGATGACCCATAGCCACGCGCTCGACTTCGCGATCTGCGAGCGGGCGCTGGCGCGCGGCGACTTCGCCTATCTCGGCCTGATCGGCTCCAAGACCAAGCGCGCGCGACTCGCCAAGCGCATGGCCGAGGCGGGGCACCCGCCCGAGATCATGCGGGGGCTCACCTGCCCCATCGGGCTCGACGGCATTTCCGGCAAGACGCCGGGCGAGATCGCGGTCGCGGTCGCGGCCGAGCTTCTGCGCCTGCGCGACGCGGGCGCGGCGACGGACGCGCGCCCCATCGCCGCCGCGCGGAGCGCCCGATGAACCGAGCGAGCGCGTCGCCGCCCGAAACGCCGCCGCGCCTGCGCCTCGAGGGAATCACCAAGCGGTTCCCCGGCTGCCTCGCCAACGATCATGTGGACCTGTCCCTGATGCCGGGGGAGATCCACGCCCTTTTCGGCGAGAACGGGGCCGGCAAGAGCACGCTGGTCAAGATCGTCTACGGCGTGCTGCGCGCCGATGGGGGCCGCATCTTCTGGGAGGGCGCGGAGACCGAGATCCACAACCCGATGCACGCGCGCCGGCTCGGCATCGGCATGGTGTTCCAGCATTTCTCGCTGTTCGAGAGCTTGAGCGTGGCCGAGAACATCGCGCTCGGCATCGACGAGCGGATCGCGCCCGCCAAGCTGGTTGATCGGATCGGCGAGGTTTCGGCGCGCTACGGGCTCGACCTCGACCCGCGCCGCCACGTCTACAGCCTCTCGGTCGGCGAGCGCCAGCGGATCGAGATCGTGCGCTGCCTGTTGCAGGAGCCGCGCCTTCTCATCATGGACGAGCCGACCTCGGTGCTCACGCCGCAAGAGGTCGAGCGCCTGTTCGAGACCCTGCGCCGGCTGCGCGACGAGGGCTGCACGATCCTCTATATCAGCCACAAGCTCGACGAGATTCGCGATCTGTGCGAACGCGCGACGGTGCTGCGCGCGGGCCGGGTGGTGGCGGCCTGCGACCCGCGCGAGAAATCGGCCCACGAACTCGCCGAGATGATGATCGGCGGCGACCTCGCCCTGCCGACGCGCGAGCCGGTCGTCGCGTCGGGCCCGCCGCTCCTTGAGCTGCGCGGGCTGTCGACGCGCTCGCAAGGCCCCTTCGGCACCAGCCTCAAGGACGTGAACCTCGAATTGCGCGCGGGCGAGATCGTCGGCATCGCGGGCGTCGCCGGCAACGGCCAGTCGGAGCTGGTCGCCTACCTCTCGGGCGAGGAGCGCGCGCCGGACGCGGCGCATGTTCTCATCGACGACGCGCCGGTCGGCGGCGAGGGCCCGGCGGCGCGCCGCGCGCGCGGGCTCGCCCTGGTGCCCGAGGGTCGGCTGGGCCAGGGCGCGGTGGGCGAGATGACGCTCGCCGAGAACACGCTGTTGAGCGAGCACGCCGAGCGCGGCCTGGTGCGCCGCGGCTTCATCCAAACGGCGCGCGCGACCGAACTCGCGCGGCGCATCATCGACGCCTACAAGGTGGTCGCCAAGGGACCCCGGGCCGAGGCGCGGAGCCTCTCGGGCGGCAATCTCCAGAAGTTCATCATCGGGCGCGAGGTGCTCGGCGAGCCGCGCATCCTGATCGCGGCGGCGCCCACCTGGGGGGTCGACGCCGGCGCGGCGGCGGCGATCCATCAAGAGCTGATCGCGCTCGCCCGCCGCGGCACGGCGATCCTGGTGATCTCCCAGGACCTCGACGAGCTGTTCGTGCTCTGCGACCGGCTGATGGTCATGTTCCACGGCAAGCTCTCGCACAGCGTCGCGACGGGCGACACCACCACCGAGGAGGTCGGCCTTCTGATGGGCGGCCTGTTCGAGACCGCGAGGGACGCGCGCGCCGATGTGGCCTAGGCTGGAACCCCGGGGCGAGACCTCGCGCCTGATGCTGTGGCTGACGCCTCTGATCGCGGTCGGCGTCACCGTCGCGGTCGGCGCGGCGCTGTTCGCGGTGCTGGGCTTCGCGCCGCTCGCGACGCTCTACGCCTTCTTCGTCGAGCCGCTGACCACCGGCTACGGGATCGCCGAGGTGGCCGTGAAGGCGACGCCGCTGGCGCTGATCGCGGTCGGGCTCGCGCTCGGCTATCGGGCCAATGTCTGGAACATCGGCGCCGAGGGCCAGCTCACCGTCGGCGCGATCTGCGGCGGCGGCGTGGCGCTCGCCTTCTGGGGCGAGGACGCGGGCGCGATCGTGCTGCCGCTGATGCTCGTCGCCGGCACCCTCGGCGGCATGGCCTGGGCGGCGATCCCCGCCTTCCTGCGCACCCGGTTCAACGCCAACGAGATCCTGACCAGCCTGATGCTGGTCTATGTCGCGACGCTGCTGCTCAACTTCCTGGTCCATGGCCCCTGGCGCGACCCGGAGGGCTACAATTTTCCCCAATCGCGCCTGTTCGACCCGGAGGCGACGCTGCCCATCATCTGGGAAGGCACTCGGCTTCATATCGGCATCCTGATCGCGCTCGCCGTGGCGGTCGGCGGCTGGGTGCTGCTCGCGCGCGGTTATCTCGGCTTTCAGATCAAGGTGCTCGGGCTCGCGCCGCGCGCGGCGCAGTACGCGGGCTTCAGCCGCGACCGGCTGATCTGGCTGACGATGCTCGGAAGCGGCGCGCTCGCCGGGCTCGCGGGCGTGATCGAGGTCTCGGGACCGCTCGGCCAACTCATGCCGTCGGTCTCGCCGGGCTACGGGTTCACCGCGATCATCGTCGCCTTCCTCGGCCGGCTGCACCCGGCGGGGATCGTCGGCGCGGCGGCGCTGGTGGCGCTTTCCTACATCGGCGGCGAAACGGCGCAGATCACGCTGCGCGTGCCGCTCGCCGTGGTCGGCGTGTTCCAGGGACTGCTCCTGTTCGTGCTGCTGGCGGTCGACGTGCTGGTGCGCTACCGGATTCGCTTCCGCGCGGACGAGGCCGCCGCATGAGCGCCGAACTCACAACCCTGGTCGCGATCCTCGGCACCGTGATGACGGCGGCGACGCCGCTTCTGTTCGCCGCGCTCGGCGAGGTGGTGACCGAGAAATCGGGCGTTCTCAACCTCGGGGTCGAGGGCATGATGCTCGCCGGCGCCGTGGTCGGCTTCGTGGTCGCCGCCTCGACCGGAAGCGCGACGCTGGGCGTGATCGCCGCCGCCGGGGCGGGGGTCGCGATCTCGCTGGTGTTCGGCGCGCTCACCCTGGGATTGTTCGCCAATCAGGTGGCGACCGGGCTCGCGCTGACCCTGTTCGGGGTCGGGTTGAGCGCGTTGGTCGGGCAGTCCTTCGTCGGCTTCGCGCTCGCTCCCCTGCCCCGGCTCGACGTTCTCGGATTGTCGGACCTACCGGTGCTCGGCCCGCTTCTGTTCGCCCACGACGCGCTCACCTATCTCGCGCTGGCGATGGTCGCGGTGGTGCATTACTTCCTGTTCCACACTCGCGCGGGTCTGGTGCTGCGCGCGGTCGGCGAATCCCACGACGCGGCGCACGCGGTCGGCTATCCGGTCATCCGCATCCGTCTTTTCGCGGTCATGTTCGGCGGCGCGATGGCGGGGCTCGGCGGAGTGTACCTGTCGCTGGTCTACACGCCCATGTGGGTCGAGAACATGACCGCCGGGCGGGGCTGGATCGCGCTCGCGCTGGTGATGTTCGCCACCTGGCGGCCGCTCAACGTGCTGGTGGGCGCCTATCTGTTCGGCGGCGTCACGATCATTCAGCTTTATGCCCAGGGGCTGGGAATTGCGGTCCCCTCGCAGTTCATGTCGATGCTACCTTATCTCGCGACCATTCTCGTGCTGGTGCTGATTTCGCGCGACAAGGTACGGATCAGGCTCAACGCGCCGGCGTGCATCGGCAAGACGTTCAACCCCGCCGCGTAAGCGACGGACAGGCTTCACGCAACCATGCAACCCAGGGAGAACCAATGAACAGACGACATTTCCTTCTCGCCGGGGCCGGCGCCACGGCGATGCTCGGCGCCGGCGCGCTCGCGCGGCGCGCCTTCGGGGCGGAACCGCTCAAGATCGGCTTCGTCTACGTCGGCCCGGTCGGCGACCACGGCTGGACCTACCGCCACGACATCGGCCGCCAGGCGATCGAGCAGGCGCTCGGCGACCGAGTCGAGACCAGCTTCGTCGAGAGCGTCAAGGAAGGCCCCGACGCCGAGCGCGTCATCCGCCAGATGGCCT
>CAZHDF010000104.1:0-12021 GCA_964531525.1 uncultured Alphaproteobacteria bacterium | reverse complement strand
GCATGGCCTGGGCGACCTCGAGCCGCTCGCTCGCGTTGCGCACGTGCATGGTGGTTTCGAAGCCGTCGGGATAGCCCGCCTTGGCGAGCAGCGTCTTGGCCTTGGCCACGTCGAGGCTGTAGGGCGTGTCCCTGATCTCGCCGAGGTAGGTCCGCGGCAGATAGGCCTGATGCACGACCACCTGGCCGCGCAGCACCGACTTGGCGATCCCCTGGTAGTCGACCAGGTACTTCATGGCCTTGACGACGTCGGGGTTGGACAGGATCGGGTTCTTCTGGTTCATGCTGAAGTACCAGATGCGGCCCTTGAGATCCTCCTCGATCTTGACGTCGGGATTGTTGCGAATGGCGGCGATGTCGTCGGGGCTCAGCCCGCGGGCGATGTCGACGTCGCCCTTCTCGACAAGCAGCCGCTGGCTCGCCGCCTCGGCGACGTGGCGCACGATCACCCGCTTCATGGGCACCTTGCCGCGCCAGTAGTTGTCGTTGCGGTCCAGCACGTAGGACTCGTTGGGCTTCCAGGCGCGCAGCTTATAGGCGCCCGAGCCCGCCGAATGGGTCTTGAGCCACTCGTAGCCGAGATCGCCGTCCTGCTCGTGCGACATGACGAGTTTCTTGTCGACGATCGAGCCGATGGTCGCCGTCAGGCAGTTGAGGAAGAAGCTCGGCGCATAGGGCTTGTCGACCGTCACCGTGAGCTCGTACTCGCCGGTCGCGCGGATGCGATCCTTCACGTTGTCGGCGGTGAAGCCGAACTGGGTCAGGATGAACGACGGCGTCTTCTTCAGGATGATCGCTCGGCGCAGGCTGAACTCGGCGTCGGCGGCGGTGACCGGGTTGCCGGACTGGAACTGCACGCCCCGGCGGATCTTGAAGACATAGGTCATGCCGTCGCCGGAGACGGTCCAGCTCTCGGCCAGGCCCGGCACCAGCGGGCCGATGTTGCGCGGGTCGAAGTCGACCAGCTTGTCGTACATGTTGCGGGTCGCGTCGCCGCCGGCGAACTCGAACACCTCGGCCGGGTCGAGCGAGACGATGTCGTCGATCCGGTCGGCGATGACGAGGGTATCGGCCGGGGTCGCCGCCCGCGCGGGCAATCCCGCGACGGCCAGGGCGATCGCGCCCAGGGCAACCGCCGAAAGCCGCGTGAACAGTCGTGTCATGAATGCCTCCCTGCGTTGTTCAACGCTCGGTTATTCAACGCTCCGTTGTTTGCGTCCGGTTTTGGGCGCGGATTCGATGCTCGCTTTCGCGCGGGCTCGTCTTCCCCGCCGGGCACGGAACGATCCCGGACACGGAATAAGAGCCCGCACGATATCCCGGCCCCGAGGCGGCGGCAAGACCCGCGCACCCGCGTCGGCCCTTACTCGCCCGTCGATCACTTAGAAATAGGGTTTACGAATATTCACTATTAAATCGAATTAATCATTTTTACTATTTAACCTTAACAGTATTTATTTAAATAGTCTTGCATTTTTAACTTATGTTTCATGTTTTTGATTTTGGATAGGGGGCCAAGGATCGGAAAAGGCCACCTCGTCCATGTCGCGTCTCGTTCTTCTCATACTCCTCGGTCTCGCCGCCTGCGCGCCGGCGGGGCAGAGTCTGCGCGCGACCGGGCCGGTGACGGTCAGCCCGGGCGAGGTCGCGGTCGAGAGCGCCTTCCAGCGCCAGCTCGTGGTCGAGCAGCGGGTGCTCGATCGTCAGCGGTTGGAGACTCTCCAGTTCCGGCTTATGCGCGGGGCGGTCGATTTCTGCACCGGGCGCACGCGCCCATTCTACGGGCTTTACACCGCCACCGAGCAGAGCTTCGGCGCGCGCATGCGCGGCCCGGCGCGCGACGCCTTCGGTCTCGATGACCGCCTCAAGGTGCTTTACGTCGTCGCCGGTTCGCCGGCGGCCGCCGCCGGGCTCCGTCCGGGCGCGACGATCGCCGCGGTCGACGGCCGGCCGCTGCCTTCGGGCATCGCCGGGGTGCGCGCGCTCAAGGCGGCGCTCGAGGCGCGCGCCGGCGCCGCGCCGGCGCGTCTGACGCTCGCGGGGCGCGGCGTGGGCGAGACCGGCGGCACGGTGGCGATCTCGCCGGTCGAGACCTGCGACTTCGACGTCGCGATTTCGTCGCGGCGCTCGCTCAACGCCTATGCGGTCGGCAAGCGGATCGTCGTCACCCGCGAGATGATGTGGTTCGCGCGCGACGACGAGCTCGCCCTGGTGGTCGCCCACGAGCTCGCGCATCACGTCCTGCGTCACGCCGAGCGCGCGGTGCCGGGCGCGAACTTCAAGGAGATCGAGGCCGAGGCCGATTACGTCGGACTCTACATCATGGCGCGCGCGGGCTATGCGATCGAGAACGCGCCCCGCTTCTGGCGCCGGCTGGCGGCCAACTTCCCGGGCGCGATCGGCGCCGCGGCGACCCATCCGGCGACCGCGTACCGCTATCTGGTGCTGCGCAAAACGGTGCGCGAGATCAACGCCAAGATCGCCGCCGGCCGGCCGCTCACCCCCAACCGGGTCCGCACCCTCGCCGCCAACGACATCACCGGCTGAGTCGGCACGCGGCCGCGCGACCGCGTTCTTTTTCCGATTTATGTTAGGCTTGCCCTGGTTCGAGGCGCGAGGCGACGGGGTCCTTTCGCGAGCGTGGGGGCGACATGACCGAGGACAGGCGGGCCAAGGCGACGGTGCGCTCGGCGGTGCCGGGGTTGGTTTGGCCCGCGGTGCCGTCGGACGAGCACGCGACCGTGTTCGCCATCCTGTTCCAACTCGGCGAAAGCCAGTGGTGGTCGGCCGAGGACATCGAGGCCCTGCAACGCCGTCAGCTCGAAAGCCTGATCCGCCACGCGGCCCGCGAGGTTCCCTTCTATCGCAACCGTCTCGCCGGGCTCGCCGCATTGTCGCCGGGCGATCTGACGTTCGAGGCGTGGCGGCGGCTTCCCGTTCTCGAACGCGCCGAAATCCAGGAAAGGGCCGCGGATCTCGTCGCGCGCGGCCTGCCCCGGGAGCATGGCCGACGGCTGGGCTACGTCACCTCGGGCTCGGTCGGTCGGCCGATCCGGGTCCAGGGAACGGTTCTCGGTCAGCAGTACCGGCGCGCGGTCAAGCTGCGCAGCAGCCTTTGGCACGGGCGCGATTTCGCCGGCAAGCTCGCGGTGATCCAGCGACTCAACGATGCGATCCGCCGCTCGATGGCGGCCCCGGGCAAGCTGAACTGGGCGGTCGGCCACGAGACCGGGCCGATGATCCACCGCGACATCGAGGGGGCGATCGACGACCATCTCGACTGGCTCGCCGAATGCAACCCCGATTATCTACTCACCTATACGACCTTCGCCCGCGAACTGGCGCGGCGCGCGGCCGAGCGGAAATGCGCCGTTCCCGGCCTGCGCGCGGTGGAAACCATGGGCGAGGTGATGACGCCCGAGGTGCGCGAGGCCGTGCGCCGCGCCTGGGACGTGCCGGTGGTCGACATGTACGCCGCCCAGGAGGTTGGGCCGATCGCGCTCCAATGCCCGTCGAGCGAGCATTACCATGTCCAGGCCGAAACGATCCTGGTCGAGGTGGTCGACGACGACGGCCGCCCGGTTCCCCCGGGGGGCGAGGGCCGGGTGGTCGTCACGCCGCTCCACAACTTCGCCATGCCGCTGCTGCGTTACGCCATCGGCGACCATGCGGTGATGGGCGAGCCTTGCGCCTGCGGGCGCGGCCTGCCGGTGCTCGACCGGATCCTCGGGCGGACCCGCAACATGGTCGTTCTGCCGTCCGGCGAGCGCGCCTGGGCGCGGATCAGCGGCACGCCGTTCATCGAAATCGCGCCTTTGCGTCAAATTCAAATCGTCCAGCGCAGCCTCGAGACGGTTGATGTCAATCTGGTCGCCATTCGTCCGCTCGACGCCGTCGAGGAGAGGCGCTTGCGCGGCGTGTTGACCGAGGCGCTCGGCCACCCCTTCGTCTTCCGGCTCCGCTACGTCGACGAGATTCCCCGCTCCCCGGGGGGCAAGTTCGAGGATTTTCGCTCCGAGCTCGACGTCCGAGCGGCCGCGTCGTCCGCATAAACCCGTTCCATTCCATGGCTATAGCGCGTTTCGCCAGGCGGGACGCGACCCGACGGGATTACGCCGCGCCATGATTCTCCACGGATTCCAAGAGCTTCTGGAACGTTAATGGTAAATGCATGAAACCTTTAATAAAATTTTAAAAAAATGCTGGATCGGCAAGTTCTCTTGAGGTACCTTTTCACGGCTATGTGATCCTGGGGGCTAGGTGTTTAGCCAACCCAACGTCTCCCGACCAACGGGAGCGATCAAATAGGTGCTAGGGAGGTTTACTGTGGTTGCTGATCGCAACGTACTTCCGACTCGGACTCGGTTTCACTGGCGTCTGACCAGGCGGAACAAACAGGAAATCTCGATCTGCACGCGGGTCGCGCTCTTCAGCGTGGCCGCGCTTGCCTATGCGGGGGTCGCGCTTGCGGGGCCGACCGGCGGCGAGGTCGTCGGCGGCAGCGGGACGATCACGCAAAGCGGACCGACAACCGACATCAATCAGGCGAGCCAACGGCTCGACATCAACTGGCAGACCTTCAGCACCGGGGTCAGCGAGTCGGTCAACTTCTATCAGCCCGGCGCCTCCGCCGTGGCGATCAACCGCGTCATCGGCGGCGTGCCGAGCCAGCTTCGCGGCGCGCTGACGGCCAATGGGCGGGTGTTCATCCTGAACCAGGCCGGGGTGACCTTCTACAGCACCTCGCGGGTCAACGTGGGCGCGCTGCTCGCGACCACGGCGGCCAATGTCGCGATCGACGGCGACAGCTTCAGCTTCTCGGGCGACGGCTACGGCCGGGTCGTCAACCAGGGCAACATCAAGGTTTCCGACGGCGGCTTCGCGATTCTGGCGGCGCCCTACGTCTCCAACGCGGGCGTGATCGAGGCCAATCTCGGCGAGGTGCGGCTGGTTTCGGCCAACGCCTACACCCTCGATCTGCGCGGCGACGGGTTGATCACCTTCACGGTCGACGCCGACACGCTCGACGAGATCGCGGCCGAGGGCGATGCCCTCGGCGTCGACAACACGGGCGTTCTGCGCGCGCGCTCCGGGCTGGTGGCGATCACCGCCGCGACCGCGTCCAAGATCGTCAACGCGGTCGTCAACCTCGACGGCGTGGTCGACGCCAACGCCTTCGCCGCCGGCAAGGACGGCGGCACGGTGCTGGTCGCCTCGACCGGTGATCTGAACATCACGGGAGAGGTGCGCGCGGACGGCGGCATCGACGGCAACGGCGGCCAGGTCATCACCAAGGCCGACGGCACCAACACGGTGGCCGAGACCGCGACCCTTTCGGCGCGCGGCGGCGACGCGGCGGGCGACGGCGGCTTCATCGAGGTCAGCGGCACGCATTTCCGGCTCGGCGGCGCGATCGACGCGAGCGCGCCCAACGGCGACGGCGGCAGCTTCCTGCTCGATCCGGCGAACGTCGTCATCGCCGACGGTGTCGGCACGGGGACGACGGACACCTGGTTCGAGAGCGAGATCGAGGCGATGTCGCAGGCCGGCACGGACGTCACGATCATGGCGTCGAATTCGATCGTCATGGAGGATCTCGCCGACAACGAACTCACCGGCGGCGACGGCGATATCGTGCTCGAGACCGCCCCCGGCACCGAGGGCGGCGTCGGGACGATTACCTTCAACGATCTCAACGATTCGATCGTCACCCAGCGTGGCGACATCCGCATCGAGGCGAGCGGGTCCAACGCCGACATCACGATCGGCAACCTCGAGACCGGGCGTCCCTTGGGGACCGCGCTCGAATCGACGAGTCCGGTCTCCGATCCCGGCCTGATCGAGGTGATCGCGCACGGGCCGGCCGGCGACATCGCGAACGTCGGCAATATCACGATCACGGCCAAGGATGGCCTGGGCGGCTCGGCCGTTGCGGGCGCGCTTCTCGAGGCCGGCGGCGACATCAACGTCAACGGCGACACGCTTGTCACCGCGTCCGGCGGCAATGCCTTCGCCGGCGTCGCGATGATCGCGGGCACCGAGGGCGCGGGCGATCTTTCGGTCACCGGCGAGTTCACGGTGACCGCGAACGCGACCGCGACTCCCGCCGCGTCCAGCGACGCGAACGCGATCGCGGTTGCGTTCCTGCAGGCGGCGGGCGACGTGACCGTGACGACCCCGTCGAGCACCATGCGGGTGCAGGCGACGGCGACCAACGGCGTCGAGAACGGCTCCGGCGCGTTCGCCGGCGCGGGTCTCGCCGTCCGCGCGGGCAATACGGGCGTGCCGACCGGCAGCAGCATTTCAACAGCCCTTGGCGACCTCATCGACAGCAGCTTCGGCCTCGCCGACGTGCGGAGCGCGAGCGGTGGCGACATCAGCATCACCGGCAACACGGTGGTCGCGGCGAACGCAAGCGTCACCGTCGGGGCGAAGGACATCGGCAGCGCCGCGTCCGGGTTCTCGAGCGACATCGCGGGCGACGCCTCGGCCTTCGCCGGCGTGCTCTACGACGCCAACTCGGGCAGCTTGAGCGAGGCCGCCGCCGCGGGCAACGTCACCGTCACCGGCAACACGACGGTCGACGCGGACGCGACGATCACCGTCGCCGACCTCGCGGTCCACGACATTATGGTCGAGAACACGACCTTCACCGCCTTCGAGGGCATGGTCGCGGGCGATGCGATCGCCGACGCCTCGTTCTCCATCGACGCCGACGGCGGCGTGACGATCAACAGCGACGTCACGGTGACGGCCGACGCCCATATCACGGTCGGCAACATCGCGATCACGAACATCCTCGTCTCCGCGAGCTACGACGAGTTCGCGAGCTTCACCGGTTTCTCCGACAACGTCGTCGGGCTGGCGTCGGCCGATGCCGCGTTCAATATCGACGCCCGCGGCGCCGTGAACATAGGGACCGGCGGGGGCGGCACGGTGACGGCCGCGGCGAACGCCACGGTCGATGTCGGGACCATCACGGTCTCGGGCACGGCGAGCGCCTCGTCGGACAATGACTCAAGCGCCACGGCGGAATTCACGGCGTTCGACAGCCACGTGGCCAGTTCCGCGCGCGCCAATGCCAGCATCGACATTTCCAGCGCCGCCGGCGGCGTGACCGTGGGCGACGCGATCGTGGTCGACGCCAACGCGGGCGTCTCGGTCGGCGATATCAGCATCGACGGCCGCGCGACCGCCTTTGACAGCTCAAGCGGGACCTACGACGGCGCGTTCGCCTCGTTCGTCGGCTTCGACAACGCGCTCGCGCACAGCGCCGAGGCCGACGCCAATCTGAACATCAACAACGCCGGCACCGCCGTGAACCTGACCGGTGGCGTGACGGTGGGCGCCGATGCGACGCTTTCCGTGGGCAACGTCGCGATCGACGGAACGGCCCGGGCCAGCGCGTCCAGCGAAGGCACCGCCGAGGCCTACTTCTACGGCTTCGCCGACAACGTGTTCGACGATACCGCCGGCGCCGACGCAACCGTCACGATCAACGACAACGCCGGCGCCGTGACCATCGCGGGCGGCCTCGCGGTCGATGCGACGGCGGCGAGCAACGCGGGCGACGTCGCCATCACCGGCATCGCCGACGCGATCATCAAGGGCGACAGCAGCGGGTCGTCGGCCTCGGCATCGTTCTACGGCATCGACGGCGACTTCTTCGCCGGCAGCGCCGATGCCCATGCCGGCGCCAGCCTGTCGCGCAACAGCGGCGTCGATGTTACGGGCGGCCTCGCGGTCGGGGCGAACACCGACATCACGGTCGGCGCGGTCGCCATCACCGGCAGCGCGTTCGCCGACGCCGGGTCTCCGTCCTCCGCCAGGGCCGACGCGGACTTCATCGGCATCGACGACGACATTCTGGAGAGCGGCGACGCCTCGGCGCGCGTCGACATCAATTCGAACCGCGGCGACGTGACCCTCGACGGCGTCACGGCGACCGCCACGACCGACATCACGGTCGGCGATATCACGATCCGCGGCGGGCGCACGGTCTCGACCGAAGGAGGCTCGTCCTTCGTGCGCGGCGGCGCCATCGCGCGCACCGAGGGGTCCCAGGCGAGCGCGGACTTCACCGGAATCGACGACGACGTTCTCGATAGCGGCGAAGCGACCGCCTTCGTCTCGATCATGCGCACGGACGGGAATGTCGCGATCAACGGCGACGTGAATGTCGCCGGCGCTCTCGACATTTCGATCGGCGAGATTTCGCTGGACGCCAAGGCCAGCGCCCTGGCCAATGGGAGCAGCGCCTGGGCAGACGCGCGCGTCGAGGGGATCGACAACAGCGTGCTCGACCACGGCGCGTCCGCGTCGGGCGGCCTTTCGATCAACAGCACCCTCGCGAGCGAAGGCGCAACGGGCGACGCGGGCAACGTGACCATTACGGGCAACGTCGACGTGACGGGCGAGGGCGCGGTGACGGTCGGCGGCTTCACGGCCGACGTCGACGTCATTGCGTCGGCCCAGAGCGGCGGTACCGCCAGGGCGTCCGCGTCATTCGTTGTCGACAACGTCTTCGATGACGAGGCCAGCGGCGACGGCTGGATCAACTTCTACGGCAACCGCGGCGACGTCACGGTCGAAGGCGACATCAACGTCGTCGGCGCCATGCAGGTCAATGCCGGCGACATCACGGTCACGGGCGACGTCGCGGCGAACGTCCTCGACGACGGGTACGCACGCGCGGACTTCACCGTCTTCGGTTCCGAGTTCTTCGACAGCTCGGCCGACGCCGAGGCCAGCGTCAACATCACCAATACTTATGGCGACGTCTCGCTCGGCGGCGTGACCGTGAACGCCGACGGTCGCCTCGTGATCGGCGATATCAACGTGACCGGCTCGGTCGCGGCGACGGGCGATCGGGGAGGCACCGCGTCCGCCGACATGACCATCTTCCGCGACGAGGCGTTCGAGGACGACGCAAGCGCGGAGGCGGGCCTCAACATCTCCTTCGCCACGCCGCGCGACTTGACGATCGACGGACCGGTCGACGTCGGCGCCCGCGGCCATATGACGGTCGGCGACATCACCGTCGCGGGCGACGTCGCGGCCAAGGCGGGCAAGAACCAATTCACCGAGGCCCGCACCGACGTCGATGCCGGCTTCACCCTGTTCAGCAACGCGATCATGAGCTCGGAGGCGGACGCGAGCGCCCAGGTCTCGATCTACGGCGCGAACAACGCGACGCTCAACGGCGGCGTGACGCTTCTGGGCGAAGGGCTGATGACGGTCGGCGACATCGTGCTCGACGCCTCGGCTCGGGCCTCGGCGGCCGGGCGCGGGATGAACGACGCCAACGCCGACTTCACCGCGTTCAATTCCGAGGTCTTCGATCCTTGGGACGATATCGACGCGACGGCTCGGCTCTCGGTCCACAACTTGAGGGGCGACCTGACGGTCAACGGCCCGGTTTCGGGACGCGCCGTCGCCGACATGGGGATCGGCAACATCACGCTCGACGGCGACGCGATCGCAATCGTCCGCGGCGGCACTGGATCGTCATCGACGGACGCGCCGAACGCGCGCGCCGAGATCACCGGGGTCAACGACAACGTCTTCGGGTCGAGTGCGATGATCGAGGTCTACGCCAACGTTGGCGTGTACTCGGTCAAGGGCGACGTCACGTTCAACAACGGAATCACGCTCGACGCCGCGGGCACGCGGCGGATCGGCGACATCGCGGTCAGCGGCAAGGCTTTGGCCGACGCCGACGGGTTCAGCGTCAGCGCGGCCGCCTCGGTCACGGGCTTCGATTACGAGATCTTCGACGAGCCCGACGAGGACAGCAGCGCCGAGGCGCGGGTGTCGATCTCGGGCATCGGTTCCGGCGATAGCGGCACGGCGGACGTCACCATCAACGGTGGGGTCGCCCTTTCGGCCACCCATAGAAACCAGGTCGGCGATATTTCGATCACGGGCACGGCCAGCGCAGACAGCGACGCAAACCGCGGCCAGGCCAACGCCTATTTCACCGGCGCCGGAAGCGAGGTCTTCTACTCCTACGAAGGCATGGCGAGCGCCGAGCTTTCGATCAACACTGTTTACGGCGACGTGAATCTCAACGGCAATATCGCGATCGCCGCGACCGAGGCGCTCTCGGTCGGGGATATCGCGATCGACGGCAAGGCCATCAGCTCGGTCGGCGATGCGACCGACCCGGTTGCCTTCGCGAGCTTCACGGGCATCGACGACGAGGTCATGGACCTCGACTCGGCGAGCGCCGACGCTTCGATCTATATCTCGAACGTCCACGGCGACGTCAACCGTAACGGCGCGACCACGGTCGATGGGATCGCCCGGATCGGCGCCGGCTCGATTTCGGTCCTCGGACTGGCCAGCACCGAAGGGAGCATCGGCTCCGGCCGGGCGAGCGCCTACGTCTACGGGCTCAACAGCTCGGTGCTGTACGGCACCGATGCCGATGCCAGCGCCAGCATCTACGTTTCCGGCGTTCGGGGCGACGTCAACTGGAACGGCGGCATCACCGTGACGGGTGACGCGCTTCAGTCGGTCGGCGACGTGACCGTCGACGGCCAGGTCTTCGTCGACAACGATGCCTCGACCGCGCGCGCCAGCTTCTTCGGCATCAACGGCGACCTGATCTCGAGCGAGGCCAGCGCCGACGCCGATCTGTACATGCGGGTCGACGGCAACATCAACCTGACCGGCGACATCGCCGTTTCAGCGATTGCCAGGAACCAAGTCGGCGACGTTACCGTCTCGAGCTCGGTCGACATCGCGAGCGGGACGAGCTTCTCCGGCGGCTTCACGGGCATCGATGACCGACTCATCGATCGGGCCGACGCGCGCGCCGACGTCGATATCATGGCCGGCGTTAGCGAGGGACCGGGCAATGTGAACATCGCGGGCGATGTCGCGGTGCTTGCCGATGCCGTGGCCAGGACCGGAACCGTCACGGGCTTCGACGGGTGGTCGGCCGGCGGCAGCGCCGATGCCGATGCCACTCTCGATATCCTTGCCGGTCAGACCTATGCCGGCGCGGGCAACATCGACATCGCGGGCAACGTGACCGTCGATGCGCTCGCAACCGTCAGCCGCGACGGCGAGTCGAACGGCGGCACCGCGACGGCGACGGCGCGGGGCAATATCGACGCCGCCAACGACGTCACCATCGGGCCCAAGCCGGAGGACTTCTTCCACGGCAACGATGTGGCGGCCCGCGCGATCGCCGATACCGACGGCAGCTACGCCTCGGCCAACGCCGATCTCATGATCGAGGCCGGCGAAGCGACCGAGAGCGGCAGCGTCGCCAGATCTTTCGTCAGTGAAGGCGACGGCTACGGCGGCTATGGCGGCGAGATCGTGCTGAGCGACGGAAACCTGTCGATCAAGGCCGACATCCTGTCGTTCGCTTCCGCCAACGCGGCCGGGGTGGTGATGGATGAAGGCGGCAGCGACAGCGGCGGCGAGCAGAAGTTCTACAAGAGCTTCGGCGGCGTCAGCGCCAACGCCAACCTCGGTCTCTACGCCCATGGCGAGCCGTCCGAGTTCGGCAACCTGACGAACGAGTACTATACCCACGAGCCGCAGGCGATCGCCCGCGTGAACGGGGGCATGGAAGCGTTCGTCAACGCCACCCAGGCCGATCTCGACACCACGGTCGCCAACGACGAGGACGGCTCGCCGTTCACGTACTGGGATGGGACCGGGTCCGAGTACACCTGGGCCGAGATCACCGTCCACTGGCACGGCGAAGGCAAAATCTTCCAGATGCCGATGCCGGAAGGCGGTGGCGAGGGGATCGATCCCTACATCCTGATCAAGGAGAAGCCGATTCCGCCGGAGACCGGCAACGCGATCACCACGGCCGGGGCGCTCGCCCTGTTGCCCGGCGGCGCGAGCTGCAACTTCGGCACCGGTGGGTTCACGATCGATCCGGACGGTTCGGTTCTCTTCGGGCAGTTCGTCGTCGATATCGATCCGGGAGATCTCGACCTCGCGGCTTGCGACGACAACGTTCGCTACCCGATCTTCACCGACCAGACGCTCTAGG
>CAZHDF010000103.1:0-12090 GCA_964531525.1 uncultured Alphaproteobacteria bacterium | reverse complement strand
GGATGAAGGGGCGCGCCGGCTGGCGCGCGGTGCCGAACTCGACGAACCAGGCATAGGGCGCGTCCGTGCCGACATGCGCGCCGAGGCCGTCGTCGTCGGGAACGAGGGCGATGCCGCGCGCGAGGCGGCCGCTGCGTGAGATTCGACCGATGACGCGGGCGCGCAGCGCGTCGCGCAAGTCCCGCGTGGCGGTCGCGACGAAGGCGCGGAGCGCCGCGTCGAGCGGTCCCGCCGCCGCGCCGGTTTTGATGCGCAGGCGCAGCGCGGCGGTGAGCGCGACGCCCGGTTCGGGCGGTCCGTGCGTGATCTCGACCGCCGCGCCGCCCAATGGCGCGAGCGGCGCGCCGGGCGCGCGGGCGGTCGCCTCGATCCAGGCCACAAGATCGACCCGCCAATGGATCGCGAAGGCCGGGGGACGCATGACGGGGCGCGCGGCGGGCCGGGCGATCACGGCGTATGGGTCACGGCGCGGAACGAGATCACGCCGTGGCGCGTCGCCCCGTCGGGCTCGAGCGCGGTCTCGGCGAAGGCGAAGCGCAGGCCCACCAGCGTATGCCCGGCGAGCGCGAGGCTCGCGTCGTGGAGGATGCGGTGGATCTCGGCCGAGACGGTCTTGACCTCGCGCAAGCCGCGTTCGCGGCTCCAGACATGGATCGCGAGCGTCGCCTCGATCCCGTCGAGACCGGCGGCGCCCCAGGCGCGCGCCGTTCCCTCGCCGATCACGACATAGGGAAAGGCCGATCCTTGCGGCACGTGGTCGTAAACGCCCTGCACCAGCGCCATCAGCGTGCTATCGCCGGTCAGCGCGTCGTACACCGCTTTTTGGAGTTCCCAGGAACTGTCGGCGGACATGGCTTACGCCCCCTCGCTCGAAGATGCGCTCACGTCGCCACCCCTTCCTCGCACAGAAGCTCGAGGTGACAACGGCGCTCGCCCGGATCGATCACCGCGCGGATGTTGAACAGCCGCGCCCCGAATTTGATGCGCAGGCGCGGCGTCACGTCGTCGCGATGGCGGATGACGACGCGGTGGGTGAGCGGGCTCTCGATCTGGCCCGCGCGCGGGCGCTCGGACCCGCGAAGCGGCTCGATCGCCGCCCAGACGACGGCGAGGTCGGTCCAGGCCACGCTCGCGCCGCCGCCGCCGTCGGCCGTCTCCTGCGGCGTCTGGAGCGTGACGCGGTGGCGCAGCGCGCCCGCGCCCGGCGCCTCCCCGCTCACAGGCCGAGAACCCGATAGGGGCGCCACAGCGCGGCGACGCCGAAGGGAATCGCCGCGATCCGGCCGTCGGGAATCGCGGCCTCGCGGTGGGCGTAGAAATGGGCGAGAAGCATCAGGATTCCCTGGCGGATCGCCTCGGGCACCGCCGAGGCCGCGCCGTAGCCCGCGACATAGTCGATCTCGACGCCCGCGGCCGTCCGCCCGACCACCGGCCAGGGCCGCCCGACACGCGGCAGGATGCGCCCCGGCGCGCGCGTGGCATCGACGATGTAATCGGCGGCGGCGACTAGGCTCGCGGTATCGGCGGCGTCATAGACCGTCACCGCCGAGACCGAGACCAGCGGCGGACGCGGCAGCTCGATCACGCCCGAACCGCCCGGAAAGCGGTCGAGCGTGAGCCGCCAACTCTGGGTCACGAGCGCGCGGCGCAGGTGCTCCTCCGCGCTCTGGCGCGCGGCGGCGATCAGCCCCTGGATCAAGGCGTCGTCGTCGGCCGTGTCGACGCGCAGATGCGCCTTGGCGTCGGCCAGGCTCACCGGCTCGCTCGCCGGCGGCGCGGTTCGTGTCAATCCCCTCATGCTGTCCCCGTGTTCGCGCGATTGAGAAAAGGCTCCGGCCGGGAGCCGGAAGCGGGTCGGCCGGGCCGGGTGCTTGGACGTGACGTGCCCGCGCGCCCGGCTTCCGGCCCCGGCCGGTTCCGCTACGCCACCGGCCGCTGAACCGCGTTGCCGCGAATCACGACGGCGGCGGCGCGGGCGCCGACGGTCGCGCCCGCCACCGTGAGCACCGCGCGCAGATAGCGCTTGGCCCCCCGGTAGCCGACCCGCTGGTTGACTCCGCTCGCGAGGTTGGCGAGCGCGCCCGAAAGATCGCCCGCCGCCACCGCCTGCCAGGCGGCGCCGTCGTCGCTTTCCTCGACGCTCGGCGTGTGGGTGCCGTCGGTCACGGTGCCGACGACGAAGGCGACGGCCGCGCTCTCGAACCCCCGGAGATCGACCGCCGCGCCGTTGGCCGAGGCGGTGTAGTCCTTGGGATCGAGCGACGAGCGGACGTCGAGGTTGCTGGTCAAATCGCGTGTGGTCATGGCTGCTCTCCCCTCTCTAGATCATGTCTTGACGGCACCGGCCCGCTCCCCCGCCCGGCCACCCAACGGAATCGTACGCTGTGGGTGGCCGGGCGGGAGAGCGGGCCGGTGCGATTCCACGGAAGTGGAAAAGACTCTAGGCCACCAGCTTCTGGAGCTTGATGGCCTCGAAGTTCACGACGTCGCCGCCCACGCGCTTGGTGGTGTAGAACTTGACGTAGGGCTTGGCGGTGAAGGGATCGCGCAGCACGCGCACGCCGATCCGGTCGACGATCTGGTAGCCGCGCGCGAAGTCGCCATAGGCGATCGACAGGCTGTTCGCCGCCGGCGCGGGCATGTCGCTCGCGATCAAGATCGGCCGGCCGAGAAGCGTGTCCTGGCTCCCCGCCCGGAGGCCCGGCTGCCACAGGTACTGGCCGTCGACGTCCTTGAGCTTGCGCAGGTCGCGGACCGCGAGCCGGTTGGCGAGCCAGACGGCGTTGGCGCCGTAGCCCTCCTTGAGCGCGTGCTGAAGGTCGATCACCCCGTCGGCGGTGACCGCGCCGGCGCTGCCCGAGTTGACCTGCTCGATCTGGCCCCAGGCGGTGCCCGCCGGATAGGTCAGAAAGCCGCGCGGCTGGCCGACGCCCGAGCCGCCGACGAAGGCCGTGGCCTCCATGCGGGCGAACTTCTCGGCCACCTTGTCGGCGAGCCAGGCCTCGACGTCGATGCTGGCGTCGTCGATCAGCTTCTGGGTCGCGCGCGGCTCGGCGTAGATCTCGTGGACCGGGATCACGACCTTGGCGAGATCGGGCGAGGCGGTCTCGGCCCGGGCCTCGCTCTCGGCGACCCAGCCGGCGCCCGCCTCGTTCTTGTCGACCAGCATCTCGAGGCTGTCGGTGGAGATGCTCTCGACCGAGGCGACGCGCCGCATGGGGCTGGTCTCGAACACCGACGAGACGATCCGCTCGGCCATCTGGCCGGTGACCAAATAGCCGCCCTCGGGGTCGGTCTCGACCGAAAGCGCCTTGCGCTCGATGCGCGCGAGCCCGGTCTCGTCGCCCTTGCGCAGATACGCCCCGAGCGCCGCCTTGTGCTCGGCGGCGGTGGCGTCGCCCGGCCCCGCGCCGTCGGCCGCCGGACGGCCGAGGCTCGCCCGGGTGCGGTCGAGGTCGCCGCGAAGCCGGTCGATCTCGTCGTCGAGACGCGCGAGCTTGGCCTCGGTCAGGGCGTCGACGGCGCCCTTGTCGGCCTTCTGGCGTAGCGCCTCGTCGTTGGCCTGCTTGAAGTCCTCGAACGCCGAGGCGAGCGCGTCGACCGCTGCCTTCACCTCTCTGGTTTGCATGATGGGTTATCCCTCCTTGCGGTTGGTGAGGATCGCGGCGGCGCGCGCCAGGCGCGCCACCATCTCCGCCGTCTCGTCGTCAACGTCCCGCTGCGCGAGGGCGTGGAAGCCGCCGGCGGCGAGCGCCTTGGCGGCGTTGCGCGAATAGCCTCCCGCATCCCGCAGGAAGCGCTCGAACGCGCGAATCGTGGTCGCCGGGGGCGGAACACGGCCCTTGACCGCATCCACGCTCGCCCCCGGGCAGGCCTGGAAGGTGACCAGGCTGATCTCCCAAAGATCGATCTCGGTCAGGCGGCGCAGGCCGGAGCGCGGCTCGATCTCGGCCTCGACGGCGGTGTAGCCGATCGACAGCCCATCGATCGCGCCCGCCTTGAGAAGCGCGTGCGCCTCGGCGCCCCGGCGCACGTCGAGCAGCAGCCGCCCGCGCACCCAAAGCCCGCGCGCGTCCTCGCCCATCGCCTCGAAGGCGCCGATGGGCTCGCGCGCGTCGTGCTGCCACAGGAGCTTGACGCCGCGCCCGCCGTCGCGGCGCGCGAGCGTGCGGGCGAAGGCCCCGGGCGCGACCAGATCGTTGAACCCGTCGACGACGCCGAAGACGCTGGCGTAGCCCTCGAACACGCCGCGCTCGTCGAGCGCCTTGAGCGCGAAGGGCCGGTCGAGTGTCTGTCTGTGCATGGACTCCTCGTTCATGTGCCTTGGACCGGGAACCGCCGGGCTCAAACCCGCGGCAGGCGGGCGAAGGTGCCGCCGCGCCGCGCCGAGGCGGCGATCTCGGCGACGAGCTCGCGCTTGATGCGCGCCGATTCGCGCCTGAGCGCGGCGACCGCGGCGAGGTCCGCGCCGCGCAGGTCGAAGTTCTGGACCACGCTCACCGCCGGCGCGGCGGCGAGGCGCTCGTTGGGAACGATCTCGCCGGCGGTGGACGGCACGAACAGCTCGGGTCCCGCCTCGCCAACCAGGAAGGCGCGTCCCGGCGCGACGCGCCCGCCGCGCGCGAGCCCGCCGAAGGGCGAGATCGGCACCCCGCCGGGCGCGACCGGGAACGCCGTCCCGCCGCCGAACGACGGCAGGACCGCGCGCAGGAGCGAGCCGCCCAGGCCACCGCCCCCGCTCGCGCGCCCGCCGCCGAGAAGCGCGGGCAGGGCCTCGCCGAGCGCGTCGGCGAGCGTCGCTTGCAGGCTGTCCAGAACCGAGCGCACGAGCGAGCGGCCGAAGCCCCGGAAGCTCGCGCGCAGGCCCCGGCCGAGACCGTCGATGCGCGCGCCCGCGGTCGGGATCGCCCCGACGAGCCCGTCGGCGACCGCCCGGAGAAGCCGGTCGATCGCGCCCTCGAGCCGCGCGCGCGAGGCGCCGGCGACGTTGGGGAACGCGCCCGGCCCGGTCCGCGCGGTGGACGCGGCGAGCGCGGCGAGCGCCCGGTCGAGCGCGCGGCCGTCGCCGGCCGAGACCCGGAAGGCTGTATCGGTCATGGTTGTCCTTCGCTTGGAGAACGATGATTACGCGAGCGCCGGGCCCGGTCCGGGAAGCGCGCCATCATGTCGGCCAGCGCCGCGCGTTCCGGCGTGGACCCCCGCCCCGCCCGGCCGCCCGAGACCAGGGCCTCGAACTCGGCCGGCGTCATGGCCCAGAAGACCTCGGGCGCGAGACCGAGCTCGCCGAGGGCGACGGCCATCAGCCGCCGCCAGGGGATGGCGGCGCGGGCGTCGTCCGCGCTTTTTTTTTCGGCGCGGGGGCTGGGTCGGCGTGTTCCTCCTCCTCGCCGCCGATGACGCCCGCGAGAAACCGCGCGACCGGGCCGGCGAGGTCCTGGAACCCCTGCTCGACGACAAGCTGGCCGATGCGCGCGTAGTCGGGCGCGTCTCCCCCGGCGGCGCGGATGCCGGCCCAGAGCACGACCGCGAGCTGGCGGGCGCCGAAGCGCCCCTCCCAGAAGCGCCGCGCGAGCTCGACCAGGCCGAGGCCGGTCCGGTCCTCGATCTCGCAGAGCGCCTCGAAGGTCGGGCGCAGGGTGTAGCGCGCGCCGCCGAGCGTGACCTCGACCTCGCCGCGATGACGATTGGCCATCACGCGCCCTCCTTGGCCGTGGTCGGCGCCGCGCCCAGGCGGTCGCCGCCCGGGACCGCGCCGTAGCCGGCGGCGGCGCGCTTTTCGTTGACGGTCAGGAAGTCGGCGCGGGCGAGCCCGTTCCACAGCCGCTCGCGGCGCAGCGACAGCGCCGGCACCGCGTCGAAATCGGGCGCGAGCGTGATCTCGCCGTCGAAGCGCGGCGCGAGCCAGCAGTTGAATTCGGCCGTCACCTGGCGCACCAGCGGGACGATCGTTTCCTCCCACAGCGCCAGCCGCGCCTCGCGCATGTTGGCGTAGGTGTTGTCGCCGGGAATGCCGAGAAGCTGCGGCGGCACGCCGAAGGCGAGCGCGATGTCGCGCGCGGCGGTATGCTTGGCGTTGATGAAGTCCATGTCCTTGGGGCTCAGGCTCATCTCCTGCCAGGTGAGCCCGCCTTCGAGCAGCACCGGGCGGCCGGCGTTGCGCGCCCCTGCGTAGAGCGCGTCGATCTGCGCCTTCAGCCGCTCGAACTGCTCGTCGCTGAGGCCCGCGCCCTCGCCGCTCTCGACCATCAGCGCGCCCGAGGGCCGCGCGCCGTTCTGAAGCAGCGCTTGGTTCCAGGCCCCGGCCTCGTTGTGCTGGTCGATGGCGAAGGCGGCGGCCTCGGCGGGGCTCATGCCGTACCAGTCGTCGAGCGGGTGAAACGCCCGGATATGCAGGATCGCCGCGCGCCCGGTGACCGGATCGACCGGGAAGTCGCGGCTCCGCCCGGCGACCGAATAGCGATACGCCGCGGGCAGGCCGCCGGGCCCCGGGATCACCCGCATGCGGTCGGGGCGGAGCGCATAGAGCTCGACCGGCGGGCGGCCCTCGGGCGCGACCGCCTCGACGAAGGCATTGCCCGCGATCAGCCGGTAGCCGTAGACCGCCTCGAGAAGCGCCGGCCCGGCCTGAAGCGGATTGGGCCGGGCGAGAAGGGCGGCGAGCGGATGCGCCTCGACCGCCACGCGGCGGGCGCCCGCGCGCCGGAACAAGCGCCAGGGTACGCTGGCCGCGCCCTGCGCGACCTCGCCGACGGCGCGAAACGCGATGACGTTCTTGCGGAAGCCCTCCTCGGCAAAGGCGTCGAAGCGGCGGCGCGACCAGACCGGCCGCCCGGCGTCGCCGACCGCGATCAGCCGGCGCGCCGCCGAGGCCTTCTCCGCCCGTCCGAAGACCGCGCCCAACGCGGCCCGCCAGCGCATCTCAAAGGCTCCTCAGGCGGGGGGCCGGACGGTCGCGCGTCGCGACCCAGCGCAGGAACTGGCTGGTCATGTCGACCTGATCGTCGTGGGCGACGTTCGGAAAATGCATCATCTCCATCTCGTAGTCGTTGAGCCAGGGCGCACTCTCGGGCAGGAACACGCGCCCGGCCTCGATGGTCGGGCTCGCCGTGCTCATGCGGGTGAGCTTGTCGGCCTCGGGGGTGACCGCGATCACCGGCAGCCGCGTGCCGGCGCGCAGGTCCTGGATGAGCGACTGTCCGCTCGCCTTGTCCTCGATGAGGATCGCGTCCGCCCCCCACTTCCGGGCCAAGCTCGCGGCCGCGCGCCGAAGGTCGGGGTAGGCGAGCCGCGCGCGCATCACGTCGAGCAGGTAGTAGCCCGCCTCGGTCTCGGCCCAGGTGCCGCAGACGCTCGGGTCGTTGAGCGCCGCGGCCTTGTGCGCCGTGTCCCAGGACTGAACGATCCGCAAGGGCCGGGCGGGTGCCGCGCGGTAGCGGCGAAACCAGGCGAGCTTGACCAGGCCGCCGCCCACCGGCGCGGGCCTTTGCTGGTATTGCGCGGCGAAGCCGTAGGCGCCGAGGTCGCGGCGCGCGCGTTCGATCTCGTCCGGCCCCTCGCGCGCCGGATGGAGAAGATCGCCCACGCGGCGCAGGACGCGGCCTTGGCCGAAGGCGATGACCGTTCGCCGCTCGGCGACCGCCGGCAGGCAAAGATGCTCCCAACCGCCCCTGGCGAGCAGATGCCCCGTGAGGTCGCGCTCGTGCAGGCGCTGCATGACGACCACGATCACCCCCCGGCGCTTGTCGTCGAGCCGGGTCGAGAAGGTCTGGTCGAACCAGTCGAGCGCCTTTTCGCGCAGCGTCTCGCTCATCGCCTGGCGCGGGTTGTGGGGGTCGTCGACGATCAACACGTCGGCGCCCTCGCCGGTCGCGGTGCCGCCGACCGAGGTCGCGATGCGGTGGCCGCGCGCGGTGGTCTGGATCTTGTGCTTCTCGTTCTGGTCCGCGGCCAGCGCGACGCCCGGAAAGATTCGCCGATACCACGGCGCGCCGAGGATCAGCCGGCAGTCGAGCGCGTGCTTGACGGCGAGCGCCCGGCTGTAGCTCGCCGCCATGATCCGCTTTCCCGGGTCGTGGCCGAGCAACCAGGCCGGCCAGGCGACCGAGACGCAAAGCGACTTCAAATGCCGGGGCGGCATGTTGATGACGAGCCGCGTGATCTCGCCCCGGGCGCAGGCGGCGAGATGCTCGGCGACCAGGCCGATATGCCAGTTGTCGCGGTAGCGCGTGCCGGGATCGACCGTCTGAAAGGCCTTGGCGGTGAAGCTCGCGAGATCCTGGCGCAGGATGGCGTCGAACAGACGCCACTCGTCGACGGCGCGCCCGAGGTCCTCGCGACCCGGGCTTCTGGCCGGGGCGCGGGCGGCGCGCGATCGCCCTTCGGACCGCCCGCTCGGCCAGGCCGGCGGCGGCGCCGCGAACGCCTCGGTCGCGCGCGCCAGCGCCCGCGCCCGCGTCTCGATCGCCGCGTCCGCCCCCTTCCCGCGCGGTTCCCTCCGCGCCCGGGCGAGGTCGCGTCGTTTTTCGCTCGAAGTCATCGGCTCCTCGCTTTCGTCTTGATTCGCCGGGCGCCCGCGCGAGCGCCTTGCGCGGTGGCCTCAATCGACGCCGTAGCGGCGCTTGAAGCGGGCGAGGATCGCGCGGTCCTCGTCGTTCAGCTCGGCCGGGGTCGCGGCGTCCCGGCCGGCGAGGCGGCGCTCGACGGCGATGATCTTCTCGCTGATCTGACAGAGCTTGAGCAGCAGCGACGCCGGCGATTCGCGTGGCCCCAGGACGAGACCGTTCTCCCGCCCGCCCTCGATCATCGCCTCGAGCCGCTCGCGCAATCGCGCCGCCAACACCCGGAGCTTCGCGAGCTCGCCGGCAGGCGAGACCGGCCGTCGCGCCGACGACGCGCTTTCCGCCGGCCGCGTCTCGCGGCCGTCTTGTGCGGGGGCGTCTTGGTCGGAAGCGCCTTGGCCCGGGCCGCTCTTCCGGTCATCGGCGCGTCGCCGCCAGCCCTCGCGCTTCGCCCGGCGATAGATGGTGCTCGGGGCAAGGCGGTGGCATCGCGCGAGAGCCGCGACCGAAACGCCTGCCGCATGGGCCGCCCGGATCGCGGACCAATCGGGACTTTCCGGGCGCCGTCGCGGCAATCGTGGTTCCTTCGCCAATCTCTCCATCGCACGCGAGCGCGCGAGCGTGCGGGACGACCGCCCGACGGCCCAAGCCAAGGGCCGTCCGCGCCCGATCCGGGCATGATCCAAATGTGAAAAGCCGCCAGAGGACGACACGCCTCGGCGGCTGGATTTCGCGATGCGTCGGCTCGTTTCCGACTGTAGGATATATCCTACCCTCAACCGTGCAGAATGGTCAATCGCTTTTATCGTCGCTCGTGTTCCGCCTCACGGATAGCACGAGCGTGACTTCCGGCCGCCCCTCGTTGAGATGGACGGCGATCTGATGAAGGGCGGCGAGGTATCGCGCGCGACAGGTATTGGGAGATTTCCCCGCAGCATATGCGATCCTTCGCCACGACAGCCCGCTCGCCCGGCTCCAGAGGATTCGCTGGGTTTGGCGGGGCAGCCAGCGCAGCCAAACGAGCGTCTCGTCGAGGCGGGTGATCGCCTCGGGCGCGGCGGGGGCGAGACGCAGGCGCGCCGTCTCCCAGCCATAGGCCTCGCGGCTGTCGCGCACGAATTCCGGCCAAAGGGTGGCGCGGCGGCGGACATGGGGGACCGGCAGGCGCTTGAGCGTGTCGACCGCCTCGGCCACGCGGCGCGCGACGCATTCGGCCGTCCAACGCTTGGTTTCAGGCGAAGTTCGCGAGAGAGTCCGGGGCGTCATCCGGGGGCGATCCATGCGGGGGCTCCGTCTTGATGGGGAAGATGTGTCGAGGCCGCGCGCCTCTCGGGCCGGAACGCGCGGGCGGCGGGACCAACGGTCTCGCGGCGCGGAAACGGTTTGCGGTCCGCGGCTTAGAGAACCGAGCTGGTGAACGGTCCCTCCTCGAGGCAAGTGGGGCAGAGCCGGTTGCCGACATGGCTGCTCGCGAACAGACGCCCGCAATAAAGGCAGCGCCGCTGCGCGCGGGCGACCCGGCGACCGGCGACCCTCCGCCGCCGGGGAAGATCGATGCCGGCGACGCGCAGCTTGCGCAGCTTGCTGTCGATCGCGCGCGCGGTCATGCCGAGGCGGGTAGCGATTTCGGGGGTCGAGTGCCCCGCGCGCCAAAGCCTCACCAGCGTCTCGACCGCATGGAGAGGCCAGCACGGCGTCGGCCGGATCGGTCGGTCGGCCGGGAGCACGCCGCCCCCGTCGCCACCGCGCCCGGGATCGGCGCAAGTCCCGTCTTCGCGAGGCTCGTCCGGAACTCGGCCACCCGCGGCGGCCTTGCGCGCGCACGCGCCCCCGATGATCTCTCCGTCCGGTACCGGCGCCTTGGCCTCGGCGGTGCGATCGGCGTAGGCCAAAGGATATTTCCCTCGACGTCCGGAGGCGACCGCTTCCCCATGCTCGTTTCGCGCGGGTGCGTTCGGCCCGACGCTCTCCTGCATGAAAGCGCGCGACGGCGCGACGGCATGAACCGCGCGATCTCCCAATGCGTCATAATCGCCGCCGTTCCCCACCCCGCGCGCGCCGTTGCGCGGTCCATCCATCATGCAAGCCTCGCGCGGCAGGGGCGGCAAGCGTGGCCTCGCGTGCTTCTCGCCCGGAAAGGCGGCCGCGGGCATGACCCCTGTGGGCTTCGCGAAAGTCTTGACAGGGCGATCCATTTCAACGAATGTTCCCGTTATGTTCTATTTCCTCAACTCTAAACCTGTGGACAGGAGGATGTCAATGGGATAATTCCTAGGAACACGGCGCGGTCTCGGCGGTGAACGGCCGCCGATGGCGCCGGGCCGCGCGAGTCGGGAGGGGTGGATGACGACACCGCTGGTCGAGGAGTTGATCCGCCGCATGGCGGCGGCGAAATTCAACCAAAAGTCGCTCGCCCGGGCGGCGGGGCTGAACGAAACCGCGGTTCGCGACATTCTGATCGGAAAGTCGCGCCACCCGCGCCACGACACCGTGCAGAAGCTGGCCGCCGCGCTCGGCTGCACCGTGGGCGAGCTGATCGATCCCGCCGCCGGTGCGCGGACCGGTCCCGGCGCGGCGGCGAGCGCGGGAGGATTGCCCGAGGCCGGCGGCGGCGCGGCGCGAACGCCGAGCGACGGCGAAGCGGCGGCGGCGTTCGCAGACGAGCTCGCCTTCGTCCCGACCTACGAGGTCTCGGCCGCCGCCGGCGAGGGGATCGTGATCGACGTCGAGCACGAGACCGGCCGCCTCGCCTTTCGCCGCGACTGGCTGCGCAGCGTCACCTCGGCGAGCGTCGACCAGCTCGCGGTGATCGCGGTGCGCGGCGATTCGATGTATCCGACGCTCGCCGACGGCGACACGATCCTGGTCGACCTGACCCAGCGCAAGCCCACGCGCGACGGCGTCTATATCATCCGCTTCGGCGATTTCCTGCTCGTCAAGCGGTTGAGCATCGATCCCGCGCGGCGGCTCGTCGTGATTTCCTGCGACAACGAGAACTACCCGCCGCTCGCGCCCGTCGAGCCCGAGGACATCGACGTCGCGGGCCGGGTGATCTGGGTCGGCCGCCGGATCTGATCGCCACGGCGCGCGGCCCCTCCAACGTCGACGCGCCTCAATTCCCGGCGAAGATTTCGGCGGCGACCGTTTCCCAGCGCCGATAAAGGGCGTCGAAGCTTTCGGGTTCGCCGGGATAGGCGAGATCACCGGGCGGAATCGGCACCCAGGGCTGGGCGCTTCGCGTCCAGAGATGGCCCACGGGCCTCAGCCAGCGGGTCTCGTCGAGCGAGCCCGCCTTGACGCTGAGCACTTCGCTCTCTTGCAAGAGTTCGTGAAACAGGCGGGTGCCGCAATCGGGGCAAAACAGGCAGCGGACCTCGCGTCCGCGCGCCGCCGCGCCGCGAATGAAAACGCCGAGCCGCGCCCAATCGACGTCGAGCGCCGCGCGCGCCACCAACATGGACATGCCGAAGGCGCTCGACGACTGGCGCTGGCACTCGGTGCAATGGCAGAGATAAAGCGTCAACGGCACGGC
>CAZHDF010000102.1:0-12218 GCA_964531525.1 uncultured Alphaproteobacteria bacterium | reverse complement strand
GCGATCAACGCCACCGGCTACGGCCTTACGCTGGGCATCCACAGCCGGATCGACAGCACCGCCGAGACCATCGCCGCGCGGGTCCGGGCGGGGAACATCTACGTCAACCGCAACATGATCGGCGCGGTGGTGGGCGTGCAGCCCTTCGGCGGCGAGGGGCTGTCGGGCACCGGGCCGAAGGCGGGCGGGCCGCGCTATCTCCACCGCTTCGCGACCGAGCGCACCTACACCGTCGACACCACCGCCGCCGGCGGCAACGCGAGCCTCCTGTCGCTCGACGACGCGGTGGACGAAGACGCGGGTTAGGGCAGGCTTGAACGCCCGGCGGTATCAGACCGCGAGTTCGCCCCGGATCGACATCTCGAACATGCGCCTCAGCTCGGGCTCGCCGACCGGGATCGGGTTGCCGCCGCAAGACGGATCAAGCGCCGCCATGGGCGTGAGCTCGTCGATATGCTCCTCGCCCACCCCGATCTCGGCCAGGGTATGCGCGATCCCGATTTCCTCGCGCAGCGCCAGCACCCAGTTCTGAACCGCGTCGAACGAAGGATCGGGCAGGCCGAGATAGCGGGCGAGCCGCTCCATGCGCTCCTCGATCGCGGCGCGGTTGAAAACCAGCACATAGGGCATGACCACCGCGTTGGTGAGCCCGTGATGCTTGTCGAGCACCGCGCCGATCGGGTGGCTGAGCGCATGGATCGCGCCGAGCCCCTTCTGGAACGCGGTCGCCCCCATGGTGGCGGCGGCGAGCATATGGGCGCGCGCGGCCAGGTTCGAGCCCTCGTGCACGGCGGTGGGCAGCCATTCCTTGACCAGGCGCATGCCCTCGACCGCGATGCCGTCGGCCATGGGGTGATAGCCGGGCGCGCAATAGGCCTCGAGGTTATGGGCGAGCGCGTCCATGCCGGTCGCCGCGGTGATATGCGACGGGAGCCCGAGGGTGAGCTCGGGATCGGCGATCACGATCGCCGGCAGCATGTTGGGATGGAAGATGATCTTCTTGGTATGCGTCGTCTCGTCGGTGATGACAGAGGCGCGCCCGACCTCGGAGCCCGTGCCCGCGGTCGTCGGCACGGCGACCACCGGGGCCATGCCGTCCTCGTTGACGCGGGTGTACCAGTCCTCGCGGTCCTCGAAGTCCCAGATCGGCCGGTCCTGGCCGACCATCAGGGCGATCGCCTTGCCGGCGTCGAGGCCCGAGCCGCCGCCGAAGGCGATCACGCCGTCGCAATTGGCCTCGCGATAGGCGGCGACGCCCGCCTCGACGTTCTCGCCCACCGGATTGGGCTTGATGTCGGAGAACACGGTGGTCGGCAGCCCCGCCGCCTCGTTGGCGGCCACCGCCTCGGCGATCATCGGCAGCGCGCGCAGGCCCGGATCGGTGACCAGCAGCGCGCGCGTCATGCCGAGCGACTTGCAGGCCTCGGCAAGCTCGGAAATGCGGCCGGGGCCGAAGCGCATCGCCGTCGGATAGTTCCAGTTTCCCCGAAGCGTCTTGGGATCGATGGTCATGGCGGGCACTCCCTCAAACGGCGATACGCAAATGGAACGACTTGGGCCGCGTCAGATGCTCGTAGCCGAGCTTGGAGAGCGTGCAGCCGCGTCCCGAATCCTTGACCCCGACCCAGGCGAGCGCCGGGTCGAGATAGTCGCAGCGGTTCATGAACCAGGTGCCGGTGTCGACCCGGTCGCCGATCGCGATGGCGGCGTCCTCGTCCTTCGTGCAGATCGCCGCCGTCAGGCCGTAATGGCTGTCGTTCATGAGCGCCACGGCCTCGTCGTCGGAGGTCACCTTCATGATGCCGATGGCGGGGCCGAAGGTTTCCTCGGTCATGATCTCCATCGAATGGTCGACGTCGACCAGCACCTGGGGCGCGACATAGGGCGTGCCCGGCTTGGCGGCGGGGAAGGCGCTTTCGTCGATCAGGGCGCGGGCGCCCTTGGCGAGCGCGTCGGCGACCTGAGCGCGCACCACGTCGGCGGCGCTCGCGCGCACCATCGGGCCGATGGTGGTCTCGGCGTCGAGCGGATTGCCCAGCTTGTAGGCCGCGGCCTGGGCGACGAACCCCTCGACGAAGGCGTCGAACACGTCGGCGTGGGCGTAGATGCGCTCGATCGCGCAGCAGGACTGCCCGGCGTTGAAGAACGCGCCGTCGACCAGGGTCTCGACCGCATGGGCGACGTTGGCGTCGGCGCGGACATAGGCCGGGTCCTTGCCGCCGAGCTCGAGCCCGGTGCCGATGAACCGCTCGCTCGCCGCGCGCTGGATCGCGTGCCCGCCCGAGACCGAGCCCGTGAAGGCGACGAAATCGATCCGCGAATCCTTGACGATTCGCTCGACGCCCGCATGGCTGAGATGGAGGTACTGGAACACGCCCTCGGGCAGTCCGGCGGCCACGAAGGCCTCGTTGAAGCGCTCGGCGCAGAGCGGCGTTTGCGCCGAATGCTTGAGCACCACCGTGTTGCCCGCCATCAAGGCCGGGACGATCGCGTTGACCGCCGTGAGATAGGGGTAGTTCCACGGCGCGACCACGAAGACGACGCCGAGCGGCTCGTGGCGGATGAAGCGGCGGAAGCCCTCCTTCGGGCCGACGTCGACGTCGGCGAGCGCCTCGGGCGCGATCGCGATCATGTGCCGGGCGCGCTCCTCGAGGCCGTTGACCTCGAACGGCGAATGGGCGATCGGCCGGCCCATCTGCCAAGTCAGCTCGGTCGCGATCTCCTGCTTGCGGGCGACGAAGGCGTCGACCGCGCGAGTGAGCAGGGCGGCGCGCTCGGCCACCGGGGTCGCCTTCCAGGCGGGCTGGGCGTTGCGGGCCTTTTCGAGAGCCGCGTCGATCTCGGCCTCGCTCGCAAGCGGGCGCTCGACATAGACGCTGCCGTCGATCGGCGTGATGGTCTTGAGCATATCGGTCATCGCTCCCTCCGGTCTCTTGAATGACCTGTTCTTACCCCGGGGATGGGGCCCCGGGTCCCTGCGGTGCGATGGGGTGGCGCGATCGCTTCGCCGCTACGCGCGCTCGAAGTTCCGAATCACTTCCCAGTCGGTCACCCGCCGGTCGAATTCGGCCTGTTCCCAGCGGCCCGTGTGGACATAGTGGTCTACCACGTCGTCGCCGAGAGCGTCGCGCAGAACGGTTGATTTATCAAGCGCCTCGACGGCCTCGCGAAGGGTTTTCGGAATTTCGCGGATATCCTTGCCCTCGTAGGCGTCGCCCTCGAAGATCGGCTCGAGCTCGAGCTCGTTCTCGATCCCGTAAAGACCCGCCGCGAGCGTCGCGGCGAAGGCGAGATAGGGGTTCGCGTCGCCGCCCGGAACCCGGCATTCGACCCGGGTTCCCGCGCCCTCGCCGAGCACGCGGAAGCCCGCGGTCCGGTTGTCGCGGCTCCAGATCGCCTTGGTCGGCGCGAAGGAGCCCGCCTGAAACCGCTTATACGAGTTGATGTAGGGCGCGAAGAAATAGGTCATCTCGGTGGCGAGCGCGAGCTGGCCCGCGAGGTAGTGGCGGAACAGCTTGGACATGCCCATGGGCTCGGCGGGGTCGTGGAACAGCGCCGCGCCGGTCTCGGCGTCCCAGAGCGACGAGTGCAAATGGCAACTGTTGCCGGCGAGGTCATGGCGCCACTTGGCCATGAAGGTGATCGCCTTGCCCTGGAGATGGGCGATCTCCTTGGCGCCGTTCTTGTAGATCGTGTGGCGGTCGGCCATCTCGACCGCATCGGCGTAGCGCAGGTTGATCTCTTCCTGGCCCGGGCCCCATTCGCCCTTCGAGAACTCGACCTCGATGCCGGCGGCGTCCATGGCGTTGCGGATGGCGCGGATCAACTCCTCTTCCTTGGTGGTCTGGAAGATGTGGTAGTCCTCGCTGTACCAGCTCGCGATCTCGAGGTCGCGGTAGTTCTTGGCGCGCGCCGAGGCGAAGCTCTCGTCGATGACGTAGAGTTCGAGCTCGGACGCCATCATCGCGACGTAGCCCTTCTCGCGGGCGCGCGCGACCTGGCGCTTGAGAATGCTGCGCGGCGCGTGCGGCAGGTCGTTGCCGTCGTGGTCGACGCAATCGCCGAGCGCCAGCGCGGTCCCCGGCAGCCAGGGGACGCGGCGTAGCGTGTTCAGGTCGGTCTTGATGCCGAAATCGCCGTACCCTTGGGCCCAGGACGCAGCCTTGTAGCCGGGCACCGGTTCCATCTCCATGTCGACCGTGAGCAGGTAATCGCAGGCGTGCAGTTCGCCCACCGCGTGATCGACGAAGAAATGGCCCGTCACGCGCTTGCCGATCAACCGGCCCTGCATGTCGGGGAAACACACCAGGACGGTGTCGATTTCGCCCGACTTGACGAGGCCGCGCAAGGTTTCGAGGTCGAGATTCCCGCTCATGGTCAAATGTCCTGTGTTGGTCGGTTCTCTGCTTGTCGTGGCCGGATCGCGACTTTGGCGCGAAAGGGGCGTTTGCCGCCGGCGGCGCGAGGGTAAAGAAAAAATACCCCGCCGAGAACCCCCGCCGCCTCGATCGGGGTGGGACGGGGCGAACGGGCTCGACAAAATCATGCGGCCCGGTGTTACCTGTCGCTCATGACGCCCCGACCGCTGATCATCGATTGCGACCCGGGCCGCGACGACGCGGTCGCGCTGTTCCTCGCGCTGGCCGCGCCCGAGACGCTCGAGACGCTTGCCGTCACCACGGTCGCCGGCAACGTGCCGCTCGCCCTGACGGCGGCGAACGCGCGCCGGGTCTGCGCCTTCGCCGGGCGGGCCGAGGTGCCGGTCCATGCCGGCTGCCCGCGCCCGATCCTGCGGCCGCTGGTCACGGCGCCTCATGTCCACGGCGAAAGCGGAATCGCCGGGCTCGATCTGCCGCCCGCCGCCGCGCCGCGCGCCCCGGGCCACGCGGTCGACGCGCTGGTCGATATCCTGACCGCGCGCCGGCGCGCTCGGCTTGCGCCGGTCACGATCGCCGCCCTCGGGCCGCTCACCAACCTCGCGCTCGCGATCGTCAAGGCGCCCGAGATTCTGGAGGGCGTTCGGGAGATCGTGCTGATGGGCGGCAGCCTCGGCGCCGGCAACGTCACGCCGGCGGCCGAGTTCAATATCCACGTCGATCCCCACGCCGCCGCGGTGGTGTTCGAGGCCGGCGCGCCGCTCACCATGATCGGCCTCGACGTGACCCGGCGCACGGGCGCGAGCGGGTCGCGGATCGCGGCGCTGCGCGCGCGCGGCGGGCGGGTCGGCGCGGCGGTCGCCGACATGCTCGCCCATGGCCCGCCCGCGCGCGAGGGCGGCGCGCCGCTGCTGCACGACGTTTGCGTGATCGCCCATCTGCTCGATCCCGGTCTGATCGAAACGCGGGCGATGCGGATCGCGGTCGAGACCGCCGAGGGCGCCGAGACCGGGCGGACCCGCGCGGTGTCGGACGAGCGGGGCGGCGACGTCCGGGTCGCGGTCGATATCGACGCCGACGGCCTCTACCGCCTGCTCGCCGACCGTCTCGCCCGGCTGTGAGCGGGGACGGGCAGCGGCTGGAGACATCGCCGTCGCCGGCCGCCTGGCGCGACGTTCTCCGGGGCAAATACGCGGTCTATACGCTGATCCTCAATCTCGGCATCGGCCTGCACGCGGTCGACGTGTTCGTGGTCTCGACGATCATGCCGGCGGTGGTGCGCGAGATCGGCGGGGCCGCGTTCTACGCTTGGCCGACCATGCTTTACATGGTCGCCTCGATCATCGGCGCGGCCTGCGGCGGGCCGGTGCGCGCGGCGCTCGGCTCGCGCAAGGGCTATGTCGCGGCGGCGGGCGCGTTTCTCGCCGGCTCGGCCGGCTGCGGGCTCGCCTTCGACATGCCCTCGCTGCTCGCGGCGCGCTTCGTGCAGGGGCTGGGCGGCGGACTGATCATCGCGCTTTCGATGGTGTTGGTGCGCGAACTCTACGACGTGGCGCTGCGCACCCGGGTGCTGTCGACGATTTCGACCACCTGGGGGGTGGCGGCGCTCGCGGGTCCGATGATCGGCGGGTTGTTCGCCGAGGTCGGCTGGTGGCGCGGCGCGTTTCTGTTCGCGGTGCCGGTCGTGATCGCCTTCGCGCTCGCCGCTTGGCGCGCCCTGCCGTCCGGCACGCGCGTCGATGCGCGGCTGCGCGACATTCCCTTTCGCCGTTTGGCGCTGCTCGGCGCGGGCGTGCTCAGCCTCGCCTCGGCCGGCAATGTCGCGGGCACGGGCGCGCGCGTCGCCCTGGTGCTCGCCGCCCTGGCCCTGGTCCTGGGGGCCTTTCGGCTGGACGCGCGCGCGGCCGTGCGCTTGTTCCCGTCGCGCGCGCTGTCGCTCGGCACGGCGGTCGGGACCGCGAACTGGATGTTCTTTCTCTACTCCTTCACCCACAGCCCGCTGGGCGTGTTCACGCCGCTCGTCGCCCAGGTGTTGCACGGCGCCTCGCCGCTGGTCGCGGGATACATCAACGCCATGATGGCGGTCGCCTGGACGGTCGCCGCGCTGGTGACCGCGAGCCTGCGCGGGCGCGCGGTGCGGATCGCCGTCGGACTCGGGCCGATTTTCCTCACGATCGCGGTCGCCGGGCAGGCCTGGTTCGCGGTCTCGGGGCCTTTCCTCGCCTTCGTCGTCTCGGTGACCGCCATGGGGCTTGGCATCGGGGCCAGCCATGTCCATGTGGTAACCGCCACCATGGCGGCCGCGCGCGCGGGCGAGGAGGCGGTGACCACGGCCTCGATCTCGACCATCCGCACGCTCGGCGTGGCCTTCGGGGCGGCTTTCGCGGGGCTCGTCGCCAACGCCGCCGGGGGACTCGACGAAGGGGTCAGCCCGGCGACGGTCGCCGCCGCCGCCACCTGGATCTATTGGATCATGGTGCTGGCGCCCGCGACGATCGCGGTGCTCGCGTTCCGGCTGCTCGCCCGCCATCGCGCCGAGGCGGTGCCGGGGCCGCTCGCGGGCGGAGGATCGTGACCCGAGGGGCGGCCGCGCGAGGCGATGAAGCCGGGGCCGGATAGGTGTAGAATGAGGCCATGAGCGAAAAGAAGCGCGATGTGACGCCGCGCGCGACCGAACAGGCCGCGGTCGACGCCTTTCTCCGCCAAGTCGCGGTGACGCCCGCGCCGCCGCGCGCCGCGGGCACGCGCGGACGGTTGATCTTCGCCATGGACGCGACCGCGAGCCGCGAGCCGAGTTGGGACCGGGCCTGCGCGATCCAGGGTCAGATGTTCGCCGAGACCGCGACCCTCGGCGGGATCGAGGTCCAGCTCGTCTACTACCGGGGCTTCGGCGAGTGCCGCCATACCGGCTGGCTCGCCGATTCGGCGGCGCTGGTGCGCAAGATGACGGCGGTCTCCTGTCTCGGCGGCTACACCCAGATCGCCAAGGTGCTGCGCCATGCGATCGACGAGACCCGTAGAAAGAAGGTCGACGCCCTGGTCTTCGTCGGCGATTGCGTCGAGGAGGACGCCGACGCCCTGTGCCATCTCGCGGGCGAGCTCGGGCTGCTCAACGTGCCGGTGTTCATTTTCCACGAGGGGGGCGAACGGGCCGCCGGCCTCGTCTTCCGACAGATCGCCAAGCTCACGCGCGGCGCCTATTGCCCCTTCGACGCCGCCAGCGCCCGCCAGCTTCGCGAACTCTTGAGCGCGGTCGCCGTCTATGCCGCGGGCGGACGCCGGGCGCTCGAGGACTTCGGACGGCGCGTCGGCGGCGAGGTACTGCGCATCACCAGCCAGGTCGGCGGCGCGTAGAGGCCATGGTTCTCGCTTATATGCTGCTGGGCATCGCCCTTCTTGGGCTGGTGCTGCTCGTCGCGCGCTGGTTCGCGCGCGCCGATCCCAAGACGCTCGTCCTGTTGGTCAAATGGGTCGGCGGCACGGTTCTCGCGCTGGTGCTTTTCTATCTCGTGGTGAGCGGCCGCGCGGCCTGGGCGATCGGCGCCGTGATCGGGCTTCTGCCCTTCGTTCGGCGCCTTCTGCGCGTGGGCGCGTTGTTTCGCGCCGGCTTCGCCAATGTCGGCGGTCGTCGCCGTGGCGGCGAGCGGGCATCGAACGTCGAGACCGCCTATCTCGCCATGACCCTCGATCACGAGACCGGCGAGATCGACGGGATGGTTCTCAAGGGCGCGTTCGAGGGACGGCGTTTGAGCAATCTTTCCCTCGACGAGCTTCTCGCGCTGCTCGGCGAATGCGCGCGCGCCGATCCGGCCTCGGTGCCGCTGGTCGAATCCTTCCTCGATCGTGGGCCGCACCGCGATTGGCGCGAGCGCATGCGGGCGCGCGCCGAGCGGGAAGGAGCCCGGACAGGAGCGGCCGGCGGCGAGGCCATGACGGTCGAGGAGGCGCGCGAGATCCTGGGTGTCGCCGCCGACGCGAGCCCCGAGGAGATCCGGCGGGCGCACCGCCTGTTGATGCAGAAGAACCATCCCGACCACGGCGGCTCGACCTATCTCGCGGCCAAGATCAACCGCGCCAAGGAGGTGCTCCTGGGCGCTTGAGCGGGTAGAGCGCCGTCCCTTTGTCGCGGCGCGACAAAGGCGAGGCTTTGCGCTAGTATCCGCGCCGCGAGGGGTGTTTCAACGGCATCGGGGGTTGGCGATGGGGCGGGTGCGTAAGGCGGTGTTTCCGGTCGGCGGGCTTGGCACGCGGTTCCTGCCCGCGACCAAGGCGATGCCCAAGGAGATGCTGACCGTCGTCGACAAGCCGCTCATCCACTATGCGGTCGAGGAGGCGCAGGCCGCCGGTATCGAGGAGTTCATCTTCGTTACCGGGCGCGGCAAGACGGCGATCGAGGACCATTTCGACCATTCCTACGAGCTCAACGACACCCTCGCCGCGCGCGGCCGGCGCGACGCGCTCGCGGCGGTGGAAGCCTGGCTCCCGGGCCCCGGCCGGGTGGCCTATACCCGCCAGCAACGGCCACTCGGCCTCGGCCACGCGGTCTGGTGCGCGCGCAATCTGGTGGGCGACGAGCCGTTCGCCGTGCTGCTCGCCGATGACCTGATCCTTTCCGAACGCCCCTGCCTCGGCGACTTGGTCGCCACGCACGAGCGCACCGGCGGCAATGTCGTCTCGGTCATGGACGTGCCGCGCGCCGACACCGGGCGCTACGGCATTCTCGATCCCGGGGCCGAGGTCGACGGCGTCGTCGAGGTTCGCGGCCTGGTCGAGAAGCCGGCGCCCGAGACGGCGCCCTCGACGCTCTCGATCATCGGCCGTTACGTGCTGCTGCCCGAGGTCTTCGGCCATCTCGATCGCCAGAAGGCCGGCGCGGGCGGCGAGATCCAGTTGACCGATGCGCTCGCCGCCATGCTGGGGGCGCATCCCTTCCACGGCGTGCGAATTGCGGGCCGTCGCTTCGACTGCGGCGGCAAGACCGGCTTCATCCAGGCCAACGTCGCCTTCGCGCTCGCGCGCTCCGATTTGCGCGCCGAGGTCGCGGCCTTCCTGCGCGAGGTCGTGTCCGAGGCGTGAACCGCCCGTTAATCGGGTCATCGTATGGGTAGCCCATGAAAATCGCCATGATCGGGTCCGGCTACGTCGGCCTCGTCTCCGGAGCCTGCTTTTCCGAGTTCGGCGTCGACGTCGTCTGCGTCGACAACAACGCCGAAAAGATCGCTCGACTGAAACGCGGCGAGATCCCGATCTTCGAGCCCGGGCTCGAGGACCTGGTCGCCGCCAACATCGAGGCCGGGCGGCTCGACTTCACCACCGATACCGCCGCCGCGGTCAAGGGCGCGGACGCCGCCTTCATCGCCGTGGGCACGCCGAGCCGGCGCGGCGACGGGCACGCCGATCTCCAATACGTCCACGCCGCCGCGCGCGATATCGCTCGGGCGATCGACGGCTATACGGTGGTCGTCACCAAATCGACCGTCCCCGTGGGGACCGGCCGCGAGGTCGCGCGGATCATCCGCAAGACGCGGGCGGACGCCGAGTTCGATGTCGCCTCGAACCCCGAGTTCCTGCGCGAGGGTTCGGCGATCGGCGACTTCATGCGTCCCGACAGGGTCGTCGTCGGCACCGAATCGGCGCGCGCCCGCGAGGTTCTCGCGGCGCTCTACCGGCCCTTGTTCCTGATCGAGACACCGGTCCTGTTCACCAGCCTCGAGACCGCCGAGTTGATCAAATACGCGGGCAACAGCTTCCTCGCCACCAAGATCACCTTCATCAACGAGGTCGCGGACCTCTGCGAGCGCGTCGGCGCCGACGTTCACGACGTCGCGCGCGGCATCGGGCTCGACGGACGGATCGGGCGCAAGTTCCTGCACCCGGGGCCGGGCTACGGCGGAAGCTGCTTTCCCAAGGATACGCTGGCGCTCGTCCGCACCGCCCAGTTCTTCGACTCGCCGATGCGAATCGTCGAGACGGTGGTCGCGGTCAACGACGAACGCAAGCGGCGCATGGTCGACAAGATCGTCGCCGCCTGCGACGGCTCGGTCGCGGGCAAGACCATCGGCGTGCTCGGCGTGACCTTCAAGCCCAACACCGACGACATGCGCGACGCGCCGAGCCTCGTGATCCTGCCCGCGCTCCGGGAGATGGGGGCGACGATTCGGGCCTTCGATCCCGCCGGCATGGAGGAGGCGAAGCGCGAACTCGACGGCATCGACTGGTGCGACGACGCCTATTCGGTCGCCGACGGCGCCGACGCGCTCGTCATCCTGACCGAGTGGAACGCCTTTCGCGGTCTCGATCTGGAGCGGATCGGCGCGATGATGGCCGCGCGCGTGCTGGTCGATCTGCGCAACATCTACGAGCCCGATCAGGTGGCGGCGGCGGATTTCCGCTACGTTTGCGTCGGGCGCGGCACGCGGCCGGCGGAGGCGTGAGGACGAAATGAGCGAGGTCCACGCATTCCACCCGACGGTTCTTCGCGAATACGACATTCGCGGCATCGTCGACGAAACCCTGTCGGCGGCGGACGCCCATGCGCTCGGTCGCGCCTATGCAACCGTGATCGCGCGCGCAGGCCGCGGACGGCGGATCTGCGTCGGCTACGACGGCCGCTTGAGCTCGCCGGCGTTCGAGGCGGCGCTGGTCGAAGGCCTCGTCGCCGGCGGCATGGAGGTCCTGCGCATCGGGCGGGGGCCGACGCCGATGCTCTATTATTCGGTCTTCCACCTCGACGCCGACGGCGGCGTCATGGTGACGGGCTCGCATAACCCGCCCGACCAGAACGGCTTCAAGATGATGATCGGCAAGCGTTCGCTGTTCGGCGAGCGGATCGCCGAGATCGGCCGCATCGCCGCCCGGGGCGATTACGTCGAGGGGCGGGGGAGCGTGCGCGACCACCCGGTCCTCGACGATTACATCGACCGGCTTCTCGCCGATGCGCCCAAGGCCGACACGCCCGGGGACCGCGCGCTCAAGGTCGCCTGGGACGCGGGCAACGGCGCCGCCGGCGAGGCGATGGCCCGGCTTACGGCGCGGTTGCCGGGAACGCACCGGCTTCTTTACGCGGAGATCGATGGCCGCTTTCCCAATCATCACGCCGACCCGACCGTGCCCGCCAATCTCGACGATCTGATCGCGACGGTGCGCGATGAGGGGTGCGATCTCGGCATCGCCTTCGACGGCGACGGCGACCGCATCGGCGTGGTGGACGAGCGCGGCCGCATCCTGTGGGGCGACCAGCTTCTCGCGATCCTCGCTGCCGACGTGCTCGATCGCCACCCGGGGGCGACCATCGTCGCCGACGTGAAGGCGAGCCAGGTCCTGTTCGACGAGATCGCGCGCCACGGCGGCAAGCCGCTGATGTGGCGCACGGGGCATTCGCTGATCAAGGACAAGATGGCCGAGACCGGCGCCCCGCTCGCCGGCGAGATGAGCGGGCATATCTTCTTCGCCGACGGCTACTACGGCTTCGACGACGCGCTTTACGCGGCGCTGCGCCTGCTGGCGATTCTTTCGCGCCGGGAGGAGAGCCTGGGCGAATTGCGCGACCGGCTGCCGACGGTGGTCAACACGCCCGAGCTGCGCTTCGCCTGCGACGACGTCCAAAAGTTCGCGACCGTCGAGACGATCCGGGCCGGCCTCGAAGCCGACGGCGCCGAAGTCAACGCGGTCGACGGCGTGCGCGTGAGTACCCCCGACGGCTGGTGGCTGCTGCGCGCGTCCAACACCCAGGCGGTGCTCGTCGCTCGTTGCGAGGCGTTCGACGAGGCGGGGCTCGCCCGGCTCAAGGCCGATCTTGCCGCCCGTCTCGAGGCCGCCGGCGTCAGCCCGCCGGAATTCTAG
>CAZHDF010000101.1:0-12230 GCA_964531525.1 uncultured Alphaproteobacteria bacterium | reverse complement strand
GCAAGCAGGTGTTCATCAAGATGATGCTGCCGCTGGTGCTCGCCGCCAACGAGCGGATCCTCGCCGACCGCCGGGAGATTCTCGCGCTGCGCGACCGGGTCGGCGGACGTCTGTCGGCGTTGTCGCCGAGCGAGCGCGCCTGGCTCGAGAGCAAATGCCGCCGCTACGGGCTCGACAACCCCGACTTCGAGACCCTGCTGCGCCGGGTCGACATGATCCCGCCCTCGCTCGCGCTCGCCCAGGCGGCCGAGGAATCGGGCTGGGGCACCTCGCGCTTCGTGCGCGAGGGCAACGCGCTGTTCGGCCAGCGGACCTTCAAGCGCGGGGCCGGGCTGGTGCCCGAGCGCCGCGAGGACGGCCAGCGCCACGAGGTGCGGGTCTTCAGCCGGCTGCTCGATTCGATCATGTCCTACATGACCAATCTGAACAGTCACGCGGCCTATCGCGAGTTCCGTCTTTCGCGCGAGCGCCAGCGCAGCGTGCTTGGCCGGCTCGACGGCTGGGCGCTCGCCGGCACGCTCACGCGCTATTCCGAGCGCGGCGAGGACTACGTGCGCACCATTCGCTCGATCATCGAGGCGAACGGCCTGCGCGCGCTCGACCGGGCGCGGCTCGGCGAGGAGGCCCTGATCCTGGTCGCCGACCCCAAGGCGTAGTCGCTCTCTTGCTCTCTTAACCGGGCGGAACCAGGAACTGGGTGCCGAACCAGCGCCAGCGGCCGTCGGCGGCGGGCATGGTGCAGTTGATGCGCGTCCGCCCGGGCGGGAACGGGCCGGAAACCCGGACCTCGATCCGCCGCGCGCCCAGCCGCTCGACCCGGGCGCGGCCCTGGCCCGAGGCGAAACAGTTGATCTGCCCGAGATTGTCGACCCCGGGACCGACCGTGAAACCGAACGGCGGCGGGTTGGGGCCGAGCAGCGGATCGCTCGGGGTTATGTCGCTGACGGGAATCGGCAGGGTGTTGACGACCAGCCGGAAGCGTTTCATGTCGCCATAGGCCTCGTTGAGCGGAAAGCGCGGCTCGGCATAGGCGTCGCCGCCCGCGCCGGTGGCGCCCGACTGCTGGCCGAAGGCGGCGTCGAAGCCGCTGGCGGCGACCAGGTCGCGCAAGTCTCGCCCGTATTCGCCGTAAGGATAGGCGAACAGCCGGGGCGCGCGGCCGAGCTCCTCGTTGAGGCGCCGAGTGGCGCGGGCGATATCGGCCGCCGCCTCGTCCGGCGTCATATAGGCCATGTGGCCATGCGCCGCGCTGTGGTTGCCGATGGTGACGCCGGCGTCGGCGAGCTCGCGGATTTGATCCCAGGTCATCATGTCCTTCGCGCCGGCGTCGACCGTATCGGTCGAGACGAACAGCGTGAACGGCAGCCCCGCCGCCCTGAAGCGCGGCCAGGCGACGCGGTAGACCGAGGCGTAGGCGTCGTCGATGGTGATGCCGATCGTGCGGTCGGGCAGCGCGCGCCCGGCCTTGAGCGCGGCGACGATCTCGGGCACCGGCAGGACCGTGTAGCCCCCCGAGGCGAGCTCGGCGAGATGGGCCTCGAACTGCTCGACCGCGATGTTGGTCGCCGGATAGCGGTCGTCGCCGAAGCGGTGGTACATGATGAACACCGCCGTCGAGGCGGCCGTCGCGGGGCCGGGCAGCGCGAGCGCGACGCCCGCGCCCGCCAGCGCGGCCACGATCAGCGCGAGCCGCGCGAGCCGTCGCGGGCGCATGCGGAACCAGGGGCGCGTCATGGCGCCATTGTCGCGGCTTGCGCGTCGCGCGACAAGGGGGTGGCGCCGCGCGCTCACATCAGGCCCGTGCCCGCGGCCTTGTCGCTCAGCAGCGGATAACGCCGTGGGTCGAAAAGCTGGTAGTGCCACCACTCGTTGCGATAGTTGTCCCAGCCCGCCGCGGTCATGATGCCGAGTAGCAGGAAACGGTTGCGTTGCGCGGTCTCGGATACGGCGACCGAGGCGTGGTGCGACAGGGGCGTGAAGGCGTCGACCTCGGTGCCCATGTCGAGCGTTCGCCCCGCGCCGTCGATCAGCGCGAGATCGATCGCGACGCCGCGCGAATGGGGCGAGCCGCGCCGGGGGTCGGACAGGAACTCGGGGTCGGGGGTGTGGTTCCACAGCACCCATTGCGCCTCGGCCGGGCGGAAGCCGTCGCAAACCCGGAAGCGCAGGCCGAGCGCGCGCGCCAACGCGATCGCCCGGTCGAGATGCGCGGCGGCGTCGGGGTGCAGGTAACAGGCCGCGCGGCGATAGATCGGCCGGCCCGTGAAATTGCCCGCGCCGGCATAGATCATGTCCCGTTCGACGTCGAAGGCGGGCGGGGCGATCTCGACCAATGTCATCGGGCTCTTCCGGCATGTTATATGGTGGCGGCGGGGCGGATGGCAGACTAGCGCATTCCCCGCTTGCGCGAAATCGCCCGTCCGCCCTGGTTCACCCATGCGATAAGCGATGCCGGTTGACGATCGATGAAGGTGCTTGCGCTCGAGACCGCGACGGCGGCCTGCTCGGTCGCCGTGCTCGATGGGGAGGTGCTGCGCGCGCACCGCGCCGTGCCCATGCAACGCGGCCATGCCGAGGCGTTGATGCCCATGGTCGAGGCGGCGATGGCGGCGGCGGGCCTCGCCTACGGCGATCTCGACCTGGTGGCGACGACGGTCGGGCCGGGCAGCTTCACGGGGCTGCGCGTCGGACTCGCCGCGGCGCGCGGGATCGCGCTCGCGGCGGGGATTCCGGCGGTGGGCGTCACCACCCTCGAGGCGCTCGCCGCCGGCCTCGACGAGGATGCGCGCGCCGGCGCGCCGGTCGCGGCCCTGCTGGATGCCCGCCGGGGCGAGGTCTATGTCCAGCTTTTCGACGCCCGGGGCGCCCCGCGCGGCGCGCCGGTCGCGGTCGCCCCCGCCGCCGCCGAGCTTCCCGACGGGCCGCTGGTGCTGGTCGGCGCCGGCGCGCCGCTGGTGCTCGACGCCCGGGGCGCGCGCCCCGGCTGGCGGCATGTCGAAACGCCCCGGCTGCCCGACGCCGCCGCGGTCGCGCGGCTCGCCGCGCGGCGTTTCGCCGAGGACCCGGCCGCGATCCGCCCGCCGCGTCCGCTCTATGTGCGCGGCCACGGCGCGCGGCCGCCCGCCGCGCGGCGTGGATAGGGCGGCGATGGCCGAAGACGGGGTCGCGATCGCGCGCGCCGGAGCGGAGGACGCGGCGGCGCTCGCCGCGCTTTACGCCGCCTGCCTGGACGACGGCTGGTCGGCCGAGGCGCTCGCCCGCCTGCTCGCGATGCCCGAGGGGTTCGCCCTGATCGCGCGGTCCGGCGGCGCGCCGCAAGCCTTCGCGCTTGCCCGCGTCGTCGCCGAGGACTGCGAGCTGCTCGCGCTCGGCACCCGGCCCGAGGCGCGCCGCCGGGGGCTCGCCCGGCGTCTCGTCGCCGCGCTCGCCGCCGAGGCCGCCGCGCGCGGCGCGCGGGCGGTGTTTCTCGAGGTCGCCGAGGACAATCGGGCGGCGCGCGCGCTTTACGCGGCGACGGGCTTCGCGCGCGCCGGACGACGGGCGGCCTATTACGCGCGCCCCGGACCCTCGGACGCCGTGGCGGCGCTCATCCTGCGCCGCGCTCTCGATGCGTAGGACGTCCGCTCAGTGCTTGCGCAGCAGCAGGCGGTGGACGGTGGCGTCGGGCGCCTCGGGCGCGAGGGAAAGGATTTCGTGCCCGTGCTCGACGACCGAGCGGGGCACGTTTTCAAGCGGCTCGCCGGCGTTCAGCCGCACCTCGGCGGTCTCGCCGCTCGACATGCGCTCGATCAAAAGCTTGGTTTTCACGAAGGTCATCGGGCAGACATCCGACGTGATATCAAGAAAATAATCGGCGCTTTCGCGGTCGGTTTTGTTCACCAATTCCTCGCAACCAGGGTTTCAGTATTGAAATCCGGACATTGCTGACCAAATGACGAATAACGACAGTAACGAAGGACAACTTTTCATGCCGGACCAGCCCAACCAAACCGATCTTCTCGCCCTGACCGCCGAGATCGTCGCCGCCCATGTCGGTAACAACGCCGTTGCGGCGGGCGAGCTTCCCGACCTCATCCGGCAGATTTATTCGACGCTCGCCACCGCGACGCCCGGCGAGACCGTGGCCGAGCGTCCGCGCCCCGCGGTGCCGATTCGTCGCTCCATCACGCCCGACTATATTGTTTGTCTCGAGGACGGCAAGAAGCTCAAGATGCTCAAGCGCCACCTCAAGACGAGCTACAATATGACGCCCGCCGAGTATCGCGAGCGCTGGGGCCTGCCCGCCGACTATCCGATGGTGGCGCCCAACTACGCCGAACAGCGCAGCGCGCTGGCCAAGAAGATCGGCCTGGGTCGCAAGCGGGGCAAGCGGGTAAAGCGCGCGCGGAGCGCCTGACCGGCCCATCCGGTCTCGCGGCAAGCCGCGCGCCGGCCCGCGTAGAATCAGTCCGTCGTCGTTCCCGTCACGGTCGTGTCTCGGGGACGAGGTATCATTGGGACCGCTCTACGCCGCGAGAGGTTGCCGTGACGCCGGAACGAAACCAGCTCGACGACATCGCCGCCGGGTTGCGCGCCGGCAGCCTCGAGGTCCGGCTCGCCCGCGACGACGACGAGATCGCCGCCGCCCAGGGGCTGCGCTATCGCGTCTTCTATCGGGAGATGAGCGCCGAGCCGAGCGCGGCGATGGCGGCCGCGGGCCGCGACTTCGACGATTTCGACGCGGTCTGCGACCATCTATTGGTGCTCGATCACGCGGCGCCGGGACGATCGGACCCGGTGATCGTCGGCACCTTCCGCCTGCTTCGCCGTTCGGTCGCGCGGCGCTTCGGGCGCTTCTACTCGGCCGACGAGTACGACATCGCCCGGCTCGTCGCGGTCGAGGGCGAGATCCTCGAACTCGGGCGCTCCTGCGTCGATGCGGCCTACCGCAACCGGGCGACCATTCAGCTCCTGCTGCGCGGGATCGGCGCCTATGTGGCGCGCCACCGGATCGTTCTGATGTTCGGCTGCGCGAGCCTGCCCGGGGTCGATCCCGACGCGCTCGCGCTGCCGCTCGCCTATCTCCACCATCATCACCTCGCGCCCTCGGCGCTGCGTCCCCGGGCGTTGCCCGAGCGCCACGTGCCGATGGACCGCCTGCCCCGCGAGGCGATCGATCCGCGCGCCGCGCTCGCGGCGCTGCCGCCGATGATCAAGGGCTATCTGCGCGCCGGCTGCCGGGTCGGCGACGGCGCGGTGATCGACCATCAGTTCCATACGGTGGACGTCTGTATCGTGCTCGACATCGACCAGGTGACCGACAAGTTTCGCCACCGCTACGAGGGCGGCACGGGCGAGACGGCGCGGTCGTGAGACCGTGAGCCGGTCGCTTCGCGCCGCTTTTCGCCTCGCGGCCTGGTTCGGCTGGACGCTCGCGCTGCTTCCCGCCCATCTCGTGGCGCTCGCGGTCTCGCCCCGGGCCGCCGCGCTTTTGCCGGTGTTCTATCATCGCGGCGCCTGCCGCATTCTCGGCATTGCGCTCGACGTGCAAGGCGCCCGCGCCCGCGCGCGGCCGGTGCTGTTCGTCTGCAACCACACCTCGTATCTCGACATCGTGGTGCTGGGGGCGCTGATCCCGGGCTCGTTCATCGCCAAGACCGAGGTCGCCGGCTGGCCGGTCTTCGGCTTGCTCGCCAAGCTCCAGCGCAGCGTGTTCGTCGCCCGCCGCCGTCACGGCGCGGCCCGCGAGCGCGACGCGGTCGCCGTTCGGCTCGACGCCGGCGACAACCTGATCCTGTTCCCCGAAGGCACCAGCAACGACGGCAATCGAGTGCTGCCGTTCAAGAGCGCGCTGTTCGCGGTCGCCGCGCGCCGGCCTCGGGGGCGGCCCCTGGTCGTGCAGCCGGTCTCGCTCGCCTACAGCCATCTCGACGGGCTGCCGCTCGGCCGTCACCAGCGCCCCCTGGTCGCCTGGTACGGCGACATGGAGATGGGCGGGCATCTGTGGCGGCTGATCGGGCTCGGGCGGCTGCGGGCGCGGGTGGTCTTCCACGAGCCGGTGACGATCGAGGCGTTCGCCTCGCGCAAGGCGCTAGCCGCCCATTGCCACGCGGCGGTCGCCGCGGGGGTCGCCGAGGCGATGCGGACCGCCGGCCCGCTCGCGCCCGCCGCCGAGCGGCTGGCTTGACTCTCCAAGACCCGGTGCTACAGTCCCGAAATGCTAGCAACGCCGCGATTCATGCGCCGTCCGCGGGCCGGTTCCGCCTAGGCCGTCTATTGGCGAAAAAGCTCTTCATAAAGTCCTACGGCTGCCAGATGAACGTCTACGACGCCGCCCGGATGGCGGAGTTGATGACGCCGCTGGGCTACGGCCGCGCCGAGGCGGCCGAGGACGCCGACTTGGTGATCCTGAACACCTGTCATATTCGCGAGAAGGCGGCGGAAAAGCTCTACTCCGATCTCGGCCGGCTGGCGCGCCTCAAGGAAGCGCGGCGCGACGCGGGCGCGGAGATGCTGGTCGCGGTCGCGGGCTGCGTCGCCCAGGCCGAGGGCGAGGAGGTTCTGCGCCGCGCGCCCTGCGTCGATATCGTGGTCGGCCCTCAAACCTACCACCGCCTGCCCGAAATTCTCGCGCGCCCGGGCGACGGCCCGGTGATCGAGGTCGATTTCCCGGTCGAGGACAAGTTCGCCGCCCTGCCCGCGCGGCGCGCGTCCGCGCGCCCGTCGGCCTTTCTCTCGATCCAGGAGGGCTGCGACAAGTTCTGCGCCTTCTGCGTCGTGCCCTATACCCGGGGCGCCGAGTTTTCGCGCGCCGTCGCCGATATCGTCGCCGAGGCCGAGAGCCTGGCCGCCGCCGGCGCGCGCGAGATCACGCTGCTGGGCCAGAACGTCAACGCCTACCGCGGCGCGCCGCCGCCGGGGGACGCCACGGGAAATGCCTGGAGCCTCGCGCCGCTGCTGCGCCGCCTCGCCGCGATCGAGGGGGTCGAACGGTTGCGCTACACCACCTCGCACCCGCGCGACATGGACGACGAGCTGATCGCGGCGCATGGCGATCTGCCGGCGCTGATGCCGTTCCTGCATCTGCCCGTGCAGTCGGGCTCGGACCGGATTCTCGCGGCCATGAACCGCCGCCATACGGTCGCGGACTATCTCCGGACCGTCGAGCGGCTGCGCGCCGCGCGCCCCGATATCGCGCTCGGCAGCGATTTCATCGTCGGCTTCCCGGGCGAGACCGAGGCCGATTTCGAGGCGACGCTGGCGTTGGTTCGCGCGGTCGGCTTCGCCCAGGCCTACGCCTTCAAGTTCAGCCCCCGACCGGGAACCCCGGCCGCGACCCTCGACGGCCAAGTCCCCGAGGCCGAGAAGGCGGCGCGGCTCGACGCGCTTCAGGCGCTGCTCGCCGAGTGCCAGGTGGCGTTCAACCGCGCCTTCGTCGGGCGGACCCTGCCGGTCCTGTTCGAGCGCCGGGGGCGTCGGGCGGGCCAGCTCGTCGGCCGCAGCCCGCACATGCAGGCGGTTCATGCCATGCTGCCCGACGACGCGCTCGGCGCGGTCGTTCCGGTCACGATCGCGGCCTGTCACGCCCATAGCCTGGAAGGCGTCGCCGCGCGATCGGACGACGGCGCCGCGCCGCGCCCGGGCCTCGATGACGCGCCGCGCGCCGCGGGGGTGTCCGCTTGAGCCGCAAGCCCCGCCGCGCCGCCGCCGCCCGCGAGCCGCTCGCCTCGGCCGAGGCCGAGTTCGAGGACAACGCGCTGCTGCCGGCGCTGTTCGGCGAGCACGACCAGAACCTCGCGCGGATCGAGCAGCGCCTGGGCGCGTCGCTGGCGCCGCGCGGCAACCGGATCGCCATCTCGGGCACGCCCTGGCAGGTGCAGGCCGCGAAGCTCGTGCTCGACGGGCTGTACGGCCGCCTGCGGCGCGGCCGCGAAGTCGATCAGGCGGCGGTCGAGGCGGCGATCCGCATGGCGCAGGGCGGGGGCGCGAGCGCTTCGGCGATCGCCGGCGACTGGGGGGCCGAACTCGTCATCCAGACCCAGAAGCGCGCGATCGAGCCGCGCTCGCTGATGCAGGCGGCGTATTTGCGCGTTCTCGCCGAGAAGGATCTGGTGTTCGCGCTCGGTCCGGCGGGCACCGGCAAGACCTATCTCGCGGTCGCCATGGCGGTCTCGATGCTGACCGCCGGGCGGGTCGATCGGATCGTGCTCTCGCGCCCGGCGGTCGAGGCCGGCGAGCGGCTCGGCTTCCTGCCCGGCGATCTGCGCGAGAAGGTCGACCCTTATCTGCGCCCGCTCTACGACGCGCTCCACGACATGATGCCGGGCGATCGGGTGCGCCGCCGGCTCGAAAGCGACGACATCGAGATCGCGCCGCTCGCCTTCATGCGCGGGCGCACGCTGTCGAATGCCTTCGTCATTCTCGACGAGGCGCAGAACACCTCGCCCGTGCAGATGAAGATGTTCTTAACCAGACTGGGTGAAAACTCACGCATGGTCGTGACCGGCGATCTCTCGCAAATCGACCTACCGCCGGGGACGCCGTCGGGCTTGCGCGACGCGCTCGACACGCTCGCCGGCGTCGAGGGGGTGGAGACGATCACCTTCACCGACGCCGACGTGGTGCGCCACGATCTGGTGACGCGCATCGTGCGCGCCTACGACGCGCGCGACCGGGAAACCCGGGGTGGTCGGGACAAGAAGGACGCCGCGCGCGCAAGCCGCGAGCCGACGACATGAGCGACGACGAACCGCCATCATCCGGACCTCGCTCTCCCTCCGCCGCCGGGCGCCCGGATTTCGACATCGCCGTCGAGATCGCGGCCGAGGGGTGGCGCGACGCGCTTCCCGACGCCGCGGCCCTGGCCCGCGAGGCGGCGCGCGCGGCGCTCGCGGCGGCCGGCTACGGGCCGCTCGCCGATCGCATCGAGCTCGGGGTCCGGCTGTCCGACGACGACGAGCTGCGGGCGTTGAACGCGCGTCATCGCGGCATCGACCGGCCGACCAACGTGCTCTCCTTCGCCGCCGCCGATTGCGTCCCCGGCCGCCTGCCCGCGCCGCCCGCCGCCGCCGCGCCGCTCGCGCTCGGCGATCTCGTGGTCGCGCTCGAGACCATGGCGCGCGAGGCGAGGCTTGCGGATCGGCCGCTCGCTGACCATTTCTCTCATCTGATCGTTCACGGGACCTTGCATCTTGTCGGCCACGACCACGAAACCGATGCGGACGCCGCCGCGATGGAGCGCCTGGAGACCGCGATTCTCGCCGGTCTCGGCGTTCCCGATCCCTATTCCCCTTCCCCAACCAAATCCGACAACGGACCGAAAGGCCATGAGCAACCACCCGCGGCCTGACCCGCCGTCCGATTCGCCGCGAATGCCGTCGCCGTCGCCCGCGCCGCGCGACAACGGCCGCGACGGCCATGGCGGCTCGCTCGGCGAGACCCTGCGCCGTTGGCTGCACGGCCTCGGCCGGCGGCGCAACGGCGACGACCATCTGCGCGAGGCGATCGAGCGACTGGTCGAGCACGACGCCGACGAGGCCGTGACCGTCAGCGCCGAGGAGCGCTCGATGCTCCTCAACCTTCTGCATTTCGGCGAGCTGCGGGTCGACGACGTGATGGTGCCGCGCGCCGACGTGGTGGCGGTCGAGCTCGCGACCCCGCTCGACGAGGTGGTGACCGTCATGCGCGAGGCGGGGCATTCGCGCCTGCCGGTCTACCGCGGCACCCTCGACGACATCGTCGGCATGGTTCATGTCCGCGACCTGCTGCGGTTCTGGGGCTCGGACGAGCCCTTCGCGCTTGCCGGGATCACGCGTCGGCTGCTGTTCGTGCCCCAATCCATGCGGGTGCGCGATCTTCTGCTGCAGATGCGGGTGACGCGGATTCACATGGCGATGGTGGTCGACGAATACGGCGGCACCGACGGTCTGGTGACGATCGAGGACCTGGTCGAGGAGATCGTCGGCGAGATCCAGGACGAGCACGACGTCGAGGACATCCCCATGCTGGTCGAACAGACGGGCGACGTGATCGAGGCCTCGGCGCGGGTGCCGGTCGAGGATCTCGAGGCCCGCACCGGCTACGATCTTCTGACCGACGACCAGGAGGAGCATATCGAAACCCTGGGCGGGCTGGTTTTCTCGCTGGTCGGGCGGGTGCCGACGCGGGGCGAGATCATCGCACATTCGTCGGGGTTGCAGTTCGAGGTGGTGGATGCCGATCCTCGGCGCGTGAAGCGTCTGCGCATCCACAACGTGCCGCCCATGCCGACCGCCACGGATTGAGCCGCGTGTCGCCGAAACCTTCCCGCCTGCGGCGGCTCGACGACTGGCTGCGCGGCGGCGGGCGGGTACGTCGGTTCGCGCTGGCGGCCGGCCTCGGGGCGGTGGCGACGGCGGCCCTGCCGCCGCTCCATCTCCTGCCGCTTTATCTGGTCGCCTTTACCGGGCTTGCGCGGCTGATCGACGCCAGTCGTACGCGGCGCGCGGCCTTTGCGGTCGGCTGGTGGTTCGGCTTCGGCCATTTCGTGAGCGGGCTCTACTGGTTCGCCAATGCGCTGATGACCGACGCCGAGCGCTTCGGCTGGCTGGTCGCGCCCGCGGTGTTCGGCATTTCCGCCGCCCTCGCGGTCTATCCGGCGCTCGCCGCCACGGTGGCGCGCGCCTTTCCCGAGGGTTTCCCCCGCATCGCCGGGCTCGCCGCCGCCTGGGTCGCGGCCGAATGGCTGCGCGGCGTGCTGTTCACGGGGTTCCCCTGGAACCTGATCGGGCTCGGCTGGACGATCTCGGACGCGATGATTCAGCTCGCGGCGCTGACCGGCGCCTGGGGGCTCAGCTTTCTCACCGTGTTCGCCGCCGCCGCGCCCGCGGCGCTCGCCGTGCCCGGGTCGCCGCGCGCGCGCTGGGCGCCGCTCGCCCTCGCCACGGTCCTGCTCGCCGCGACCTGGATCGGCGGGGCGATCCGGCTCGCGGGCGCCGACGAGGCGACGGTGCCCGGCGTCCGCCTGCGCATCGTTCAGCCCAACGTCGCCCAGAACCATAAATGGAAGCCCGAGCTGCGCGCCGCGCTGTTCCGCCGCCATCTCGAACTGACCGCCTCGCCGGGGATCGAAAACGTCACCCATGTGATCTGGCCCGAGACCGCGGTGCCTTACGCGCTCGCCGACCAGCCGAACCTGCGCGCCGCGATCGCCGCCGTCACGCCCCCCGGCGGCGCGGTGATCACCGGTGCGATTCGCTGGTCGCCCGAGGGCGCGCCCGAGCGCCGGATCTGGAACAACCTCGCCGCCGTCGACGACCGGGGACGCGTGGTCGCGAGCTACGACAAGTTCCACTTGGTGCCGTTCGGCGAATACGTGCCGTTCCGCTCGATCCTGCCGCTCGACAAGATCACTTACGGCTCGCTCGATTTCTCGGCCGGGCCCGGGCCGCGAACGCTGCGCGTGCCCGGCCTGCCGCCCTTCAGCCCCCTGATCTGCTACGAGGCGATCTTTCCCGGCCGGGTGCTCGATGCATCCGACCGGCCGAGCTGGCTGCTCAACATCACCAACGACGCCTGGTTCGGCGTCTCCAGCGGCCCCTACCAGCATTTCGCGGCCGCCCGGCTGCGCGCGGTCGAGGAGGGACTGCCGCTGGTGCGCGCCGCCAATACCGGGATCTCGGCCGTGGTCGATTCCTACGGCCGGGTGCGCGCGCGTCTCGGCCTGGGCGAGGGCGGCGTGCTCGACGTCTCGCTGCCGGTCGCGCTCGCCGCGCCACCGCCGTTTGCTCGCTGGAGCCTCTGGCCTTTACTCGTATTGGTTGCGGTTGTTTTAGGGTGTTCCGTTAAACGGAATTCATAGTCCCGGAACTTGCGGGCAAAGACCGTTTGACTACACGCAATGGTATGTGTAGCGTCACCGCGCGGCCCAGGGCTTTAACGCGCGCGTAACCCCCGTGCGCTTGAATTGGGACGTAAATCGGGGCGTCCCGCCGAATGCAACGTCATTTCGCGGTGGCGTGGGGAATAAAACATTAGGAATCAGGAGGAAAGCTTGGGAGCCAAAACGACGGGCCCAAACCCCATTGACGTGCATGTCGGCGGGCGCGTGCGTCTTCGCCGGACGCTTCTCGGCATGAGCCAGGAAAAGCTCGGTCAAGCGCTCGGCCTCACGTTTCAGCAGATTCAGAAATACGAGCGCGGCGTGAACCGGATCGGCTCGAGCCGGCTCTACCAGCTCAGCCAGATCCTCGACGTGCCGGTGTCGTTCTTCT
>CAZHDF010000100.1:0-12277 GCA_964531525.1 uncultured Alphaproteobacteria bacterium | reverse complement strand
CCCGGCCACCCACGGGATCGTAGAATATGGGTGGCCGGGCGGGGGAGCGGGCCGGTGCCGCCTAAAGAGAAAAGACTCTAAACCGGCCGCAGTAGGGCGTGTCGCTTGCGGCCCGCCGACAGCTTGACGACGCCGTCCTTGGCGATGTCGTCGAGGGTCACGGGACGAAGCTCGCCCTCGATTCGTGCGTCGTTGAGCCGCGCGCCGCCGCCCTTGATCAGCCGCCGCGCCTCGCCGCCGGTCGCGCAGAGCCCGGCGCGGCGGAACAGCTCGAAGGCGGGGATGCCGGCGGCGAGCTCGGCGCGCGGGATCTCGACCGTCGGCAGGGCGTCGCCGTGGCGGCCCTCCTCGAAGGTGCGGCGCGCGGTCTCGGCGGCCTCGCGCGCGGCCTCGGCCCCGTGGCAGAGCGTCGTCGCGGCGTCGGCCAGCGCCTTCTTGGCGGCGTTGATCTCGGCCCCGCCGAGCGCCTCGAGCCGCGCGATCTCGTCGAGCGGAAGCTCGGTGAACAGACGCAGGAAGCGACCGACGTCGGCGTCCTCGGTGTTGCGCCAGTACTGCCAGTAGTCGTAGGGCGAAAGCATGTCGGCGTCGAGCCAGACGGCGCCCTTGGCGCTCTTGCCCATCTTGGCGCCCGAGGCGGTGGTAATCAGCGGCGTGGTCAGGCCGTAAAGCGTCCGCCCGTCGACCCGGCGGCCGAGCTCGACCCCGTTGACGATGTTGCCCCATTGGTCCGAGCCGCCCATCTGGAGGACGCAGTCGTGACGCCGGGCGAGTTCGACGAAGTCGTAGGCCTGGAGCACCATGTAGTTGAATTCGAGGAAGGTCAGCGGCTGCTCGCGCTCGAGCCGGAGCTTGACCGAATCGAAGGTCAGCATCCGGTTGATCGAGAAATGGCGGCCGTAGTCGCGCAGGAACGGGATGTAGCGCAGCTCGTCGAGCCAGTCGGCGTTGTCGACCATGATCGCGCCGTTCGCGCCGTCGCCGAAGTCGATGAAGCGCTCGAAGGCGCGGCGGATGCCGTTCATGTTCCGTTGAATCGCCGCATCGTCGAGAAGCTGGCGCGATTCGTCCTTGCCCGACGGATCGCCGACCTTGGTCGTGCCGCCGCCCATCAGCACGATCGGCTTGTGGCCGGTCCGCTGGAACCAGCGCAACAGCATGATCGAGACCAGGCTGCCGACATGCAGGCTGGGCGCGGTGCAGTCGAAGCCGATATACGCGACCACGGGCCCCTCGTCGCCGCCGCGCTCGCCTGCGGCGGCGCGGGCGTCGAGCGCGTCGAGATCGGTGCACTGGTGAATGAAGCCCCGCGCCGTGATACTGCGCAGGAACGCGGATTTGGGTTCGGTCATCGGCGCTTGATCGGTGGCTTGACGGTTCGGCTATGATGCCGGGCGCGGCGGGGCTGGTTTATCACAGTCGTCCCGGGGTCACAACGGGGGGCACATCGGGACCACGAGAGAGGCGCGGCGGGTCATGGCGACGGATGAAATTCTCGCGATCGGATTGATGAGCGGTACCTCGCTCGACGGGATCGACGCGGCGCTGCTCGCGACCGACGGGCGCGCGTCGCTCGCCCCCGGGGCGGCGCTGACGGTCGCTTACGCGCCCGAGCTGCGCGCGCGGCTGCGCGCGACCCTCGGCGGGCGCGGGGACGTTCCCGCGGTGGCGCGCGATATCACGCGCGCCCATGCCGAGGCGGTCGCGGCGCTGCTCGCCAAGGCGGGGGTCGCGGCGGACGCGGTCGGGGTGGTCGGCTTTCACGGCCATACCGTCGTCCATCGCCCTGGCGAGCGGCTTACCTGGCAGTTGGGCGACGGCGCGCTGCTCGCCGAGCTGACGGGCATCGACGTGGTCTGCGACTTCCGGAGCCGGGACGTCGCCGCGGGGGGCGAGGGGGCGCCGCTGGTGCCGCTCTACCATGCGGCGCTCGCCGCCGGCCTCGGCGACGGCGAGCGTCCGCTCGCGATCGTCAATCTGGGCGGGGTCGCGAACCTCACCTGGGTGGGCGCGGACGACGCGCTCCGGGCCTTCGATACCGGGCCGGGCTGCGCGCTGCTCGACGACTGGGCCGCGCGCCACGGCGCGGGACCCTACGACGCCGACGGCGCGCTCGCCGCCCGGGGGCGGGTCGACGCGGCGCGGCTGGCGGCGCTGCTGGAGAATCCCTATTTCGACCGCGCGCCGCCCAAGTCGCTCGACCGCGACGCCTTCGCGGGCGCCGCCGACGGGCTGGACGCGGCCGACGGCGCGGCGACGCTCGCGGCCTTCACCGCCGCCGCGCTCGGTCGCGCGCGAGCGCATCTTCCGGCCGAGCCCCGGCGCTGGCTGATCACCGGCGGCGGGCGGCACAACCCCACGCTCATGACCGCGCTCGGCCGCGCGCTCGACCGGCCGGTCGCCCCGGTCGAGGCGGTGGGATGGGACGGTGATGCGCTCGAGGCCCAGGCCTTCGCCTATCTCGCGGTGCGCGCGCGCGCCGGGCTCGCGCTCACGCGCCCCGAGATCACCGGCGCGCCCCGGCCGCTGACCGGCGGGGCGCTACACCGCGCGCGTTGTCGCGAGGACTGAAGGGGATCGGCCGCTTATTTGCCGGCCGCGTCCTCGGCGAGGCGCTTGCGCAGATAGCTCCCGACGCTTTGGGTAAAGTGGTCGAGATGATCGACGAAGAAGTGGTTGGCCCCCTCGATCACCTGATAGTCGATGGTGATCCCGCGCTGATGGGCGAGCTTATCGGCGAGCTTGGCGACCGCCGCCTCGGGCACCAGCTCGTCGCGATTGCCATGGAGGATCAGACCCGACGACGGGCAGGGCGCGAGGAAGGTGAAGTCGTACATATTGGCCGGCGGCGCGACCGTGATGAAGCCGTCGATCTCGGGCCGGCGCATCAGCACCTGCATGGCGATCCAGGCGCCGAAGGAAAAGCCGCCGATCCAGCAGGCGCGCGCGTTGGCGTTGAAGCCTTGTAGCCAGTCGAGCGCGGCGGCCGCGTCGCTGAGCTCGCCGATGCCGTTGTCGTAGCTCCCCTGGCTGCGCCCGACGCCGCGAAAATTGAAGCGCAGGACCGAAAAGCCGGCGGCCGCGAAAATCTGATAAAGCGTATAGACGACGCGGTTGTTCATGGTTCCCCCGTGCTGGGGGTGGGGATGCAGGATCAGCGCGATGGGCGCGTCCGGCGTCCGGCCATGGCGATAGCGCGCTTCGAGGCGCCCTTCCGGGCCGTTGACGAGAACCTCAGGCACGCGCGGCGTCCCGGCCCATCGCTGGCCGACCCTTGATGCGTCCGAACGGAAAGGCGCCGCGCTCGGGAAGGCAGAGGCAACGCCTTGATTTTTGTGACGACATCGAAAGGATTTCTTGCCCTAAACTTGACCGCGCAGGTCGGGAAATATATATCAAACGCACGGGCCGACCCCTCACGGCAATTGACCCAGCGGTGGCGATACACGAACCACGCATGGCTTTTTACCCAGGGGCGCCAGGATTTCGGGCGCCATACTAGCGGGCGGGCGGGAAGATGTTCAAGAGACTTCACGAGGAGATCGACGTCGTCTTCGAGCGCGATCCGGCGGTGCGCTCGCGCGCGGAGGTCGTGCTCTGCTATCCCGGCTTCCACGCCGTCCATATCTATCGCCTCGCGCATTGGCTGTGGGAGCGGCGGCTGCGCCTGCTCGGACGTTTTCTGTCGCATCTCGGACGGATCTTCACGGGCATCGAGATCCACCCCGGCGCGCGGATCGGCGAGCGCTTCTTCATCGACCACGGCATGGGCGTGGTGATCGGCGAGACCGCCGAGATCGGCGACGACGTGACGCTCTATCACGACGTGACGCTGGGCGGCATCGCGCCGGCGGTCGATTCCTCGTCCCAGGTCAACCAGAAGCGCCACCCGACGCTTTGCGACGGCGTGATCGTCGGCTCGGGCGCGCAGATCCTGGGGCCGATCACGGTCGGCGCGAACGCCCGGATCGGCGCCAACGCGGTGGTCGTCAAGGACGTGCCCGCGGGCGTCACGGTGGTCGGCATTCCGGCGCGCATCGCCGGCGGCCGCGACACGACCCCGGGCCACCGCTTCGCTGCCTACGGGACGCCGACGCCCGATCTTCCCGACCCGGTCGCCAAGTCGATCGACGGGCTGCTCGACCATGTCGGCACGCTCACCGCGCGCATCGAAGAGCTCGAGCGTCGTATCGAAGGCAAGGACACCATGGCGGCCCCCGAGCCGCTCAACAAAGGCGAAACCGCCGGCGGGAAAAAACCGCCGGCTTGTTAGGGGTGCGTCGTCCGGAATGATCCGACGGCGCGATTCGGACCTGATGATCCAACAACCCTGATCCGGGAGGCTAAATCGTGAAGCTCAGCACCAAGGGACGCTACGCCGTCATGGCCATGGCAGATCTATCGCTCGCCAGCGACGGCCGGCCGGTTTCGCTCGCCGCCATCGCGCGGCGCCAGGAGATTTCGCTTTCCTATCTCGAACAGCTTTTCGGCAAGCTCAGGCGCAACGGGTTGGTCAAGAGCGTGCGCGGCCCGGGCGGCGGCTATCTTCTCGCCCGTCCGCCCGCGGACATCCGCATCGCCGATATCATCCTCGCCGTCGACGAGCCGATCGAGGCGACCCGCTGCAAGCCGGGTTCGCCCCAGGGCTGCAAGGCCAACAAGAGCCGCTGTCTGACCCACGATCTGTGGGAGGAGCTCGGCCATCACATCTACCGCTTCCTCAGCGCGATCTCGCTCGAGGACGTTTGCGACAAGCGGGTGATCGGCGTCGCGAGCCGCCAGTTTTCCACCGAGATCTCGGGCGACGACGATCCGAACCTTCGAGTCGTTCGGTGACATCGGCGGCCGCGTATCTGGATTACAACGCCGGCGCGCCGGCGAGACCCGCCGTCGTCGAGGCCGTGGCCGCAGCGCTCGGCGAGCCGGGCAATCCCTCGTCGGTCCATGGTTTCGGGCGTGCCGCGCGGCGGCGGGTCGAGGATGCGCGCGCGGCGGTCGCGGCGCTGGTCGGCGCGCCGCCCGAGCGCGTGGTGTTCACCGGCGGCGGAAGCGAGGCCAACAATCTCGCCCTCTTGCAGCCGGGGCCGGGCGCGGTCCTGGTTTCGGCGATCGAGCATGACTCGGTCCTTCGCGCGGCGCCCGATGCCCAGCGCATCCCGGTCGACGGCGCGGGGCGGGTCGATCTCGACGCGCTCGACGCCCTGCTCGAAGCGCTGGGGGACGCGGACGAGGGCGAAAGGGTGCTCGTTTCGGTGATGCTCGCCAACAACGAGACCGGCGTCATCCAGCCCCTGGCCGAGGTGGCGCGGCGCGCCCATGCGCGCGGCGCGCTGGTTCATTGCGACGCGGTTCAAGGCGCGGGGCGGCTGGCGCTCGATCGCGTCTGGGAGACGGTCGATCTTCTGACGCTGTCGGCCCACAAGATCGGCGGTCCCCAGGGCGTGGGCGCGCTGGTTCTGGGCGCGGACGTCGAGATCGAGACGCCGCTGATCGTCGGCGGCGGGCAGGAGCGCGGCCGTCGCGCGGGCACCGAGAACGTCGCCGGCATCGTCGGCTTCGGCGTCGCCGCGCGCGAGGCGGCGGCCGAGATCGCCGAGCAGCCGCGTCTCGCGGCGCTGCGCGACGATCTCGAACGGCGCTTGAAGACGATCGCGCCCGACCTGGTCGTGTTCGGCGCCGAGGCCGAGCGGCTCGCCAACACGAGCTGCCTCGCCATGCCCGGCGTGGCGAGCGAGACCCAGGTGATGGCGTTCGATCTCGAGGGCATCGCGGTCAGCGCCGGCGCGGCCTGCTCGTCGGGCAAGGTCGGGCCGTCCCACGTGCTGCGCGCCATGGGGGTCGCCGAGGACTTGGCCGCGACCGCGATTCGCGTGAGCCTGGGCGTCGCGACCGGGGCGGACGAGATCGACCGACTGGTCGCGGCCTGGGAGACGCTCCGCGCCCGCGCGCGGCGCGCCCCGGCGGCTTGAGTGGGGTAGGGCGAGGCGGAGCGATGAGCGGGAGCTTGCGCGAGGGTCGCGGCGCCAATCTCCGCCGCCCGGTCTATCTCGACTATCAGGCGACGACCCCGGTCGATCCCCGGGTGCTCGACGCGATGCTGCCCTATTTCACCGAGAAGTTCGGCAATCCCCATTCGATCGGCCACGCCTTCGGCGCCGAGGCGGCCGAGGCGGTCGAGGTCGGACGCGCCCGGGTCGCGGCGTTGATCGGGGCGGATGCGCGCGAGATCGTCTTCACCTCGGGCGCGACCGAATCGAACAATCTCGCGATCAAGGGCGCGGCCTGGTTCGAGCGCGAGGTCCGCCACGGCCGCCGCGACCGGATCGTGACGCTCGCGACCGAGCATAAATGCGTGATCGAGACTTGCCGCCGGCTCGCGCGCGAGGGCTTCGCGGTTACTTTCCTTCCCGTTCCGCGAAGCGGGCTTGTCGATCTCGACCGCCTGGCCGAGGCGCTCGATGAGCGCACGCTTCTGGTTTCGGTGCTCGCGGCGCATAACGAGATCGGCGTTATCCAGCCGCTCGCCCGGATCGGCGCGCTGTGCCGCGAGCGCGGGATTCTTTTTCACAGCGACTGCGCCCAGGCGGCGGGCAAGATCGCGCTCGACGTCGAGGCCATGAGCCTCGATCTCGCGAGCATCTCGGGCCACAAGCTCTACGGTCCCAAGGGCGTGGGCGCGCTTTACGTACGCCGCCGCCCGCGGGCGCGGCTTCTGCCGCTGATCGACGGCGGAGGGCAGGAACGCGGAATGCGTTCGGGCACGCTTCCGGCGCCGCTCTGCGTCGGGCTCGGCATGGCCTGCGAGATCGCCCGGCGCGAGATGGCCGACGAAGCCCCGCGCCTCGCCTCGCTGCGCGACCGCTTGCACGCGGGCCTCGTCGAGGCGGTCCCCGACCTCGCGATCAACGGCGATCTCGCCGCAAGGCTGCCCGGCAATCTCAACGTCGCGTTCAAGGGCGTGGACGGCAACGCCTTGCTCGCGGCGTTGCGCGAGGACCTCGCGGCTTCGACCGGCTCGGCTTGCACCTCGGCTTCGGTCGAGCCGTCCTACGTGCTGCGCGCGCTCGGGCTCGACGACGCCGAGGCCCGGGGCTCGATCCGCTTCGCCGTCGGTCGCTTCACCACCGAGACCGAGATCGACTTCGCGGTCGCCGTCGTGGCGGCTGGGGTCGCGCGCCTCAGGCGGATGAGCCGGGCCGAGGCGTGAGGCCGCTGCGCGCGCGGGATGGACTTCGGCGGTGATCCGCGATATGTCAATCGGGGAGTCTGGAGGGGCTCCGGTTCGAGGATCGCTTTATTTATGTCTTACAGGTTTTTACTGACGTTTTTTATTGTCAGGCGTCAGGTTGGATGGATCGGAGTTTCTTAAAGATATGCCAAGGATGACGTTCATCGATCGCGATGGCACGCGCCACGAGGTCGATGCCCCGGTCGGGCTTTCGGTTCTCGAGATCGCGCACCGCAACAACATCGACATCGAGGGCGCCTGCGAAGGCTCGCTTGCCTGCTCGACCTGCCATGTCATCGTCGATCGCGAGGATTACGAGCGCCTCTCGGAGGCCGCCGAGGAGGAGGAGGACATGCTCGATCTCGCCTTCGGCCTGACCGAGACCTCGCGGCTCGGTTGTCAGATCGTGATGACCGAGGAACTCGACGGCCTCACCGTGCGGCTTCCCGACGAGACTCGCAACTTCCTTCTCGACTGAGGACGGACGCTTGCCCCGTCCAGGCTTGTCCCACTCGGGCGCGGCGTGTTGACCGAGGCACGGCTTCTCGCTCTTCTGCGCGGACCGCCCGGCGGGCTGGTCACGCGACCCTGGTTCGACCGGCTGGCGCTTTACGTCGTCGCCCGGCGTTATCTGCCTTTGGCGCGCGCCTGGGCGACGGCGTTGGCGTCGCGGGGAGAGGTCGCGCGCTTCGCCGAGACGCTGCCGCTCGATCGTCCACTCGACGACCGCGACCGCGACCGACTTTCGCGCGCGCTCGCGGAGATCGCCGCGCTGGATGCGACCGCGCGCGCCGCCGAGGCGGACTGGGCGGCCGCGGCTTTCGGGGCCGGGCGCCTGTCGGGGACGGCGCTCGGCGCGGCCGAGGCGCGCCGTCTCGGCGCGGCGTGGCGACGGATGGCCGCGCACCGGGCCTTTTCCTTCCTTCGTCGTCGTTACCGCTGGTCTCCGGTGCGCTACGAGATCGTCGATCCGGCTGGAATCGAGGCGCGTTACGGCGAAAGCGCGCGGACGCCCGCGCGCGCGTTTTCGCCGCCCGCGTTCATGCCCGCGATCGAGGAAAGCGAGGTGGTCGCGACGGTGTCCGGACGCGCGGTCCACTGGCTCCGCTTCGCCTCGCCCTCGCCGGTGATGGCCGACCGGGTGGTGGCCCAGGTGGTTTCGCCCCCGGGGGCGGTCGATCCGCCGACACTGATCTTCTGTCGCGGCTTCTTCGTCGAGCCCTCGCAATGGGGGCCGGTGCCGGGGTTCGCCGATGCCGTCTGCAACGCGGGATTCCGCCTGATCGAGATGGAGACCCCGTGGCACGACCGGCGGCGGATCGACGGTTACTACGGCGGCGAGCCCGCGCTCGCCCGCGCGCCGCTCGGGCTGCTCGATCTGCTCACGGCGCTGGTCCGCGAGGTCGCCGTCGTCATCGACTGGTGCCGGCGGACGAGCGCGGGTCCGGTCGCGATCGGCGGACTCAGCCTCGGCGCGCTCGCCGCCCAGCTCGTCGCCGCCCGCGCGACGTGCTGGCCCGAGGTGCTGCGTCCCGACGGCCTGCTCCTGCTGACGGTCTGCGACCATGTCGACCGACTGGCGACCGACAGCAGCCTGATGCGCGCGCTCGGCCTACCCGCCGCGCTCGCCGCCCAGGGCTGGGACGGCGCGGCGCTCGGCCGCTGGCGCGACCTCGTCGATCCGGTCGAGGGACCAATGGTGCCGCCCGAGCGGATCGTCATGCTGCTCGGCGACGCCGACGACGTGACGCCCTATGCCCGGGGCCGGGCGATGGCCGAACGCTGGGGCCTGCCCGAGGAAAATCTGTTCATTCGCCGCCAAGGCCATTTCAGCGCCGCGCTGGGCCTACTGCGCGATCCGGCGCCGATTGCCCGTCTCGCGACGATCCTGGGAGCGTGATCGGGCCGGACGCCGCGCTTGCGCCGCGCCGACCGAGCCCTATATTCCGCCCATGAAGGAACGCGCCCCATGAACGATCTCGGCATCGACAAGCCGCCCGCGCGCACGCGGATCGTGGTCGCCATGTCGGGCGGCGTCGATTCGTCGGTGGTCGCGGCGCTGCTCGCCGAGCGCGGCTACGACGTGGTCGGCATCACGCTCCAGCTCTACGATCACGGGGTCGCCGTCGGCAGGCCGGGAAGCTGCTGCGCGGGAAGCGACATTCACGACGCGCGCCGGGTCGCCGACCGGCTCGGCATTCCCCATTACGTGCTCGACTACGAGCGCCGCTTTCGCGCCGCCGTCATCGACGACTTCGCCGAGAGCTATCTGCGCGGCGAGACGCCGATCCCCTGCGTGCGCTGCAACCAGCGGGTCAAGTTCCGCGACCTGCTGGCGACCGCCGGCGAGCTCGGCGCCGATGCGCTCGCGACCGGGCATTACGTGCGCCGCGCCGAGGGCGCGGGTGGGCCGGTGCTTCTGCGCGGGGCCGATCCGGGGCGCGATCAGAGCTATTTCCTGTTCGCGACCACGCGCGGCCAGCTCGCCCGGCTGCGCTTTCCGCTCGGCGAGCTCGACAAGGACGGGACCCGCGCGCTCGCCCGGCGCTTCGGCCTCGCGATCGCCGACAAGCCCGACAGCCAGGATATCTGCTTCGTGCCCGACGGCGATTACGCCCGCGTCATCGCCAAGCTTCGGCCCGAGGCGGTCGCGCCCGGCGAGATCGTGGACCTCGAGGGCCGCGTCCTCGGCCTTCACGGCGGCATCGCGCGCTTTACCGTCGGCCAGCGGCGCGGCCTCGGCATCGCGGCGGCCGAGCCCCTCTACGTGGTGCGGATCGAGCCCGCCGCGCGCCGCGTCGTGGTCGGCCCGCGCGCGGCCCTCGAAGGCCGGCGGCTCACGATCCACGAGGTCAACTGGCTGGGAGACGAGCCGTTGGGCGCGGCGCCCCGGGCGGTCGAGGTCAAGCTGCGCGCGACCCAGCCCGCGGTCCCGGCGCGGCTTCGCGACCTCGGCGACGGACGCGCCGAGGTTCTGCTCGATGCCCCCCAGGCGGCGATCGCGCCGGGCCAGGCCTGCGTCGCCTATCGCGGCGAGCGGGTGCTGGGTGGCGGCTGGATCGAGCGTTCCGAGGCCGCGCGCGCGGCATGACGGGCGCGGTGGAGACGGGCGTGGGGGCCGCTTGACACGCCGTTCGCCGGCCCCTATACCGCTCGCGTCCTTTTTGGGGCGGAGTAGCTCAGTTGGTAGAGCAGCGGAATCATAATCCGTGGGTCGGGGGTTCGAATCCCTCCTCCGCTACCAAGTTTACCCCGCAAGACCAGCGTCTTGCGGGGTTTCGTTTTGATTGGCGCTTCCCATAAGTCGCGCCGGGGCTAACATGGGAGCCGGTGCGAGGAATGGGGGCGGGTCATGAAGATCGACCGACTGCCGCGCGACGATCGGACGAACGGCTGGAGCCGCATTCTGCCTCCGAGATCCCCGAAGCCGCCGCTCGCGCGCGAGATCGACGCCGATTGGGTGGTCGTCGGCGCGGGTTACGCGGGTCTCGCCGCCGCCCGGCGATTGGCGGAAAACCGCCCCGACGAGGCCATCGTCCTGCTCGAAGCGGGCGAGGTGGGCGAGAACGCCTCGGGCCGCAATTCGGGCTTCGCGATCGACCTTCCCCACAACGTCGGCTCGTCGCTCGACGAGCTCGAAGGCTCGCACCGCTTCATGCGCTTGGCGCGCGCGGCGATCGCCGAACTCGGAAAACAGGTCGAGATGCACGCCATCGACTGCGACTGGTCGCGCGACGGGAAGTACCACGCCGCCGTCTCCGCCCGGGGCGTTCGCGAGGTGCTGGAGCCGTTCGCCCGCGAGCTCGAGGCATTGGGCGAGCCCTTCACCTGGCTCGACCAAAGCGCGATCGCCGAGAAAACCGGCTCGTCACACTTCGCCGCCGCCGTCTTTACGCCGGGCTGCGTCCTGATGAACCCGGCGGCGTTGACGCGCGGGCTGGCGGACGGCCTTCCGGACAATGTGACGCTGTTCGAGCGCTCGCCGGTCATCGAGTGGGACGATCGCGATCCCGTGCGCTTGACGACGCCGTCGGGTTCGGTCCGCGCGCCGAGGATGATCGTCGCCGTCAACGGGTTCGCCGAGCGGTTCGGGATCCTCGGGCGAAGGCTGCTTCAAATGGCGGCGCACGCCAGCCTGACCCGCCGCCTTGACGAGGCGGAGCGGCAAGCCTACGGCGTCGCCGACGCTTGGGGGCTGACGCCGGCCAACGCCTTCGCCGGCATCACGATGCGCTACACCGGCGACCACCGGATCCTGATCCGCCAGAAGATCGAATACAGCCCGTCCCAGCGCGTTTCCGAAGCCGAGCGCCAAGCCCTCGCGCGGCGTCACAAGGCCCTGTTCGACGCTCGCTTTCCGATGCTGGGAAGCGTCGAGATCGAACATACCTGGACCGGATTCATTTGCCTGTCGCGCAACGGGGCGCCGGGCTTCGGCCAAGTCGCGCCGAACGTCTGGATGGCGGTCTGCCAAAACGCCGTCGGCGTGACCAAGGGCACGATCGGCGGGCTCCTGGCGGCGGACATGGCAAGTGGGCGCGACAATCCGCTGATCGACGACATGCGCGGCCTCGGCACGCCCGCCCGCCTGCCGCCGCGACCGTTTCTCGACCTCGGCGTCCGCGCGCGCTTTCGCTGGGAGCTGTGGTCGAACCGGCACGAGGCATAGGCGTCCACTTTGGGAGAGAGGGGATGAAGATACAGCCCAGAAAAATCGACTTCGAATCTTTGTCGTTCAAACCGCGCTTCGCCTACGGCGAGATGGCCCAAATCGCCGAGATCACGAACGACGACTTCGGCACCGAGCTCGGCACCGGCTTCGTCAGAATGGTCGATGCGGAGATTCCTTGGACCACACAATACGACGAGGTCGTTCTGGTCTTGGAGGGCGTGCTCGAAATCGAGACATCCGACGGGATTCTTCGCGCCGGACCGCGCGAAACGATCTGGTTGCCGGCCAAGACGAAGCTGACGTATCGAGCCGGGAATGCGCTACTCTTTTACGCGATCCATCCGGTGAACTGGCAAAAGACCGGAAAATAAGGCTAG